>NZ_CP019343.1:3833210-4152644 GCF_002117105.1 Oceanicoccus sagamiensis | reverse complement strand
TGAGATTCGTTCAATTGTCACGCAATACCAGCATAAACCGGGTGCGCTCCTGCCGATTCTACATGCCATTCAGGATAAGCTCGGTTATATCCCCCCCGACTCTCTGCCACTGATAGCCGAAGCGTTGCATCTGTCCCGGGCCGAGGTACATGGTGTGGTGAGTTTTTATCACTACTTTCGCTCTGCACCTGCGGGCAATCATGTGGTGCAGATTTGCCGCGCTGAGTCCTGTCAGGCGATGGGAAGCCGAGCGCTGGAATCCTACGCCAAAGCCAGCCTAAAGATTGATTACCACCAAACCACCGCCGATGGCGAAATTACTCTGGAGCCGGTTTATTGTCTCGGTAATTGCGCCTGCTCACCTTCTGTCAGGGTGGGGCAGGATGTGATCGGTAATATGGATAACAAGAAATTTGAGCAATTGCTGAGCGAATTAACCACACAAAAGGTGGCTGTCCAATGAGTGCTGTTGCCACCCCTAAAATGTATATCCCCCGTGACACAACGGCTTTATCGTTAGGCGCTGATAAAGTGGCGGAGGCGATCAGTCACTACGCTGAAGATAATACATTGCCCCTGCATATTACGCGTAATGGCTCCCGCGGCCTGTACTGGTTAGAGCCCATGATTGAAGTGGCAACAGAGCAGGGGCGTGTGGCCTATGGGCCTGTCACTGTCGATGATGTTGAAAGTTTAATGGATGGGGGATGCTGGTCAGGCAACAGTGATCACCCCTTATATTTAGGCTTAACTGAAGAGATAGAGTATTTAAAAAACCAACAGCGTTTAACCTTTTCCCGTGTTGGAGTGATTGATCCGCTTTCACTCGATGAGTATTGCGCTAACGGTGGTTTTGATGGTTTACATAATGCGTTGGGTTTATCCGCTCAAGCTATTGTTACTACTGTTGCCGATTCGGGGTTACGGGGTCGCGGCGGCGCGGCTTTTCCGGCGGGGATTAAATGGCAGACTGTACTGAATACGCAAGCCGAACAAAAATATATTGTGTGCAATGCCGATGAAGGCGACTCCGGTACCTATGCTGACCGGATGTTAATGGAAAGTGATCCCTTTACCTTAATTGAAGGCATGACCATTGCCGGTTTGGCGGTGGGCGCCAATAAAGGTTATATCTATTTGCGCGAAGAATACCGTCTGGCTGATGAGGTGTTACAGCAGGCGCTGGCCATCGCCGAAGCCAACCAGTATCTGGGTGATAATATCCGCGGCAGTGGAAAAAGCTTTCACCTTGAAGTGAGACTGGGTGCCGGTGCCTATATCTGTGGTGAAGAAACCGCTTTATTGGAAAGTCTGGAAGGCAAGCGCGGTATGGTTCGTGCCAAGCCGCCATTACCGGCGATTACCGGTTTATTTGGCAAGCCTACGGTGATTAATAATGTGATTTCTCTGGCCACCGTGCCGATTATTTTAGCCAGGGGAGCAGAACATTATAAAACTATCGGGGTAGGTCGCTCACTGGGTACATTACCGTTTCAGTTGGCTGGCAATATTCAGCGGCCCGGTTTGGTTGAATTGGCGTTTGGCCCAGGTTTATCTACGCTGCTTAATGATTTTGGTGGCGGTACACGCAGTGGCAGGCCCATTAAAGCGGTGCAGGTCGGTGGCCCCTTAGGCGCTTATCTCCCCGAGAGTCAATGGCAGACGCCGCTGGATTACGAAGCCTTTGCCGGTATTAATGCAGTACTTGGGCACGGTGGTGTTGTGGTGTTTGACGAGAGCGTTGATATGGGTGAACAGGCCAGATTCTCGATGGAGTTCTGTGCGATAGAGTCCTGTGGTAAATGTACCCCTTGCCGTATTGGCTCAACCCGCGGTGTTGAAGTGATTGATAAAATCCGCAACGGCGATGAAAAAGAAAACAATATCGAATTGCTGACGGATCTCTGTGACACCATGATCAATGGCTCACTCTGCGCCATGGGCGGGATGACGCCATTTCCGGTGATGAGTGCGCTACAGCATTTTCCAAACGATTTTACCGTTCAGGAAGAGGTCTAAATAATGTTGCAATACTTTAATCCTGAAACTGATATTGATCCGAATACAGATTATGGTACTCCTTCTGTTATCCCGAACGGCGAACAAGCCGAAGCGTTAGTGAGCTTGCTGATAGATGGTCGCGAAGTGGTGGTGCCTGCGGGTACTTCGATTATGCGTGCCGCAGCCTTGTCCGATATTCGTATCCCCAAACTGTGTGCCACCGATTCTGTTGAAGCATTTGGCTCCTGTCGTGTTTGTTTGGTTGAAATAGAGGGCCGTAAAGGTTTTCCTGCTTCCTGTACCACGCCGGTAGAAGAAGGTTTAGTCGTTAGCACACAAAATCAAAAAATCGCCAAACTGCGTCGCAACGTGATGGAGCTTTATATTTCAGATCATCCGCTGGACTGTTTAACCTGTCCCGCCAATGGTGATTGTGAATTACAAGATGTGGCTGGCGAAGTGGGCTTGCGAGAAGTCCGTTATGGCTTTGAGGGTGAAAATCATTTAGCCGCAGAAAAAGATACCAGCAACCCGTATTTTACCTTTGATGCCAGCAAGTGCATTGTCTGCTCCCGTTGTGTTCGGGCCTGTGAAGAGGTGCAGGGGACTTTTGCCTTAACCATCGATGGCCGTGGTTTTGATTCTAAAGTGGCGGCGGGGCAGGACGAAGCCTTTATGGATTCTGAATGTGTTTCCTGTGGTGCCTGTGTACAGGCTTGCCCGACTTCAACACTGATGGAAAAGTCCGTTGTTGATCATGGCCAGCCAGAAAATAGTGTGGTCACGACCTGTGCTTATTGTGGGGTGGGCTGTGCCTTTAAAGCAGAGGTCAAAGGCGACCAGGTGGTGCGCATGGTGCCTTATAAAGGCGGTGAAGCCAATCGGGGTCACTCCTGTGTGAAAGGCCGCTTTGCCTTTGGCTATGCCAACCATAAAGACCGTGTTACCGAGCCGATGATTCGCAATAGCATTGACGAACCTTGGCAGCAGGTATCCTGGGATGAGGCGGTAAACTTTGCCGCTAAACGGATTAAGGATATTCAGCAGCAATATGGTCAAGACAGTGTTGGCGGCATTACTTCGTCTCGTTGTACTAACGAAGAAACCTATCTGGTACAAAAATTAGTACGTGCCGCTTTTGGTAATAATAATGTGGATACCTGTGCGCGGGTCTGTCATTCGCCAACCGGCTATGGCTTAAAAACCACCCTGGGTGAATCAGCGGGAACACAAACCTTTGACTCGGTAGAAAAAGCTGATGTCGTGATGGTCATCGGTGCCAACCCAACGGATGCTCATCCGGTTTTTGCCTCGCGTTTGAAAAAACGTTTACGCGAAGGGGCGCAATTAATTGTGGCGGACCCTCGCCGTATCGATTTATTAAATAGCCCGCATATTCCTGGTGGTCAGCATTTAATGTTAATGCCGGGTACCAATGTCGCCTTTATTAATTCCATGGCGCATGTGATTGTGACTGAAGGTTTGGCGGCCGATGATTTTATTGCTGAGCGCTGTGAAGAGCCGGCTTTCCAGCAATGGAAAAGCTTTATCACCGAGCAGCGCAACTCACCAGAAGCGATGGCCTCGGTTACCGGTATTGATGCCGAGACTTTAAGGGCTGCCGCCAGAGATTATGCCAACGCAGAGAACGGTGCGATTTATTATGGTTTGGGTGTAACAGAGCATAGTCAGGGTTCAACCATGGTTATGGGTATTGCTAACCTTGCGATGTTAACCGGCAATGTTGGGCGTGAAGGTGTTGGGGTTAATCCTCTGCGGGGCCAAAATAATGTGCAGGGCTCCTGCGATATGGGGTCTTTTCCCCATGAGTTACCCGGTTACCGCCATGTTGCCGATGCCACTGTGCGCCATCAGTTTGAGCAGGCCTGGGGTGTTACGATTCAGGATGAACCCGGTTTGCGTATCCCCAATATGCTGGACTCTGCTGTTGCGGGTACTTATAAAGGGCTTTACTGTCAGGGCGAAGATATTGCCCAGTCTGACCCTAATACCCATCATGTTGAAGCAGCGTTGCGCAATCTGGAGTGTTTGATTGTGCAGGATATATTTTTAAACGAAACGGCAAAATTTGCCCATGTGTTTTTACCGGGCGCCTCCTTCTTGGAAAAAGATGGCACCTTTACCAATGCAGAGCGCCGAATATCACCCGTGCGTAAAGTGATGGCACCGCTGGGCGGTAAAGCGGATTGGGAGGGTACTATCGCTTTATCCAAGGCCTTGGGTTATGACATGGATTATCAGCACCCCTCTGAAATTATGGATGAGATTGCAGCGCTAACGCCTACCTTTAGTGGCGTCAGTTATCAGCGTTTAGAAGAAGAGGGGTCTTTGCAATGGCCCTGTAATGATGAGACGCCAAACGGTACGCCGATTATGCATACCGACCAGTTTGTACGTGGCAAAGGTTTTTTTGCGATTACTGAATATGTGGCAACGGATGAGAAGGTGAATAAACGTTTTCCATTTATTCTCACTACGGGGCGGATTTTGTCGCAGTACAATGTTGGTGCGCAAACCCGTCGCACCGCCAATGTCGACTGGCATGAAAAGGATCGCCTGGAAATTCATCCCCACGATGCCGAGGATCGCGGTATTACTGAAGGTGATACGGTGGAGGTAAAAAGTCGTGCCGGGCAAACGGTACTAACCGCAACCATTACTGACCGGGTGCAACCCGGTGTGGTCTATACCACGTTCCACCACCCTGAGAGTGGTGCCAATGTAGTAACCACTGATAATTCTGATTGGGCGACCAATTGTCCGGAGTATAAAGTCACCGCTGTGCAAATCAGTAAAGTGGCAGAGGTCTCGTCATGGCAGACGGGCTTCCAGGCCTTTACCGAACAGCAGGTTGATTTTTTGGAGCAGAGTAAAGAATCATGACCGGCGGCCAGAAAAAAAACGCTGATAATCATCCGGTAGTAGGTGCCCGTGAGCATACGGTGGACCAGTGGTTTGGCAATACCTTAAGCCAGTCCCGTGATGCGGTGGCTGAAGAGGTGGCGGTGGCGTTGGTTTATAACGGGGTCTCCCATGCGGTAATGATGGCCAGCCCCAGTGATTTATCCGCCTTTGCCAAAGGTTTTAGTTTGACCGAAGGCGTGGTGGATAAGCTCGATGAGATTTATGGCATTGAAGTTAACCATCGGGACGATGGTATTGAGTTGGCCATTGAGGTTTCCAGTCAACGTTTTATGGCGCTGAAACATAAGCGTCGGCATCTGGCAGGTCGCACCGGTTGTGGTATTTGCGGTGCAGAATCTTTGCAACAGTTGCAGTCAGCGTTTGCAGTGAATACAGCCTGCTTTACCATTGAGCATCAGGTGATTGATGACGCTTCAGTTGCACTTGAGCAGCACCAGCCTTTGCAAGCTTTAACCGGGGCCGTCCATGGTGCAGTCTGGTGTGACAGTCAGGGTGAAGTGATCGGTGCTTGTGAGGATGTTGGGCGTCATAATGCTCTGGATAAATTAATTGGTAGCCTGTATCAGACCACGGTTTTTCAACAGCCGGGTTTTTTAGTAATCTCCAGTCGCGCCAGTTATGAGATTATTCAAAAGGCGGCCAAAGCAGGTATCGCTATGGTGGTTGCGGTTTCGGCGCCTACCTCATTGGCGATTACTATGGCTGAGCAGGCGGGTATTACCTTAATCGGTTTTTCCCGAGAAGGGCGGCATGTAGTTTACAGTCATAAACAGCGAGTTAACTGAGTTTTATTATGTCTTCAGAGTTAGATCACCTGATTAAAATGATCAATCAAATCGCCAGTAATATTGCTATTGGTGAAAATGATACGGTGGCCAGTGAAAAAGTGGCGGATCATATTCGCAGGTTTTGGGCTAAGTCCATGAAGCAGCAAATTATCAGCTATGTTGAACAAGGTGGTGATCAGTTGCAGCCCGCGGCTATTGCTGCGGTGCGATTATTGAATTAATCTTCTCTTGAGCCAGTTCTGGCTCGGTATGGTGTAAAGGCACGCAGGATGTGTTGCCTCTCAATAAAAGGAGTTATCTATGTCGTTATTTCACTTAATCTCTGTTGTTAAAAATATAGGTATTGCCTGTTGCAATCTGTATCTTTTGGGATACAATTCCGGGGAGTGCTTACTATGAAATGCACTGTCTATGAATATAGAGATATCTTTGGCCGCAGCCCTTATGCCCGCTGGCTAAAACACCTGAGGGACCCCAGAGCCAAGGCTAAAATTATCTTACAGGTTGATAAAATGGAATTGGGTCTGTTTGCTGATGTTGAGCCCATTGGTGAGGGGCTTAGTGAGTTACGTATTCACTATGGCCCGGGCTACCGTATCTATTTTGGCAAGCAAGGTCGCTTGGTCTATTTATTATTGTGCGGCGGTGATAAATCGTCGCAAAGTCAAGATATCAAAAAAGCTAAAGCCCGTTGGCATGACTATCAAAGGAGAAATAATGATGGTGACTACTATTAGGGAAACACATGATGAGCAGCTACGAGACCCTGCTGTAGCGGCTGCTTATTTAAATCAGGCGCTGGAAGAGGCGGATGCCGCCGTTATTCTTATGGCGCTACGGCATCTGGCGGAAGCGCAAGAGGGGGGTATTGCAGGTTTGGCCCAACGATCGGCGCTGGGTCGTGAAAGCCTCTACAAAACCCTGTCTGCCACAGGTAATCCAAAGCTTGCGAGTTTGACTAAAATTATTGAAGGTCTGGGTTTAAAGCTTAAAGTTGAGGTTGGCCCATAGGTTTATTTCAGTCAAAAAAAAGCCCTGACATATGTCATATGTCAGGGCTTTTTTATTTAGTCGAAGTTTCGCCTTATCGAGAAGCCAACGCTCATTGGCTTATTCACCGATCTTCGTTGTTTAACCCAGCGATCACTGGCATAGAGAGTAACTTCTTCGTCGGTGAGATTTTTCACATACAGAGAAGCGCTCCAGTCGTCATTGTCATAACCGAGTTTCAGGTCAATGGTTTCGTAAGACTCCTGCTCTGTTGGTTCAGAGATAAAACTGGTGGCCCCAAAACCGGAGAGGGAGTTAACGGATTTACCGACATAGGCATAGTCCAGTCTGGCGTAAACATCACCGCCCAGTATCGGTTGAGCAAAGAAGTATTCAGCGGAAAATGCGCCTTTATGGTCAGGGGTGATGGGTAATTGGGTACCCTCGCTGACTTCCAGTGCGGTGCCGGTATCTTCAAAGATGGTGGCATCTTCGGAGATAGCTGCATCCACATAGGCATAGTTCATAGACAGTTCTAATCGCTCTGCCGCAGCCCAGGCAATATCGAATTCGATACCATCGATCTCAGCCTCGGGGAAGTTAACAATACCCGTCGAGAAGACATCGACTTGAGGATCTTCGACCTGTATCTGTATATCTTCCCATATCATATGGTAGACAATCACATTAAATCTCAGGGCGTTGTTTAGCCATGTCGTTTTGGCGCCGAGTTCATAGTTGATCAGATAATCGGAGTCATAGCCATTATCAATAACCGAGGATGGCCTTACCGCATTACCGCCACCACTTCGGAAACCCTCAGAGTAAGTACCGTAGACTAGCTTATCATCGTCAACCTGATACTTGACGCTGACTTTGGGCACAAAGCCGGTTTCGTCAGACTCGGTATCACCGATATTGGAGATATAGTCCGTATCGAAACTCGGTGTCCCTGCCTGTTGCAGGCTACCTTGTAGAATCGAGAACTCACGTTCGTTCTTATACCAGCGACCACCCAGCGTTACAGTAAATTTCTCAGTAACATCGTAGTTACCTTCACCAAATACACCCAGATCTTCAATGGTTTGGTCGTACTCGCCAAAGAACCAAGTGTCATTGGTGGTGCCATACCAGCTACCGGCAGGGAGATTATTCAGTGACGGTGTGTACGTGGTGTAGTTCAGGTAGTAAGCCGCAGGGGTATCACCATAACCATCGACCAATGAGCCAAAGCTGGTCTCTTTTTCAGTCTTGTTATAGAAAGTACCTACTATGGCATTCCAGCGACCTTCATCTTGATCTTCAAAAGCGAGGCGCGCTTCAAAGCTCCAGCGCTCATCTTTTTCAGCATTGAAGGCATTGGCTCTTGGGGTGCCATTAAAGTCATAAATACTGGTGGTATAACCGTAGTAGCTGACATAGGTGGGGTCATAAATCTGGTCAAAGGCAAACAGGTAGTCTGTGGCATCGGCGTCATAGCGCCAGTCACGGTCAAAATAGGAGAGGGAGACTACGGTCTCAGCAAAGCCCAGGTCACCTTCAAGGTTAATACCTAGCTGGTACCATTCGTCTTCACTGGTTTCTTCATTAAAACGAATTTGCTCTAAAGAACCGGCATTAAAGTCAGTATCACTAAAACCATCAGATTCGGTGTTTTGGAAAATAGCGGTTAAATCTATAATCCAGTCGTCGTTGGGTTCAATACGTAGATTGGCGCGGCCGCCATAGGCACTGCCGGAGTTAACGTCTTTATCAACTTGCTTGGCGTTGTCGAAAGGCGTACCAACGTCAAAGCCGCCATCAATGCGGTTTTGCAGATAGGCATCTGGCTGGCTTGACCCCAGTACATTGTCTACATAACCCGCTTCTTCTGAACTAAAGCCAACTAAACGCAGTGCAACATTTTCGCTTATGGGGATATTAACCATTGCGCTGATATCGGTATCGTAGTCGTCACTGTGCTCGACATAAGCACCGCCCACTTCAACCCAGGCTTCAAACTGACCGGTATTGGGCTTGTTGGTAATGATACGTAATGCACCAGATTGGGATGCATCACCAAATAAAGTACCCTGTGGTCCGCTCAGTGCTTCCAGACGCTCAATGTCGATCATCCGTGGGTTAGGGTTAACACCGGCCGATGTAACGGGTTGTTCATCGAGATACACAGAGCTGGAAGGGTTGGTATTGAACTGGATGCCGGAGGCAGCAACACCCCGGAAAACTACGGAAGTACCACCGGGTTCACGTCGTGAAAATGACAGGCTGGGAATCGCTTTGGCATAATCGTCGATATCCACAAAACCACGGCGCTCGATATCTTCGGTGGTAAAAGCGGTAATCGCCTGTGGAATATCCTGAATGTTTTGCAGTTGCTTGGTTGAAGTAACAATCACTTCTTCCAGCACTTGGGCATGAGAGGCTTGGATGCCTAAGATAGCGCTTGAAATAACCACGCTAAGTACTTTTCTGCGAAATGGAACTGGGCTAACAGACGGCGTCTTATTGTTCATTGGGCGGTCTCTATTTTTATAGTATTCCAGGTTTTTTCCGATCGTATACGATAGCAACTTAAATGCCAATAGCTAAATCGATATTTTTATGAATGAACCGTCATTCATTTTTTTATAGTTAAATAGCGATGTGTAGCCAAGTCGAAAACCTTACGGAGAAGATAGCGTTGCATACTATTTTAAGGAGAATATCTTCTTTTAAATAACTAATTCAGAACGATTACCTGTCTGCTGGCGGTTGACTGTTATCCACTAGAACTTTATCGTTCTCCGCTCTGCTAATAATAAAGGTTGCCTATGGATATCGAAGTTCCCCTTAAAGACTTGGGTCCGGTAGATCAAACTGCATTAAGTGATGCAATTTTGGCGCTGGATGAAGAGCTCTGGAAGTCCAATACCTATCGTCAGCAACAATATGATGTTCACACCCTGACCGAATCGATCGTGCTGATATTTACCGATGGCTCCGGTTGGCCGAATATTGAGGTTAGCAAAGAGGCGGGCTGGGACCTTCTATCTGAGGTGGCCATTCCCTTAATGCATGACATTATCAAGCAGCACTATCAGCCAGGGGGTACCATTATTCGTGCGATGGCGGCTAAATTAATTCCCGGCGGTATTATCAAGCCCCATAGAGATGCGCATCCGTCTTTTCACGCTGGCCACCGTATCCATATCCCCATTACCACCAACCCCAGAGTGCGTTTTATGATTGATGGCAGACCCTATAAATTTGAGGTGGGTCATGCCTATGAAATCAACAACCAAAAACAGCACAGCGTTATGAATAAAGGTAAAGAGGGTAGAATCACCTTTATCTTTGACTATATTCCTCCGTCACAATCATAAAGACGTCCCTATGAGCAAACTAATTGCCACCTCGGTGGTTCGCGGCAGTAACCAGGGTGAAAGCCATGGTGGAGTGTATTTAATAGATTTTGATCGTGAGGCGGTTAATCAGGTTATTGACTGGAATACGACCGATATCGATTGGCAGGGCAGAGGTTGGGACCGGGGCTTGCGGGGTATTGCCTTTGATGGTGATCGGGTTTTTATTGCGGCCAGTAATGAGATATTTGTTTATACACCGCAGTTTAAAAAAATCGCCTCCTATAAATGCCCTTATTTGATGCATGCACACGAAATTATGGTACATAAGCGTCGCCTGTATATAACCTCGACCGGGTTTGACGCTATTCTTGGTTTTGATTTGGATAACAATGAATTTTGTTTTGGCTTGCACCTGGTGGATATCGAGGGGCAGGTACAAGGCAGGCCCTTTGACCCCAAATCGGAAAAAGGGCCAGCCCCAAGCAATACCTTACATGTTAATAATGTTTTCTGTAGCAGCAAAGGTTTGTTCTTTAGCGGCCTGCGAACCAAAGCGCTGTATATGTTTAACGGTAAAACCATTCAGCGTTATGCGCGTTTGCCCACCGGTATCCACAATGCCAGACCGTTTCGCGAGGGGGTTTTATATAATGATACCGCCACAGACCGGGTGCGCTATATCGAGCAGGAGCAACAATTCAGCTTTGAAGTGCCTCAGTTTGATCCTGGCCAGTTAACCCATGCCAAGCTGGATGACTCCCGGATAGCTCGGGCGGGTTTTGGCCGTGGTTTGTGTGAGCTCGGTGGTGGTTTGGTGGCGGCGGGTTCGTCTCCCTCAACCATTGCATTGCACGACTTTGATCGCTTGAAAACCGTTAAGACAGTTAACCTGACTATGGATATTCGCAATGCAATCCACGGTCTGGAAGTATGGCCCTATTGATTGGGCATATATTTTTCATAGAGCGGTAAAACCGGCTCTAGCACATCAAGTAATTCATCCAACTCTGATTCGTAGCGGCGCCAGGTGCCAATACTCTTGTTATAAATAGGTTGGCGCACCTGTTCCGAGCTGGCAGTGCGAACCACGCGATCATTCTGGTGGTAATTAACGCAGCCGTCTTCCCAGGGCAGGCCGCAATATTCAAGAATGCGTTTAACCTGATTTTCCAAATCGTTAACGGTATCTTCATACTGACAGTGCAGTACTCTGCCCGGCAATACCTCATCCCAATGGTCCATCATGCGCTGGTACTGTAAAAAGTATTCGCCGATATCAGACAGGTCATAGGTGAAATTTTGGCCTTTGGCATACAGCTGTTTAAAGTTACCAAAACAGCTATCCAGCGGATGCCGACGAGCATCAATAATTTTGGCGTTGGGTAAAATGCTATGCAGCAGGCCAATATTGGGAAAGTTATTGGGCATTTTATCGATAAAAAACGGCTTGCCTTCTATTCGATGCATTTTGGCTTTTTGTAAATACTTTTCGCCCAGTTGGTCAAAGTGTTTGTCTTTTAGTTCCAATACGGCTTCCGGGTAATTAATACCATCGGCGCGATTGCGGTTCATGGAGGTGGCAATGCGGCCAAGATAAGGTAGCTCACTGGTGCCTTCCACCATAGAGTGGCTGGCGATAATCTGTTCCAGTAAGGTGGACCCGGAGCGGGGTAGACCCAAAATAAAAATAGGCGAAGGGTCCGGGTTACCCATACCTTTATGGCTGTCAAAAAATTCTTTGGAGAAGGTATTGATAATATCGGTATTTTGCACTTCAGTCAGTACCGGGTCATAGCCAACCGACATACGCTGCTTTTCATTGCCTTCTTCATAGTACTGCCAGGACTTTGTATAGTCTTTTCTATCTTCATAGGCCTTGCCCAGTGCAAACAGAAAATTAATTTCTGCATTGGGGTCCAGCCCTTCCGTGCGCACCCGCTGTTCCATTTCTTCAATCTGGTCATCGCGGAAGGTATAGGTTTTTAAGTTGGCCAGACTCCAGTAGGTTTCGCCATTGTCGGGGCGTACTTTAATGCATTGCTCATAGGCTTCTATGCCTTCGGCTTGTCTGCCTGCGGTTTTCAGGGCGTGGCCGAGGCCGAGCAGGGCACCCGGGTGATTGGGAGTAATTTCCAGGGCTCGCTGGTGAGCCGTTACCGCTTCAATATTTAATGCCGCCGGTGCCAATGCACTGGCCAACTGCATTTGTGGTTTAAAATTATTGGGCGCCAGAGCAACGGATCGTCTAAAACAGTCGATGGCTTCCTCGAGGCGGTCCATATCTTTTAGGATTTTACCCAAATCCATATAAGCGCCTAAAAAATCGGGTGCAATATCAATCGCTTTACGTAGCATGCGTTCTGCATCATCAAAGTGGCTGGCGTTGCAGGCAAGCAGGGCTAACAGTCGCATAGCATCCACATTCTGTGGGTTCTTTTGCAGTACTTGGCGGTATAGCTGTTCCGCTTTATCGTCTTCGCCACGGCGGTGATGTTCGGCAGCCATTGCCATGGCTTTTCTTTCCGGGTTTAAATCAAAGGCGGCCTCATAGGCTTTATCGGCTTCGGCTCCCCGGCCACAGGCGGCCAGCGCCTTGCCCAGATTAAAATTGGCAGATTCCAGTGATGGGTCCAGTCGCACCGCTTTTTGTAATAGAGGAATGGCTTCCTCTTCGCGCTTTAGATTGACCAGCAGAATACCCAGGTCTTCATGGGGTTTGGCAAAAGCCGGGGCCAGATCGATGGCTTTCTTGAGATAGTCTTCAGCGGCTTGGTAGTTATTGGATTGCAAAAAAACAGCGCCAAGTAACGCTGTCATATTGATATCGTCAGGGGTTCTTTCCAGTGCTCGCTGGCATAAGGCAATGGCTGGTTGCAGCTTGCCGTTATTAATTAATTGCAGGGCTTCTTCAAAGGTCGCTTTGGTGATTTCAGTGGGTAACATAGAGAAAACAGGCTCTTATCTTTGTCTTTTATAATGCGCAAATGCTATCACGGGCTTGGCCCTTAAACCATGACCCAAGGTGTTTTAACCGATATTGTTATCCGGTCTGGTGATAGATTCTGCTTTCGTGACATTTATCCTATAAAAGCCTGAAAATGCGTGTTTTTAAGGATAATATCTCTGCTTTATAGATGGCCCTGCGTGTATGATAGCTGCCATATAAAAACACTACCACTAACCGGAAACAGATCAGAGGCAGCTATGAGTGATTTAACCTTGGCCGATTGGCAGGCGCGGGCAGAGACTATCAAAATAGAGGGTCGAGCCTTTATTAATGGCCGCTATGTGGATGCACTTTCCGGCGCAACCCGTCCTACGATTAACCCTGCTACAGGTCAGGCTCTGGCGGATGTTGCCAGCTGTGGTGCTGAGGATGCAGACCTGGCTATCAGCAGTGCCCGCAAGGCTTTTGAGTCCGGGGTGTGGTCAAAGATGGCGCCCTCGGACCGTAAGATGGTACTGGTGCGCTGGGCAGAGCTGATTGATAAGCACGCTTATGAGTTGGCTCTGCTGGAGTGTCTGGATGTGGGCAAGCCCATTTCCGATACGCTTAATGTCGATGCCTTTGGGGCTTCACGCTGTATTCGCTGGAGTGGTGAAGCCATTGATAAAGTCTATGAGCAAATTGCGCCGACACCCGATGGTACTCTGGCACTGGTTAGCCGCTTACCGCTAGGGGTTGTCGCGGCCATCGTACCCTGGAATTTTCCATTGTCGACCACCGCCTGGAAAGTAGCGCCAGCACTGGCGACCGGTAATTCTGTGATTGTAAAACCTGCATCTAACACGCCGCTTACGGCATTGCGTATTGCCGAACTAGCCAGTGAGGCCGGTTTACCCGATGGTGTATTGCATGTGCTGCCGGGACCCGGTGGCAAGTTGGGTTCACACTTAGCCCTGCATATGGATATTGACGGCCAAACCTTTACCGGTTCTACGCCGGTAGGTAAGCAGTTAATGGAATACTCCGGTCAGTCAAATCTAAAGCGAACCTTTTTAGAATTGGGTGGTAAAAGCCCGAATATTATTTTTGCCGATGCGGATCTGGATGCGGCGGCAGGGATGGCAGCAACAGCCGTCTTTTATAATAGCGGTCAAACCTGTACTGCGGGGACTCGCTTATTGGTTGAAGAAACAATCCACGATGAGTTTATGGAAAAGGTGATGGCTGCCAGTGAAGACTGGAAGCCGGGTAATCCGCTGGACCCCGCAACCTCAATGGGACCGTTAGTTGATGAAGGTCAATATCGAACCACCGCTGACTATGTTGCCATTGGCAATGGGGAAGGGGCAAGCTGTGTTTATGGTGGTGAGAGAGTAATGGAAGAGACCGGCGGTTATTTCCATCAGCCGACTATATTTACCGGTGTAAATAATCAGATGCGCGTTGCACAGGAAGAAATTTTTGGGCCAGTTATGTCGGTCATTCCATTTAGTTCCAAAGAAGAAGCGGTGCAGATCGCTAATGATTCTATCTTTGGGCTGGCTGGCGCGGTATGGAGTAGAGATATTAGTACCGCATTAAGTGTTGCGGAAGAGGTGCGTGTCGGTACCATGGGCGTTAATAATTATTTTGGCGGTGATATGACCGTGCCCTTTGGTGGTTTTAAGCAGTCTGGTAATGGCCGTGATAAATCTATCCATGCCTTTGATGATTATACCGAATTAAAAACCACCTGGATCGAGTACTAATAGCGCATAGACAGGTAGGCCTGCGCTCCTTCATAGCTCCATTCAAACTTGCCTCGATAGTCAGAGCCATCGGCTTCGACATCGAGGTCAAAGTCGCCAATCGAAAAGCCAACGCCAAGATGCTCGGAAAAAAAGTAATTGGTGGAGGCGATAAAGCTGATAAAAGTACCGGAGTAGTCGCCGATTTCAATATCTAAAATCCGAAAGCCGGTGCCTACCTCCCAGTTCGGTAAAATCTTATAGGTAGCGGATAGACCGAACAGGGGCAGGGGAGCATGGGCCTGCTCACTTTCTTTGTAATCATCTTGAAAACTAATATCGCCGTCGCCGTCCCGGGTGCGCACCTGAATATCCCCGGCGGCTTCCAGTTCCACTTCAACATCCATCCAGTAGAGGCCGGCGGTAGCACCTAGTTCCCATTTATCCGTTTTATAAAAACTATACATATAGTTAATATCGTAGATCGTGGTATCAAAGTCGCTTTTAACAAAGGCGCCTGCCTTAATAATATCATCTTCAAATTCAATATCGTCTTCCAGTGTGGCTCTGGCCGAGCGAGTGATTGGCAGTATTTCAAACTGAATGCGATGCTTGTCGGAAAAACGCCAGTAACCCGCCAGCCAGTCAATATCAACGCTGTCATCAAACTTTAGGTCTTTTTCCAGATTGATTGGCAGTGCTGCTGGCAGATTTTTTGAGTCGACACGAATTTCAGAATTAAAATCATTAACCGATGAGCCCAGCGATAGCCTGAACCTGTCCTGCGCAGGAGCTTGATGGCTGATGGCTAGCAGGGCTAGTAGGAGGGTATAGTTTTTAAACATCATATTTTAGCAGTGTGTCTCTAGGTTTTTTTGCTACCCAATAAATATAACATCTCCAACGCCAGTGTGGCACCGGCCAGAGCCGTTATCTCTGAGCGGTCATAAGCGGGGGCAACCTCGACCACATCCATAGCAACAATATTGATATCGCTCAGTCCGCGAATAATTTGCAACGCTTTGCTGGAAGAAATACCACCGGCTACCGGTGTGCCAGTACCTGGCGCATAGGCAGGGTCTAGGCAATCGATATCAAAGCTTAAATACACCGGGCCTTCCCCAACCGTTTCCTTGATGGCGGTAATAATATCTTCTACCGATAAATTATTGGCTTGCACACCGTCTAATACGGTAAAAGGATGGGTGTCGTAATTGTATTCCGTGCGAATACCGACCTGAATCGTTTTTTCGCTGTCAATCAGCCCTTCTCTGGGAGCGTGATAAAACATTGAGCCGTGGTTAACAATATCTTCACGGGCTTCATCGTCGGTATGGGCATCAAAATGAATCAGGGCGAGTTTGCCGTAATGAGCCGAGCAAGCTCGGAGTAAGGGCAGGGTAACAAAGTGATCTCCACCAAAACTTAACAGGGTTTTATTGGCTGCAAAGATCGCGCCGGCTTGCTCCGTTACCATGGCGGTTAGATCCTGACTATTGCCGTCTTCATAAATAATATCGCCATAATCAATCACTTTAAGGCGGTCAGCCAGGGTGAAGTGCCAGGGCCAGCGGCGCTGTTCCCAGCGCAATTGAGCGGAGGCCTGACGAATAGCGTTAGGGCCAAAGCGGGTGCCGGAGCGGCCAGTCGTAGCCAGGTCATAGGGGATGCCCATCACCACGGCATCGATATCATCCGCTAAGGTTTTGCTTAAAGGAAAATCCATAAACGAAAAAATATTGCCATAAGTATTAGGATAATCGTCGCCGCTTTGAGTGCTCATACAATGTTACCTTGTGGTTAAATTAAAAGCCGGTATTGCCGCTGGGTAGTGGCGGGTAGTCGCCGACCGTTGCTCCGTTGTTATCAATCTCGGCAATGGCTGCTTCCATAATATCCAGACCTTCTAATAGGTTGGCCTCTGCCATATTCAGTGCCGGGTACATTCTTACTGTGGGCTCCGAATCGCAAATAGCCCAAACTCCGTGGTTAAGCATATGGTTTCTGACCGAGCGGGCGATATAAAAATCTTCCTCTTGGGCTTTTTCAGCTTTAAAGGAAACCCCTAACAATAAGCCCAGGCTGCGCACTTCTCCGACAATACCATATTGGCTTTGCCAGTTTGCCATACGTTGTTGCGCGATGGTGCCCAGCTTCTCAGCATGGTCGATAATATTGTCACGCTGATAAATTTCCAGTGTTTTTAGTGCTGCGGCGCAGCCTGCGGGTGTGCCTGCAAAGGTGCTGCCAGCGGTAGCTCTGGGATTATCCCCGAGAATCTCATCACGGGCGGCCACGCCAGCACAGGGCTCTATGCCTCCGGACAGGTTTTTGCCTGCGACCAGAATATCCGGTGTGACATCGTAGTGCTGGATGCCCCACATTTTACCGGTGCGACCGACGCCGGTTAATACTTCATCAGCAATCATTAGCCAGTCATGATTGTTGCAGATACGGCGAATGCCCTGGATAAAATCTTTACTGGGAATCCAGTTGCCGCCCTCGGCTAATCCGGGCTCAATAATCACCGCTGCAATATTATCGGCGGGGGTTATAAAGTCAGTGATATGGTTTTCCAGATACCACAGGCAGTATTCGACATATTGTTCTTGTGTCATTCCAGCCGGAATATTTTCCGAGTAAGGGTAGGGGGCTTTAATTACGCCGCCAGCCCAGCCTTCCATAAATTTATTATTATCACTGTTATAGGCGCTGACCATTTTTGTACCCAGCCCTTCACCATGAAAACAGGAAGTAAAGCTAATAATATAGCGCCGTTGCTTATGGCAGAGTGCCAGATGAATAGCCGACTCAGCCGCTTCAGTGCCGGACACTTCATAGGAGAAGCGTGACAATGAACTGTCGGGCATAATGCCGACCAGTTTTTCTGCCAGCTCTGCACGCAGCGGGTGCTCCCAGTGATAGCCATAGCGTTGGTGAGCCTGATGCACCGCTTCAATAATTTCCGGATGACAATTACCCAGTGGGTTGGTGGCCCAGCCATTTTGAAAATCAATAAAGCGATTGCCATCACTGTCCCAGATAAAATCCCCGGCGGCGCGGTCGACAATAATTTGTGCCGGGGGCAGATAGCCTTTGGCGGCTGATTGCGCCGCCGCTTTGGTGTAGCGGGAACCATGTCGCAATGTACTTAAGCCGCGTTCAAAAATGGCTTTGCTTTTGGGGCCTGGTAGTGAGTAAGACATAATCCGCCTATTGAGTGGTTTTTTGCTGTTTAAACATAATAATTCCCGCGATAATGACGCCGATAGCCACAGCGCTGATAATGAGCGTGGCCAATGCATTAATATCCGGAGTAACTCCCAGTTTTACTTTTGAAAATATCACCATGGGCAAGGTGCTGGCACCGGCGCCAGAGGTGAAGCTGGCGATCACCAAATCATCCAGAGATAATGTAAAGGCAAGCAGCCAGCCTGATAGCATCGCTGGAGCAATTAAGGGCAGCGTAATATCCCATGTCACTTGAAAGGGGCGCCCTCCCAAATCCATCGCGGCTTCTTCTAATGATTTATCCATACTGCTTAATCGCGATTGCACAATCACGGCGACATAGGCCATGGAAAAAGTTATGTGGGCAATGGTGATGGTGGTGGCCCCCCGGCTAACCGGCCAGCCGATAAATTCTTGCAGGCTAACAAACAACAACAATAAGGATAGGCCGGTAATCACTTCCGGCATAACCAGTGGTGCTGCTATCAAACCGGTAAAAATCAAGCGGCCGGGGTAGCGCCCCATTCGGGTTAGTGCCAGACCTGTTAGTGTACCAAGAAGGGTGGCAAAGGTGGCGCTAATAGCCGCGACTTCAAAGCTAAGTAGGGCGGCATCCAGTATCTGTTCGTTTTCAAACAGGGCGCTGTACCAGCGGGTAGAAAAGCCCCCCAAACGGTAGCCAGGCGGGAATCATTGAAGGAAAAAGCGATCAGTACCAGTATCGGAACATATAAAAAAGCAAAACCAAAGCACAGTACGGAGAATAAAAAGGTTGAGCGTTTTCTGCCGTTCATTGCATTTCCTCCTGTTGGCTGCGCTGGAACAGTACAATAGGAATCACAATAATTAATAATAAAACCGTGGCCACGGCGGAGGCGAGCGGCCAATCGCGGTTAACAAAAAATTCATCGTAAAGCGTGCGGCCAATCATCAGCGAATCAATGCCCCCCAGTAATGCCGGAATAACATATTCGCCAAGGGCTGGAATAAATACCAATAGCGAGCCCGCAATAATACCCGGCATAGACAGGGGTAGTGTGATATCGACAAATACTTGCCAGGGTTTGGCACCGAGGTCGGCGGCGGCATCGTGTAAATTCAGATCAAGTTTTTCCAGCGTGGCGTATAGCGGCAAAATCATAAAGGGAATATAGGTGTAGACAATACCCACATAAACCGCGGCATCGCTATAGAGCATTTCCAGAGGGGTTTCGATCAGTTCCAGGCTGAGTAGCAGATTATTGATTAAGCCATTTTTACCCAGCATTCCCATCCAGGCGTAAACCCTGAGTAAAAACGAGGTCCAGAAAGGCAGAATAATCAGCATTAATAAAATATTGCGCATGACCGGTGTAGAACGGGCAATACCATAGGCCATTGGGTAGCCCAGGAGTAAGCAGAGCAGTGTTGAGATCAGGGCTACTTTAATGGATTTTAAATAGCTGACCCAATATAGATTATCTTCAGTGAGAAAACGGTAATTATCGAGTGTGGCTAATAGCCAGCCTTTGCTGTTATCCGTGGTATTAAAAAAATCGGTAAAGGGAGGTTGCGCCACGACCGGGTCGGCAAAGCTGATTTTAAAAACAATCGCAAAGGGTACTAAAAAGAAAATAATTAGCCACCAGTACGGCAGCATAATAACAGCGAGCCGCCAAAGCTTATCACCTAAGCGGGAGCTGCTAAGTTTACTGGGTGAGTTGCTCATTCGGCGAGTACCACGCTGCAACTGGAGTCCCAGGATAAATACACTTCGTCATCCCACTCCAGGACGAGTTCTGCTGAACGCTGATAATTTTGCGCGCTAACTTGAATGACTCGCCCTGATTGACTGCGCACCCGGTAGATAGAACGGTTGCCATAATAGGCCAGGTCTTCAACAATACCTTTGGTGATAGTAAGGCTTTCACCTTCCGGGGCTTGTTGGCTGATACTGATTTTTTCCGGCCTGACACCAATCGCAATACGGTCATTAGGGCAGAGTGTTAGCTGATTTCTAGCATTGACCAGGGTGCCGGTCTTATCGAGTTCGGCGGTTAATAGCAACTCGCTGGCACTGTTCGGAATGGTTTTATTACTAATGACCGTAGCATCAAAAATATTGATAGTGCCAAAAAAGTCGGCCACAAAACGATTGCTGGGGTATTCATAAACCTGCGAGGGTGTACCGATTTGTACAAAGTTGCCCTTGTCCATCACCGCTATCCGGGATGCCAGCGTCATCGCTTCTTCCTGATCATGGGTGACCACAATAAAGGTAGTGCCCAATTTATATTGCAGGTTCATCAGCTCAAATTGGGTTTGCTCTCGCAGTTTTTTATCCAGTGCCGCCAGCGGTTCGTCTAATAATAAAACTTTGGGGCGTTTGATCAGGGCTCTGGCCAGGGCCACCCGCTGGCGTTGACCGCCGGATAGCTGGTCGGGTTTGCGTTTGGCATAGTCAGTCAGTTGCACCAGCTCTAACATCTCTGTGACGCGGCGTTGAATCTCTGCTTTGTCGACTTTGTCTTTCTTAAGGCCATAGGCAATGTTTTTCTCAACCGTCATATGCGGGAATACCGCATAGGATTGAAACATCATATTAATGGGGCGTTCATAAGCGGGGAGGTCAGTCATATCAACGCCGTCGATAATAATGCGGCCATCACTGGGTTTTTCAAAACCTGCCAACATACGCAGCAAGGTCGATTTGCCACAGCCAGAGCCGCCCAGAATGGTGAACAGTTCTCCCTGATAAATATCCAGACTGATATTGTCGACGGCAGTAAAATCATCAAACTGTTTACTGAGCGACTGTATCTGAATAAATGGCTTGGCATTGGGGTCAAGCCAGGGTGTTTCGCTATAGTCTTTTTCTTGTTGTGGATCGCTGGCACTCATAGTTACAGATATCTCGGTGTTATAAGCCGGTTTTTACTTTGGTCCAGGTTCTGGAGCGGCGGCGCTCCAGTTTGGGCGGCAGTATTTGTGTGGGGTGCATTCTTTTCATCACTTCTTTATCTGGGTATATAGCCGGGTCACTGGTAATCGAAGGATCGACTAAAGGTGTGGCGCTTTTGTTGGCATTGGCATAGCCCACATAATTACTGGACCTGGCAATAATCTCCGGTCGTAGTAGGAAGTCGATAAATAGATAGGCGTTATCCAGATGGGGTGCATCCGCCGGAATATACATATTGTCATACCAGTCAGTAATACCTTCTTTGGGCATGATATAGGCGAGTTTGACATCCAGCCCAGCCTCGGCGGCGCGGGTAGAGGCGACGGAGTAATCACCCGACCAGCTCATCGCAATACAGACTTCTTCACTGGGTAAATCCAATAACATTTTGGTGGAGCTAAAATATTTAATATAGGGGCGAATAGCTTTTAGTAGCTCTTCGGCTTCTTTTAAATGAGTGGGTTCAACGGAGTTGGGTGGGTAACCCAGATACAGCATGGCAGAGGGAATAACTGTAGTGGGGTCATCCAGTAGCGAGATACCGCAGTCCGCAAATTTCGATACCACCTCGGGGTCAAACAACAGTTGATAGCTATCCAGTGGAGCGTCCGGCATACGTTGCTTAATCAGGTCCACATTATAAGTAAAGCCCGTGGTGCCCCACATATAAGGGACGCCGACCATTTTGCCGGGAAAGTGGTCCTGAATAGCGTCGACAATCAAAGGATCAATATGGTGCCAGTTAGTTAAGCGGCTATAGTCGATGGCATGGTATACGCCAATCGGTTTTAGTCTGGCGGAAAAAGAGGCGGAGTGAACCACGACATCGTAGCCAGATCGGCCAGTCATTAATTTGGTATCAACAATCTCGCTGGAGTCGTAAATATCGTAATTAACCTTGATGCCGTATTCCTGTTCAAAGATTTTCAGAACTTCAGGGTCGATGTAGTCAGACCAATTATAAATATTAACCACCGCGGCATCATCACTATAGGCTTGGCTGCTGCACAGTAAGCTACAGATAATCAGCCAGCGAGTAAGAAGGATTGTTAGTAGGTTTTGGCTCATGGTTTAAATATGTCTGGGGAAAAAGCTGGATAAATAATTGTAGGCAATCATTTTCGCCTTTTCACGGCTGAGCAGGGCAGGGGTTAGCAGCAGGTCTAAC
Source organism: Oceanicoccus sagamiensis (assembly GCF_002117105.1). Classification (GTDB taxonomy): domain Bacteria; phylum Pseudomonadota; class Gammaproteobacteria; order Pseudomonadales; family Dasaniaceae; genus Oceanicoccus; species Oceanicoccus sagamiensis. The sequence goes on along the minus strand of NZ_CP019343.1, from coordinate 4,130,561 downwards.
CAGAGTCCATCACAGAGTGCGGTATAACCGGTAGAGACCAGATCAACATCAACATCCTGATAGCCCTGTTCGTTAATCGCCTGTTGATAGAGTTCAGTAATAGCAGTCTCGGTTTCGATATCAGAGTGTGAGCAAATGGACTGATAGGTGGGGCGGGACCGGCTTTCACCCCAGAAGGCAAACCAAACGGCCAGTTTATTTTTTTGGCAAATCCTGGCACTAAAATCAAACTCGACCAGTTCTTTAATTTTTGCTGCCGTATCACCATGGCCGGCCATAATGCGGGCCTGCCCCTGATTATATTCGTCAGTGACATAGCGCAGGGTTTCAATCAGTAATTTTTCTTTACTTTGAAAATGCAGGTTGACAATACCCAGACTTAAACCCGCTTCACCGGTAACATCAGCCATCGTAGTGCCAGACAAGCCTTTATTGGCAATGCATTTAATAGTGGCCTTAATCAGCTGCTCGCGGCGATCCTCCTTTGACATGGCTCGCCGCTTGGTAGCGGGTTTGGCAGTTTTACTGGTGCTGCTATCTGCGTCTTGCATATATGTTTGTGGCTCCGTCTACCCGATTGAGTGGTGCTGCAAATGTTAGCTATAGTGACCATAATATAGATGGTTTTTGATAGCAATAAATGAATGATTGTTCATTCAAAAGCTAGACAGTTAACAGGCTATCGTGTCATGCTGTGCATTGGATAATAAACGAATCTTGGGGTTTTTATAATCCCTGTTTTTGTTGATTTCTACTTTAAGTATTGTCTTTATCTTATTGATATATATTGTTTTTGTCTTCCTTTTTGTGGAGAGTTTCTAAGTGAAAAAGTATGATGCCATCGTGATTGGAGCTGGCCATAACGGTTTGACCAATGCGGCGTATTTAGCCAAAGCCGGCCTCGACGTGCTGGTACTTGAGCGCAATGCCTATATTGGCGGGGCAACCGTTAGCCGGGAGCTGCATCAGGATTGGACCTATTCCAATTGCTCCTATGTCTGTAGCTTGCTGCGCCCTGAAATTACCCGTGATCTGGAACTGCCACGCCATGGCCTGCAAGTGGTGCCCTATGGTGGTGGTGTGACCTTTACCCAAAATGGCGACTACTACGGCAACTACTTTGATCACGAGCGTCAATACCGTGAGATGGCTCGCCACTCAGTTCGAGATGCCAACGCCTATGAGCGCTATGGCGCCGATGTGATGAAGCAGACCCGCCTGATCCGGCCTTTTTTAATGCGAACCCCTCCAGACCCCACCTCGCTAAAACCCAGAGATTTAAAAGAGCTCTCGGTACTGGCCAAATCTTTTATGGAAATGGGCGAAGAAGGGCTGGCAGATACCTTAAAATTTTGGACTAAAAGTGTCGGCGACTATCTGGATGAATACTTTGAAACCGATGTGATTAAGGCTCACTTGGGCGGCACCGGTATTATCGGTACGGCGTTGGGCGTCTATTCACCGGGCACGGCCTATGTTTTATTGCATCACTATATGGGGGATGTAGATGGCACAGTCGGTGCCTGGGGTTTTGCCCGCGGCGGTATGGGGGCGGTAGCCGATGCACTGGCCAGCTCCTTTAAATCCTTTGGCGGTGACATTATCTGTGATGCCAATGTTGACCAAATTATGGTGAAAAATGGTCAGGCCTACGGAGTCGCGCTAAAAGATGGCACTGAATATTATGCCGATAGAGTGATTTCAAACCTCGACCCAAAACGTACCTATCTGGATATTATGGCGGCCTCGGATTTACCACCGGAGGTCGTTAAAAAAGCCGAAAACTTTAAAATTCGTGGCTCGTCGGGCAAATTAAATATCGCTCTGGATGGTCTGCCCACTTTTAATGGTATCGATAAAAATAGCCCGCTGATGGTAGGGGATATGCATTTTACGGATTCCCTTGAACGGATGGAGCGTGCCTATGATGACTGGAAAGAGGGCACCTGGTCCAAAGACCCCTATGTCGATATTTTAATCCCCTCGCAAACCGATCCCACCATGGCCCCTCCCGGCAAACATATGATGACGGTGTTTGTGCAGTATGCGCCGCCAAAAATTAATGGTCAGGACTGGACCGATGCAGACCGCGATAACTTTGGTAAAACTGTGATCGACCAAATTGCCAATTACAGCCCGGACTTTAAAGATTTGATTTTGCATTGCGAAGTACGAACCCCAAGGGAAATTGAAAACGAAGTGGGTTTAACCGAAGGCAATATCTTTCAGGGTGAACTGACCTTTGACCAATTGCTATTTAACCGACCTTTCCCTGGCTATGCGCAATATCGCGGGCCGGTTAAGGGCATGTATATGTGTGGCTCTGGTACCCACCCCGGTGGTGGTGTGATGGCTGCCCCCGGCGCCAATGCCGCCCGTGAAATACTGATGGATATGCAGCGACCGAGTACTGTTCCAGGAGGTTATGCCGATGACTGATCAACAATGGGATGCCGTAATTATTGGTGGCGGCCACAATGGCTTGGTCTGCGCTACCTATCTAGCCAAGGCGGGCAACAAAGTGCTGGTGTTAGAGGCCAATGATGTCATTGGCGGAGCCTCCGCGACCCGGCCCTTTGCAGAGGGTTTTTCGGTATCGGCTTGTGCTCACTGGTTAACCCAACTCAACCCCCAGGTTAGCGATGATCTGAGGCTCGAAAGGCACGGCCTGGAATTAGCCGCCAGAGACCTGAATACCATAGCTCTGGACCCGGCAGGCAATCATATTACGATTACGGGGCCCGATATAGAGGGTGCCGATCTTTCCGAGCAGGACAAAGTTGCCTATCACCGCTTCCATCAACAAACGCTAAAATTTGCCAAATTACTGGCCACAGCCTTTAAACGTCGTGCACCCAAATTGGTTGAAAATAACCTGACTGACCGATTAACGTTGGTGCAGTTAGGGTTGGGCATGAAAATGCTGGGCAAGGCCGATATGAGTGATTTGCTACGTATTGCGTTAATCAACATGTACGATGTGATGGAAGAAAACTTTGATAATGAGTTGTTAAAAGCCGCCTTATCACTGGACGGTGTATTGGGTTCCCATATGGGGCCACGCTCACCCAATACTGTCTTTGGTTATTTATATCGTCGGGTGGGTGATATCTATGGCTTTAATGGCCCTGCCGTGGTTAAAGGCGGTATGGGAGGCGTTGGCAAGGCTTTGGCTAACGCAGCAACAGCGGCTGGTGTTGAAATTCGTACCGGCGCCAGAGTCGACACCATTAATCTCGATGCCAGTCGTGCCAGCGGTGTGACGCTAAGCTCAGGTGAAGTGATTCAGGCGGCGCGAGTGGTTTCCAATGCTGACCCTAAAACCACCTTTAACGAGTTGGTGGGCAGAACCAATATTGAAACCGGAACGGTGCGCCGTGTACATAATATTCGTATGCAGGGCAATGCCGCCAAGCTGCATTTGGCGCTGGATGGTTTGCCGGAGTTTAGCGGTGTTTCTGCCGGCGATAGTGGCCATCGCTTAGTGATTGCACCCACCATGAATTATATTGAGAAGGCGTTTAATCACGCAAAATACGGTGAGTTTTCCGAGGCGCCAGCCATTGATATCAGTATACCCACAGTACATGACTCAAGCCTGGCACCGGCGGGAAAACATGTGTTGTCAGTGATTGTGCAGTTTGCCCCCTATGATTTAAAACAGGGATGGAACGCAGAGACTAAACAGCAATTTGAGCAGTTAGTGATTGATCGTATTGCCGAATATGCGCCGCAGCTGAAAGAGTTAATTATCGCCAGCGAGCTACTAACTCCGCAGGATCTTGCCAGCGAATTTAATATGAGCGGTGGTCATTGGCATCACGGTGAAATCAGCCTGGACCAAATTATGATGATGCGGCCTTTCCCCGGTGCAACGCAATATGCCACTGATATCGAAGGCCTGTTTTTATGTGGCGCGGGTGCCCACCCCGGTGGTGGTGTGATGGGGCTGGCAGGGCGCAATGCTGCCAAAGAAATGATTAAGCGAGGTAAGCCAGCATGAGTGAACAACGTAGTCTGGTTGCGCATAATGAAACCATGATGCTAACCACACCCTTTCACTCCAGGGTGGTGGCGGCCAACGAATTAAATGCCTGGGATAGTTGGAAGGGGTATACCACTCCAACGGCCTATACCGATGTGGAGCTGGAATATTTTGCTATTCGCAGCACTGCGGGTGTATTTGATCTTACCCCAATGACCAAATACCGCATTACCGGTCCGGATGCTGAGGCATTTTTAAATCGCCTGGTGACGCGTGATATGCGCAAGATTAAAGTAGGGCGGGTGGCCTATACCATTTGGTGCAATGATGAAGGCCAGGTGATGGATGACGGCACCATTTTCCGTTTGGCAGATAATGATTATCGATTGTGCTCCTATACCCGAGCGATGGATTGGCTGTGCTGGTCGGCAATGGGTTTTGATGTGTCTATTGTTGATGAAACCCATGAAGTTGCCGCTTTAGCCGTGCAGGGGCCAACTTCCTGTGCGACCTTGCGGGCCATGGGCTTAGACGGTCTGGAAAACCTCAAACCCTTTGGTCTGACCCATTTTGAGTTTAATGGGGTTGACTTGATGGTTAGCCGAACCGGTTTTACCGGTGACCTGGGTTATGAATTATGGATTTGTCCGGAACAGGCCGAGGCGCTGTGGGATGCTTTATTCGCCGCTGGCAAAGACTATATGTTAAAACCCTTTGGCACCCATGCACTGGATTTGGCTAGAATAGAAACCGGCTTTATCCAGGCCGGTGTTGATTTTATCCCCGCTGAAGATGCGGTACGCAACGGTCGTTCTCGCTCACCTTTTGAATTGGGGTTGGATTGGTTGGTCGATTTAAGCAAGCCTGTTTTTAATGGGCGTAAAGCCTTGCTAAGAGAAAAGCAAAACGGCTCACGGTATAAATTTGTATTGCTGGATGTTGATGGTAATAAGCCTGCGGAAAATTCCTTTATTCTTCATAATGGTAAACAGGTAGGCACTGTCACTTCAGCAGCCTGGTGCCCAACGGCAAAATCCAATATAGCGTTTGCTCAGGTGGAAGCACAGTATGGTCAGAGTGGCCAGCTATTAACCGCTGAGATTTATTACCAGCGGGAGCTGCATTGGACTAAAGTATTGGCACCGTGCAAAGTGATAGATAGCCCGGTGTTTAACCCAGAACGCAGGCGTCAGACGCCTGCCCCTAATTATTAGGACATCATAATGAATTATGGCGATGCAGCTACCCTCGATGAGCTAAATGCGTTTTTGGCCTTATATCCAGATACGGAAATGATGGAAGTGCTCTCGCCGGATATTAACGGTATTTTACGGGGCAAGCGCATTCCTCGGGAAGAATTTGAAACCTTCTTCACCAAAGGCTTAAAAAGTCCTGCGTCATCTAACCTGATGAATAGCCATGGCGATGTACCGGATGAGTTGGGTTATGGTATGGGCGATGGTGACCCGGATAAAATTATCTATCCGATTGCTGGCACTCTGGCCCCGGTACCTTGGTTAAGGTCAAGGCCGGCACAAGTGATTGCCGGTCTGCGCGAGCTGAACGGTGATATTTGTTATTTTGATCCGCGGAATATTCTGCAGCGGGCATTAGAGCCCTTAACCGCCATGGGTCTTAAACCTGTGGTGGCCACCGAAACCGAGTTCTATTTAATCGAAACAGGTGATGACGGTTTACCGCAGCCACTACTGCCTGCAGTGCCGGGTAGCGCTTTACGTCAGCAAGGTATTCAGTACGGCATGATGGAAGATTTATGGGATCAGGATGAGTTTTTAAGTGCGGTAAAAGACGCTGCTAAAGCCCAAAACCTGCCCATGACTACCGTGTTGTCAGAATTTTCCCCGGGGCAGTTAGAGATCAACCTTCATCATAATGATGATGTACTGGCGGCTTGTGATCAGGGCGTTATGTTTAAGCGCCTGATTAAAGGCTGTGCCCGTGCCCAGGGTGTCGGAGCCAGCTTTATGGCCAAACCCTTTGCGGATATTGCCGGCTGCGGTTTGCATATTCATATCAGCTTATATGACCAGCAGGGCAATAATATTTTTGCGGATACTGCGTCGCAGCAAGTGCCGCCGGTGTCAGAAAAAATGCGCCATGCTGTGGGTGGCCTGGCAGAAATCATGGCAGATGCTATGGCGATTTATTCCCCCAATGCTAATTCCTATCGTCGTTTACGGCCCGGCAACTTTGCGCCGCTAAGCCCTATCTGGGGCTATAACCATCGCGCTATGTCATTGCGGATACCGGTCTCGGGTGCCAAGGATATGCGTATTGAGCACCGTGTAGCTGGTGCCGATGCCAACCCCTATTTAGTGATGGCCAGCTTGCTGGCGGGTATTCATCATGGTTTAACCCAGCAGTGTGATCCGGGTGCGATGGTGGAAGAAGGGACAATGATGACTGAAGAGGCGATTACGCTGCCTGTCCGTTGGGATGCGGCGCTGCAAGCCTTTAAGCACAGCCAGTTGCTGCCTAAGTATTTGGGTGAGCAGTATCACGGTATTTATAGTCTGGTTAAACAGGCTGAGTGTGACGACTATCATGCACAAGTTAATCCGCTGGATTATCAATATTATTTACGGGCCGTCTGATTGCTGAGCAAAGGTTAGGTTAAGCTTATGAAATTTATAGCCACTCAAGTCGATGATAGCGTCGAAAAAATGCAGTCGATGGCGAAGCAGCAGCAACAACAGCCTGGCTTTGCTATTGACCCGTATTTTTATCGCTCCCATGTGACCTATCAAACTGAACTAAAAAAGATAATCTATAAAAGCTGGTTATATGCCGGGCATATTAGTCAGGTAAAAGAGCAGGGCGATTATTTTCTATTTGATTTGGGTGAGGACTCGATCATTATTTCTCGCGCTGAGAGCGGTGAGATTCACGGTTCCTTAAATATTTGTCGTCACCGCGGTGCCAGGGTGGCGGAAGAGGCATCCGGTCATCGCAAGACCTTTGTCTGCCCTTATCATGGCTGGGTTTATAATACGGATGGTAGCTTAAAAGCTGCCCGTCATATGGAAATGAAAGAAGGCTTTGATCCCGATTGTTATGGGCTCAAGCAAGTACAAGTCTGTGTGTTTGAGGGGCTGATATTTATTAATTGCGATGTCAATGCCGCCTCTTATAAGCCCATCCTCGCCAATATTCAAACGCAGCTGGGCGCCTACGATTTACCGAATGCAAAAATTGCCCATCGCCATACCTATCAGGTTGATGCCAACTGGAAGCTGGTGCTAGAAAATTATTTGGAGTGTTATCACTGTGCCACCTCTCACCGCAGCTATGCCAAAATGCATACCCTGCGTGAGCTGGAAGCCACGGTAGAGCCGATCAATACAGCGATGCTGGCACGGGCCGCAGAAGTGACCGGTGTGCCTGGTATTGAGGGCGAATATTGGTCGATCTACAAAGGCGCGGAAGAGTTTGGCGCCTGCCTCTATACCAGCCGTTATGCCTTATATGACGGTTACTTAACCGGTAGCGAAACCGGGCAAGCGGTTGCGCCTTTAATGGGAAACATTAAAGGCTATGATGGCGGCGCCGGAGATTTCCAGCTTGGCCCGCTAACGTTTATGCTGAACTATCCAGACCACTGTGTGCTCTACCGTTTTATTCCCCGCGGTATTACCCAAACGGATATGGAAGTGGTGTGGTTTGTCAATGGCGACGCCGAAGAGGGCAAGGACTATAACAAGGAAGAGGTCAGTTGGTTATGGCACCATACCAGCCTCGAAGATGAATATATTATCCTGCGTAATAATGAAGGGGTTAACTCCCACTTTTTTGAGCCGGGTCCCTATCACCCTGAATTTGAAGCCATCTGTATTGAGTTTGTGGATTGGTATCTGGATGCCCTGCAACCATGAGTACAGAAACGGATAAACATCGCGGCTTGTTTAATCAGCACTTACTGCACCCTTGGGGTGACCTCCCGGCGCTGGGGGACGATGACTCGACCTCAGTGATCGTCAAAGGTGAGGGTGCGTATATTTATGATGCCGATGGTAATAAATTACTCGATGGCCCTGCAGGGATGTGGTGTATGCAAACCGGCTATGGTCGTCGGGAAATTGCCGATGCGGTGGCAGAGCAAATTATGACGTTGGGCTATGCCACTTCTTTTACTGTTATTAACAATAAAGAAACCGAACTGGCCCAGCGTATTGCTGCCAAAACCCCGGTGATTTAAACCGTATCTTTTTTACTACCGGTGGTTCTACCGCGGTCGATTCGGCGCTGCGTTTATGCCAGTTGGCGAACAATATAAAAGGCCAGCCACAGCGCAAACATATCCTGTCTCGCGATCATGCTTATCATGGCAGCACTTTTTTATCCGCTTCGGTAACCGGTAAAGAACGTGATAAAACGGCGATGGATACCCTGCAAGATACCGTGCACTTTTTAAGTGTGCCCTGTGCTTTTTACCATGATGACACTTTAACTGAAGAGCAATTCTGTGACCAGTTAGTGCAGGAGTTGGAGGATAAAATTCTCGAACTGGGCCCTGAGAATGTGATGTGTTTTATTGCTGAGCCTGTGATGGGGTCCGGTGGTGTGATTGTGCCGCCTGCCAACTATAACCGCCGTTGCTGGGAGCTGGTTAAGCGCTACGATATTATTTATATCGCCGATGAAGTGGTTACCGCCTTTGGTCGCCTCGGTCATTGGTTTGCCTCCGAAGAAGTGTTTGGTATTACGCCGGATATTATTACCTTTGCCAAAGGTATTACCTCAGGCTATGTACCGATGGGCGGTTATGCGGTTTCAGAACAGCTGATGGCGACCATCACCGGTGATAATGCCAAGGGCAATATTTATTCAAATGGTTATACCTGGTCGGGTAACCCGGTGTCCTGCGCAGCAGCGCTAGCTAGCTGGGATATTATAGAAAACGAAAAGCTGCTCGATCATGTCCATGATGTTGGCCCTTATTTTCAACAGCAGCTGCGTACCCTGATGGATATCCCATTGGTGGGGGATGTAAGGGGTGCCGGGCTGATGGCGGCGGTAGAAATGACCTTAAAAGGGCACCGTGGCAGCGAAGATGACTTGTTAGAGAAGGACTATGCCATCGGCGCCATGGTGGATGAGTATTGCCATCAGTTTGGTTTATTGGTGAGACCGTTTATTAATGTCTGTATTATTTCGCCCCCTCTGATTATCAGCAAAACTCAGGTGGATGACCTGGTTGCAGCTATGCGTAAGGGGCTGGAATTAACGCTTGAGGACCTCCGTAAAGAGGGTGTTTGGGTAGACTAAAGCCATATTCGTGGTGTTAGAGCCTCGGTGTCGCCAGATGAATATTCGTGTCGGGGCAGTGTATAGGGGCTGGCCTGAAACTCTTGATCAAAGCCTTTGCCACCCTTATCCCTGTGTTAGCCGTCCGCAAACGCTATTTTAGACCCGGTTCCTCAGGAACTGTAGAGTCGGTCACATCACTAAGATACTTTTCGCATACACTTTGAGAAATAGGCAGCAGGGTCTATTCTTCAACTAATTGATGCGGCTCAGCCGAGAGCCAGGCTGAGTAAAAGGTTTACAGATGAATCAGGGTATCAGCAGTGATGCAGTAGTCTTTCTTGAGGACAATGGCACGATTGTCGTCAAGGAAATGCTGTACCCGGAATTTGAAGCTATTCTCGACCATGTGGTGGGTATTGAAGAGTTTAAGAGCAGCACCAGTAAAGCCGCGTTTCTAAGAATCAATAGCCAGCTACAGATTACCGCTGCCGTCTTTTTCACCCTCGACTTTGATGCCAGTGGCTATGTCGATAAATCCTGGAATATTCCTTTACAACACCTGGTCGATACCGCGGGCCCGGGCCTGATTTAGGGGCAGGCCCCATCAAACTGGCCTGCCGCAGTCAGTGTTCTGTGTCCTGGCATCAGCGCGCCTTATGGGACCCCAATCTGGACTCTGGTGATTTAAATAGCCTGACTCTATTAGCTAAGTCAATTCGCCGTAATCGCCTCGGATTGGCGGTGGTGGATACTGCTGTTGAGCCGCCTATTCTCGGTGGCACTGATTCCTCTGCCAAAGAGACGGAAGCGGGCAAGGCCGAACTGGAAGCCCGCTTAAAAAAGAAATACCAACAGGAATTGAAAGCCCGCAGTGGGGCTTTAATTGAAGAGCATAAATTACGTATTGCGGCACTCAAATCTGAAACTCAGGACCATATAGATAAGCTGCAACAGCAGTTTCTCGAAGAGCGTTCATTACTCAGTGAAACCCTGGAGTCCACCAAGCAGTTATTTTCTGAAGAAAAGCATAGAAACTTACAGCTAAAGAAAACACTCGCTTCTCAAACCCACACCATGAGCGAGGCGCGGGAACGGGTGCAGGAGGAGTTGGAGCAGGCCAAAGAGGTCGAGCAAGAGCAGCTGTTGTTGCTGGAAGAGCGGTTTGAACTGGAATATAAAGCCAAGCTCGATGAGGCGAAAACCGAGCTAAAAGAAATGTTGGATATGCGCGAGGTAGAATTATTTTATCGGGACGAACAGGTCAAACGCCTTAACGAAGAGGTAGCGCAGTTACGGCAGGAAAAACAGCAGTTAATCGACGGCAGTGGTGATCGAGTACTACAGCGTCTGGCGGAGAATGGGGTGAGCTTTGTTGCCTATCATCCGGGGGTTGATCATCTAACCATCCCGTTACGAGAAATGAGCGAGTATCTGGAGTCCCCGGTCAATTATGTGGCGGCCAAAGCTTCAGTGGATAAAGCACTTTATCAGCGCTGGGTGGCTCATTATGAGTTACCGGTATGTAATCATGTCTTGGAAAATAATCAGCTTTGCGCCAGGTCGGTACCAAAAGTTGAGCGCCCTGGCCGGTTTATTGTTGGTGAAAGTGATCGCTGTATTGAGCACAATAGAGCCTCCAATGCGCTGTCAGAACTGATCAAAGTCCGAGAGCCGAGCTGATAGCTTATGACCCTGCACTCATTTTCTCCGATTCAATATATCGATGACCCGGCCCTTGCAGCGTCCGGTGTCGAGCTGAATATTTTAAGACTGGATCGTTTTTTTCCGCCTATCTCCGGCAATAAATATTTTAAGCTAAAACACAATGTAGACTACGCCCGGCGTCATGGTTACCAACGACTATTGAGCTTTGGTGGTGCTTATTCCAACCATATTCATGCACTGGCCCTGGCGGGCAGGCATTATGGCTTTGGCACCATCGGTTTGATCCGTGGTGAACAGTCTATGGAAGCGAACCTGAACCCAACACTGCAAGATGCCGTTGATGCTGGTATGGATTTACATTTTCTGGATCGCAGCCAATACCGCAATAAACACGATAAAGACTTTGTCGCCAGATTACAGGCTGAGTTTAGTGACGCTTTTATTATTCCTGAAGGTGGCAGTAATCTTTTAGGGGTAAAAGGTTGTATGGAGATTGTTGGCCATATTCAGCATCATCTGGACGATAACTATGACCTGGTGATAGTGCCCTGTGGTACCGCGGCAACTCTGGCGGGTATAGCGGCTGCGCTGCCGGATAACAAACAGGTGGTAGGTGTGGCGGTACTAAAAAATGCGCAGTTTCTTAATGATGAAGTCACGGCCTATTTACAACAGTTGGGTGTCGCTAAGGATAACTGGCAGATACTGCTTGATTATCACGGCGGCGGTTACGCCAAACTAAACCAGTCGCTGGCTCACTTTATCCAGCAATTTGAACAGGCCAATACCCTGCAAATTGAACCGGTCTATACCGGAAAAATGTTTTACGGTTTATATGATCAATTAATACATTCTGCCCAATTTAAAGGCAAAAGGATTGTTGCTGTTCATACCGGTGGCCTGCAAGGGCTTAGAGGTATTGGCGATCAATTAGAAAAATTACAGGCAAAGGCAGTGGGATAAATGAGCCATTCAATCACCTCTCATATAGAGCAGCGCTTGCTGCAAACACTGGTACCGGTTAATTCCCTGACGGTGGACCATCTTAATACCTTGTTGCGCGATCAATCGATAGAAATGCTATGCAGTGGTCAAACACTGTTTAGCACCGGCGAGTATGACAATCATCATATCTATTTACTCAGTGGCCAACTTGAGTTGGTTGATAGTTTGGGCTCGCGTCGGCAGGTCAGTGCGGAAGATCCCGCCTGTCGCTATGCGTTGGATAATCACCAGCCCCGCCGCAGCACCGCGGTGGCCTTAAGCGATTGTACTGTCATTCGCTTTAATAGTGATCAACTGGATGCTATGTTGGCTTGGGATCAGGCGTCTCACTATATTATGCTGGATATCGCCGCTCAAAGAGATTTGGATGAAGATGCTGACTGGATGGTAACCTTACTAAAATCGAATCTTTTTTATAAAGTCCCGCCAATGAATATCCGGCAAATACTCGGCCGTTTTGAAGCGCAAGTGGTTAGCTCTGGCGAAACGGTTTTACGCCAGGGCGAACTGGGCGATTGCTGTTACTTTATTAAAGAGGGTATTGCCGATGTTTATCAAGCTGTTGATGATAAAAGCCCCTCGGAAAGGGTGGCTGAGTTGGGCGTAGGGCGTTTTTTTGGTGAAGATGCTCTGGTCAACGACACGGCGAGAAATGCCACCATTACCATGCAAACCAACGGTGTATTGATGCGGCTGGATAAGCAGGACTTTTATCTCTTATTACGCAACGCTGGCATTAAGCAACTCAACCTGAGTGAAGCCAAAGAGCAGTTTACCGACGGTGCGACCTGGATTGATGTCAGAACTCAAGATGAGTACGAAAAAGGGCATAGCGAAGCCGCCATTAATATGCCGCTTAATCTATTAAAATTAAAATCACGGATGCTGGATAAAAATACACCCTATATCGTCTATTGCAACAGTGGTCGGCGCAGTGAGGCTGCTGCCTATTTATTGGGTGAAGAAGGATTTGATGTTAGTGCTCTGGTGGGCGGCTATAAAAGTTATGCTGTTGATCAGCAGCGCTCTTTTGAGTCGGTTTAGCGGGGCCAACAGTCGGCGGTTATAAAGTAACGGGTTTTCTCCCGATAGAACCCCTTTTTCTGTTCTAATCCGCAAATCACTATAGGTTGTTTATTGCTGGAGAACTGCTGCTCTAAAGCTGTTGTTAACGCCGTATAGTGAATGATTTTATCAGCCAGTGTGCTCTCCGACCCGTCATAGGGGCTTATCCATTCAGACCGTTTTAAGATGATCCAATACTCTGCAAGGTCGGTAATATCTTGCAGTGCCGAAAGGTAAATCCACTGGCTAAAATTATGTGCGGGAGAAAGAACTTCCGGTGACGCCTCCGCTGTATGGTTTTGCGGGTAAAATAATCGGCCTTTTAGTGCGATTTCCGGAGTAACCTGGTCTATGCCCAATGTTGATAGCGCCGCTTTTCCTGCTTCGCTAAAACCGAGTTGAGTTTGATGGGTGAGTAAATGGTCGGTTTTTAAATCCAGCCGGTCAATCGCGTTGGGCCCAAGCCAATAATAAAAATCAGTGGAAAAATTATTATGATTGGCCGCCAATGAATTATTCAAATAAAACTTGATCGCCAGTTCAAGATGGTAGTGTTGGCCGTTATCATTGTCCTTGTAAATCAGATCAAACTCACCGTAGGTTTTTTTATCCTGATTAACTTGAAGATTATGAGCGATTAATTCGAGTTTGGGGTCATGTTCTATAAAGAACTGCCAAAGCGCTTCAAAGTAAATCCCAATCCGTGTGCTATGTAGCTTATTTAAATGGTCTAACAGTGGGGCAGGCGTATTATCGAGTTGTTGCAGCCATTGCACTCTGGTTTCGGTCAGACTGATATGGCAGCACTGTACGGAGGTGTTAGAGTCCAGCAGTGCAAAGTCATTAATCAGGTTTTCACCAAAACAGCTCCAGGCCAGGTCCCTGACGCAGGGGGTTTCAAAGAGCGGTAGATTGACCATATCTCCCCTGTGGTTAAATCGGCGGTTGGCCCTTGGGCCTGAATGAAATTAGAGTATACTAGCGTGATTCGACAATAGCTGATTAAACCATTATGAGCGAATTTAACACAGTAGGCATTATTGGCCGTGAAAGCGATGCAGTCGGTGAGTCGCTGCGGGTACTGACCAACTTTCTGTCTGCTCAAAAAATAGACATTATTCTGGGTGAGACCATTGCCGGTCTATTGGCAGATAATCCTTATCCTGTCAGCGGCAGAACCAAAATGGGTGAAAGCTGCGATTTAATTATTGTGCTCGGTGGTGATGGCAGCCTGCTGGGCGCTGCCAGACAGCTTGCCAGACATAATGTACCGGTGTTGGGTATTAACCGTGGCCGCCTTGGGTTTTTGACCGATATATTACCGGAGGAGCTTGAAGCAAAGGTTGGGGCTGTTTTACAGGGCGAGTATGTGCTGGAAAAACGGTTTTTATTAAGTGCGATTGTCAAGCGTAAAGGCGAAGTTATTGGTCGGGCAGAAGCGCTTAATGATGTCGTGGTTAACTCAGGCACCTCCGCCCAGATGATCGAATTTAATGTCTATGTCGATAATGAGTTTGTCTACCCCCAGCGTTCCGATGGATTGATTGTTTCAACACCGACCGGTTCAACCGCTTATTCCCTGTCCGGTGGTGGTCCTATTATGCATCCCAAGCTGGATGCGGTTGTTTTAGTTCCTATGTTCCCGCACACACTCAGTAGCCGCCCGATTGTGATTGATGGCAATAGCGAAATCCGCATTGAAATCAATGAGTCTAATGCCATCCATCCGCCGGTAACCTGTGATGGTCAGGTACATCTGACGGCAATGCCCGGCGATACTGTTTACATCACCAAGCGTCGGCATAAGCTGAAATTAATCCACCCCACCGATCATAGTTTTTATGCCAGTTGCCGCGATAAATTAGGTTGGGGCACTGGGCCAGTCAATTAAGTTTCTGTTATTTATATATTAATAATGAGGGTTAACCTGTGAGAGTTTTTTTCGTTGTTGTTTTATTGAGCCATTTTTTTATATCCACGATGGCGCTGGCTGCTGAACCTACCGTTTTTATTACCGGCGCTAACCGCGGTATTGGTTTGGAATTTGTTAATCAATATAGCCAGCGTGGCTGGACCGTCATTGCCACCGCAAGAAAACCTGCGGAAGCGGATGACTTGAATGCATTGGCTGCTGAGCGCAACAATATTACCGTTGAGCAGTTAGATGTGACTGATCATGCCCGTATCGATGCGCTGGCCGAAAAGTATAAAGACCAGCCCATCGATGTACTGCTCAATAATGCAGCGATTACACCCAAGTATATGTCGGCTTTCAAAAAGGTTGATGGCGTCGATTACGATATGGCCAAGCTTAGCTATGATGTGAATGCGCTGGGACCTTTAAAAATGTCGCAAGCTTTTATGTCTAATGTAGAAGCTTCTGAACAGAAAAAAATTATTGTGATTTCCAGTAAGGCAGGTTCTTTTCAAGAAGGCCCGCAGCGGGCCATGATGTATAGCTATCGCGCCAGTAAATCCGCTTTAAATATGATGATGTATACCCTGGCGTTTGAAACCGCAAAAGACGACGTGATTTTAACCTTGTTATCACCGGGTACGGTTAACACCATGGGTGTATTAGGGCGCATGATGCCCGGCTCGATACAGCCAGAAGAGAGTGTGACCAATATGGTGAAGTTGATTGGTACATTAAAGCCAGAGCATAACGGCAAGATGCTAAATCATAGTGATGGTGCGTTGATAGCCTGGTAGGAACTCTGTATTTTTATGACCGCAGTGAGTGACCAGGAATCCAATGGCTCGGCATTTGCCGGCTATGATCTTATTGGCGATGTACATGGCTGCGGAGATAGTCTGGTCGAATTAATCGAAAAACTGGGTTATAGCAAACGCAATGGCAGCTATGAATATAGCAATCAGCGCCAGCCACGGCAGTTAGTATTTCTCGGTGATATATTAGACCGTGGTCCAAAAATTCGAGAGTCGATCCATATTATCCGAGAGATGGTTGACCGTGGCAGTGCGCAGATAGTTATGGGCAATCATGAATATAATGCCTTGGGCTATACCACGCTTGCCCCGGAAGGCAGTGGCAAAGACTATCTGCGTGAACACAATGCCAATCATACCCGCCTGATACAAGAAACCCTCGATCAATTTGCTAATCACCCGCAGGACTGGCGAGATACACTTGCCTGGCTCTATGAGTGGCCTTTGTTTTTAGAGTTTGAGGCTTTTCGGGTGATTCATGCCTGTTGGGACCAGCCCTTAATCGATCAGTTTAAGCAACACCGCCCTGATGGCACTATCGATAAAGACTTTCTGATTGCTTCGGAAGATTTTCGTGTCTTTGAAGGCAGGTTTATGAGTCGTGCCACCCGTGGTGCCAGCCTACTGCTGCCGGATAATCTGTCCATGACCGGTAAGGATGGTTATACCCGCCGCACGTTCCGGGTTAAGTTCTGGGTAGAAAATCCCGCCTGTTATGGCGATGTGCAGTTTCAGCCAGACCCACTCGATCAGGCACTGGCAGAGCGCCGTTTATCGGATATGGAAAAAACCTATATCCCTTATTACCCTCATAACCAGCGCCCGCTGTTTATTGGCCACTATTGGCAAACCGGCACACCAAAACCGTTAGTAGATAATATTGCCTGTCTGGATTACAGTGCAGTAAAAAATGGTCGCTTAATGGCTTATCGAATGAATAATGAACAAACCCTCCGTGCTGACAATTTTGTCTGGGTGCGTGGGCAGGAAACACTGGTATTGTAATGAAGCGACAAGGGTGGGGTTAATAGACAGGTTTTATGGCTGAGATAGTAGTTATCGATGTACCAATTGCAGAGGACCTTCAGGTTTTCAGTCAATATCTCTGGAAGCAGGGGGTTAGCCACCGCGTGCTGGAAAATAATGATCGCAGGCTGCTATTAGTCGGTGACAAGGCGGTAGCATTGCAGGTTCGTAATGCCTACGAGCGTTTTCTGGCCGGAGAGGCGGAAGCTCCCCGGATTGAGGTGCCTCAAGGCCCGCAGGCCAGTGTTATCTTCAGTAAATTACTGGCACATTTGCCCGTTACTCTCGGCGGTATTATTTTAAGCATACTCGGTTTTTTATTGGTCTATTTTGACCGCGACTTTGGCCTGGTGAAATACTTTACCTTTTTTGATTTTGATCGAGTGAATGCCTATTTTGTTTTTTCTGTGCCCAGTGATGAGTACTGGCGCTTTATAACCCCGATCTTTTTGCATTTTGGTTTGATGCATATTGCCTTTAATATGGCGATGCTGTGGTTTGTGGGCCAGAGAATTGAGTTGCTGCAGGGCAGTGTCAGGATGCTGGGTATTTGTATGGTGATTGGTTTGGGTTCCAATATTATGCAGGCCAGATATTCTGAAGCGGCAATCTTTGGAGGCATGTCCGGTGTGGTTTATGGCCTGCTGGGCTATGGCTGGATCTGGAGCCTGTTGCGGCCTGAAAAAAACCTGATGATCCCCAATGTTATTTTATATTTTTCCTTATTTATGATGGTGGTCGGCTTTGCCGGTTTGGCGGGTTTGTTTGGTGCAGGCAATGTCGCCAATGTCGCTCATTTAGGTGGCTTGATTATGGGTTGCTTGATGGGCTTGGGAGCGGCCTTGATTGATAAGTACTCATCACACAACAACTCACCAAATAACCCACAAGATAAGCCATAAAACAGCTAAGGCAATACCATGGACTTTGAACAACTCATCAGCAATATCACTCCGGATATTCATACGGCGCTTAAACGCGCCATAGAGATAGGCAAATGGCCGGATGGCCAGCGTTTAACACAAGAGCAGCGTGAGCTTTGTATGGAGGCCGTAATTAATTATGAGCAGCGCTTTGTCGCTGAAACAGACCGTGTCGGTTATATCGATAGAGGCAGCAAAGCTGAAGGCGAACTCTGCGATGATAAGCCTGACCCCGGTGATAACCCAAATCAGGAGCGACCACTCAAGTGGTCCGAATAGGAGAGCCCGTTTTGACAGAACATGCTGTCGGCCATTTAAGAAAAATGCAAAACCAATTGGGTGAAGGCGAGGGCGAGCAAGTGTCCTACCATTTGCCGATAGGTGATGAGTTAGTGCCACTAAACCCCTTGATTGGCCAGTCCATTAAGCTGACTTACAGCGGCGTGATTAATTGCGCCCACTGTGGTCGCAAAACCAAAAAAAGCTTTAACCAGGGTTATTGTTACCCTTGTTTTACCAAGTTGGCCCAGTGTGATAGTTGTATAATGAGCCCTGAGAAATGCCATTATCATGCAGGCACTTGTCGCCAGCCAGAGTGGGGTGATGAGTTTTGCATGACGGATCACTTTGTCTATTTGGCCAACTCTTCAGGTGTCAAAGTAGGTATTACTCGCGGTAGCCAAATCCCCATCCGCTGGATGGATCAGGGAGCGATACAGGCACTGCCTATTTTTCGCGTTAGCACCCGTCAGCAGTCGGGTCTGGTTGAGGTTGTATTTAAAAACCATGTGGCCGATAAAACCAATTGGCGCAAAATGCTCAAAGGTGAAGTTGATAGGATTGATCTTGAGCAGCGCCGGGATGAACTTTTTGAAGCCTGCAAAGATGAGATTACAGCTCTGCAAGATGAGTACGGTGTGCAATCCATACAGGCCATCAGTGATGCTGAACCGGTGAGTATTCAGTATCCGGTGCTTGAATTTCCCACCAAGGTCACATCGTTAAATTTTGATAAGCAGCCAGAAATTAGCGGCGTATTAAAAGGCATTAAAGGCCAATACCTGATTATGGATACCGGCGTACTCAATATCCGTAAATTTGGTGGCTACCATATTGAATTTACCGCAGGCTAAAGCCTGCTTGCTGACAGTTTGGAGATAAGTATCTATGCGTGATGCGCAGCCTAAAACCATTTTCCTGAAAGATTATCAGGTGCCCGATTTTTTGATTGAAAAAACGGATTTATATTTTTCACTGGATGAAGATAAGTCGGTGGTGACTGCCACGCTAAGTCTACGTCGAAATCCCGCAGCCACTGATCAAACTGCTGCCTTGGTACTGCATGGTCAGGAGCTGGTACTGCTCACTGTCAGTATTGATGGGCAAGCCTTATCCGATGCTGACTATCACTGCAGTAGTGACTCTTTAACTATTCAGAAAGTGCCGGATAGTTTTGTCTTGCAGTGTATGACGGAAATAAAACCTCAGGAAAATACCTCCCTCGAAGGTCTGTATAAATCTAACACCATGTATTGCACTCAGTGTGAGGCCGAGGGGTTTCGCAAGATTACCTATTATCTGGATCGTCCTGATGTAATGTCAGTATTTACCACCACAGTAGAGGCTGATAAAGAACGCTATCCGGTATTGCTATCCAATGGCAATAATGTGGCGTCAGGGGATAAAGACAACGGCCGTCACTGGGTTAAATGGGACGACCCCTTTAAAAAACCCGCCTATTTATTTGCGCTGGTGGCAGGGGATTTAGAGTATACCGAAGATCATTTTACCACCCAGTCTGGTGATGACGTCACCCTGCGTATTTTTGTCGAGCCCAAAGATCTCGATAAATGCGCCCATGCGATGAGCTCTTTAATTAACTCCATGCGTTGGGACGAAGACGTCTACGGCCGTGAGTATGACTTATCGATCTTTAATATTGTCGCCGTTGATGACTTCAATATGGGGGCAATGGAAAACAAGAGCCTGAATATTTTTAATACCTCCTGTGTACTGGCAAAGCCAGAAACCACCACCGATGCGGGTTTTCAGCGGGTTGAGGGTGTGGTGGCACACGAGTACTTTCATAACTGGTCCGGTAATCGTGTCACCTGTCGGGACTGGTTTCAGCTAAGTTTAAAAGAAGGTTTTACCGTTTACCGCGATGCCGAGTTTTCTGCGGATATGGGTTCCAGAACCGTGAAGCGGGTAGAGGATGTTTCTCTACTACGTACCGTGCAGTTTGCGGAAGATGGTGGGCCGATGGCACACCCGGTCCGCCCTGAGTCCTTTATGGAAATCTCCAATTTCTACACCGTGACCATTTATGAAAAAGGGGCCGAGGTGGTGCGGATGATTGCCAATTTACTGGGGCCAGAGGATTTCCGTAAAGGAACCGATCTCTATTTTGACCGCCACGATGGTCAGGCCGTGACCTGCGAAGATTTTGTGAAAGCGATGGAGGATGCCGCTGGTATCGATTTGACGCAATTCAGGCGTTGGTACTCTCAGGCGGGCACTCCACGGGTTGCGGTTGAGGGCGTTTATGATGCAGCTGCGCAAAGCTATAGCTTAACAGTAGAGCAGCATTGCCCGGCAACACCGGGGCAAGAGCAAAAGCAACCTTTTCATATCCCCATGGCGATGGCTTTATTGGGGCAGGATGGCGCTTTGCCACTGCATCTCGATAATACAGCTAACGCTGGCTTGGAGATGGTTGTCGATATTACGCAAGCCCGGCAGACCTTTGTCTTTAACCAGGTGAAAGAAAAGCCGGTACCGAGTTTGTTAAGGGGGTTTTCAGCCCCGGTAAAATTATCCTTCGATTACAGTCGTGATGATTTGTTGTTCTTAATGAGCAATGACAGCGATGGTTTTATCCGCTGGGACGCTTCCCAGCAGTTAGGTGTGCAAGTGCTTAATGAGATGATTGCCGCTTTACAAAAGGGTGAAGAACCGACAGTTGATCCACGATTAATTACGGCCTATCGCTCCATTTTACAGGATGAGTCGCTGGATAAGGCAATGGTAGCGTTGATGTTAAAGCTGCCTTCAGAAGCCTATATGACAGAAATATCTGATGATGTGGATGTACATGCAATTTATAACGCCAGGACACTGGCCAGGCTAACCATTGCCAAACAGTTAGAACAAGAACTCTGGCAAGCTCTGCGTAATAATCATTGCACGGAAGAGTACCAGCCCTCAGCTTTGCAGATTGCCCAGCGCAGCTTAAAAAATACTGCGCTGGCTTATTTGATGCTGTTAGATACGCAAGAGGCGCTGGATGCTGCGGTAGAGCAGTTTGACCATGCCAATAATATGACCGATGTGCTGGCTGCTTTTAATGTGATTTTAAATAGTGGCTTTGGTATGCAGAAGCAGCGTGTATTGAAGCTGTTTTATGAGCGCTGGCAGCATGAGTCCCTGGTGGTTAACCAGTGGTTTATGGCGCAGGCAGTTTGTTCGGTGCCGGGTACCTTGGAGCATGTTAAAGGCCTTATGTCGCACCCGGCCTTTGATCTTAAAAACCCGAATAAAGTACGGGCTTTGATTGGGGCTTTTTGTGGTCAGAATGCGGTTAATTTCCATCAGCGAGATGGTGCCGGTTATCGCTTTTTGGCGGATCAGATTATTGCCCTGAATAGCTTGAATCCACAGGTCGCATCAAGGTTGTTAGGCCCGTTAACCAAGTGGAAGAAATACAGCGAAGCAAGTCGTCTTTTAATGAAGGCAGAGTTGGAGCGAATTATGGCCGAACCAGGTCTGTCCAGCGATGTGTTTGAGGTGGTATCTAAAAGCTTAAAAGCTTAGCGGCATGGGCTTTAGTAAGACGCTTTAGTGAGGCTCTTTAACAGGGCTCTTTAATAGGTGAATACCCTGAAGTCTGACACATAGCCAAGGCGTTCCCAGACAATACATTTGGCCATATAGTCATTGACGATAGAAAAGTTTTCATCCTTTTCTTTAATGCTGATACGGTAATAAATAGTGTATTGGCGCTTGTCGGGTTCATAGCGAGAGGAAATATTGTCAAAGCTTTTGCTGACAAGGTCGCCCTCGTATTTGCTAGTGATTTTGTCTTCGCAGTCGTAGGACGCATCATTAATACTGCGGGCAAAAAAAGTGGTTTTCTTTTTCTGGTTAATCGTCAGGTAAAGCACCGCCGTAGTGAAAGCCAGCAATATAATAAATGCAGAAATGGCTAAGATGACTTTGGTGGTTTTGCTGTTACTGCTCATACTATCAAACTCGTAGGGGTAATCCCTTCAGTATAGTAGACATTGCTTAAATAAGAAGCGGGCTGTTAGCCGTCGTGTTGGTCGTCGTGTGAGTAGTGCGCCCCGTGTTAGTAGAGAGAGTATTATTGTGACATTGGTTTTTCTGAGTCGGGTGGCTTTTTACCCCACCTTGCTAGCTGTCAGCCTGCTGTCAGTGCTGCCGCAAGAACAGGTGGTTATATCTACAGGCTGGGATAAGGCCAATCATGCGTTGGCTTTTTTTGTGTTGTTGGCACTGTTAGATCATGCGTATCCCACTGCCCACTTATGGTGGAAGAAATTGCTGCCATTATTGGCTTACGGGGTAGTGATTGAGTTGCTGCAGTCACAGATTCCCGGACGATATGCGTCCGGCTTAGATGTGTTTGGGGATATTGTCGGTTTGCTGGCCTATCTGCTGATTCGTCCAGTCATTCTTAATCATATCCCTTTTGTTGATGCCGATCAGTTTCGCTGAGTAGTCAGTGAGCAGTGTGTAGGTGGACCAGAAGATGAAGCATTTACTGATTATTTATCATAGCCAGTCGGGTACCACTCGAGCACTGGCAGAGGCGGTTCTGCGCGGTGCTGTTACAGAACCCCTTATTGAACCCCGATTAGTGCCAGCCATGGAGGCGGGTGTTGAAGAGTTGCTATGGGCAGATGCATTGGTTTTTGCTACCCCGGAAAATTTTGGTTACATATCAGGGGGTTTGAAAGATTTTTTTGACCGTACCTATTATGCGGTAGCGTCGCGGCAGATTAATTTGCCCTATGCGGTGATTATTAGTGCTGGCAATGATGGTACCGGTGCTCTTAGGCAGTTGCAACGGATTGCCAAGGGCTACCCGCTGCGTTGTGTCACTGAGCCTGTTATTTTGGTGGGCGAGCTATCAACCGAAGGGCTTGCGGCCAGTGAAGAGCTGGGCGCCGCCATAGCGGCTGGTCTCGGTATGGGAATCTACTAAACCCCTGTTTGTTTATTCCAATTCACTGTAAAGGCCTTGCTAATTATAGCCCGCCTCAATAAGACAGGCGAAAATGATCCTAAATGTTATTTACAGATCACCAGAGCGAACTAGAATGTCACTAGATACATAATAAAATACCATTCGGAAACCAAGGGGAAGACAATGGCTTATTCAAAGTCTGTAGTTAAACCAATCGTAGCGGGCATTTTGTTAAGCTCCGTTGCTCAATCGGGCATGTTGTCTGCGCAAGTGCTTGAAGAAATTATTGTAACCGCCCAATTACGAGCAGAGAGTTTGCAGGATGTTCCTGTTTCTGTATCGGCGATTTCTGGTAGTAAGATGATGGAGGCGGGTATCGATAAGATCGAAGACCTGCAGGCCTATGTTCCCAATTTAACCATGTCCGAGACCGGTATCGGTACCAATATTTATATTCGGGGTATTGGTTCTGGTATTAACCAGGGTTTTGAACAGTCCACGGGTATGTATATCGACGGCGTTTCTTATGGTCGTGCGCAGCTATCCAGAGCGCCTTTTCTTGATCTTGAGCGGGTGGAAGTCTTGCGGGGCCCACAAAACATCCTCTTTGGTAAAAACAGTATTGCTGGTGCTTTAAGCATGATTACAGCAAAGCCTGGTGACGAGTTTGAGGGTTCAGTTTCTGCGCTTTATGAGCCCGATGCTGAGGAAGAAGTTTATGATCTGATGTTATCGGGTCCGATTACTGATCGTATTGGTGCTCGATTGGCTTATAGAAATCGCAGTATGGACGGTTATATGGAAAACCTGACCAATGGCGATGATGAGCCTGGTCGTGATGAAGAAACGATTCGCTTTATTATTAATATGGATGTCACCGATGATTTAGATATCAGTTTAAAATATGAGTCTGGTGACTTTGATGTGACGGGACGTCAAATTGAAATCGTTGAGGAAGAGCCATCCGATACCAGCGGTTTAACCTATGCACAAATCCTGTTTGCTGGTGGCGGTGGTGTCTTTCCTCCGCAGGATATCAGCGTGCTAAATAATACTCAGGATTACCGTCGTTCTTCGAATGGTGATTACAGTGAAAACAGTACAGAGAATATCACCCTGACGGCGAATTATGCCGTTGCTGATCATACACTGACAGTCATTGCCGCTTCTAACAGCTATGACTATGAAGAGCTGTGTGACTGTGATTTTACCGGCGCCAATGTCTTCCTGTTACTGAGTGAAGAGGATTACGAGCAATATAGCTTTGAAGCCAGAATTGCTTCAGATGTAGGCCAGACGTTTGAATATATCGGTGGTATGTATTACCAGGATAGTGATCTGGAATTTACCGATGATTTTCAGGTGGCTGCCAATAGTATTATTGCCGATGTGGTTAATGTTAACCCGGCGGCACCAGCCCCTGGCTTGGGTGAGTTTATGCGGGATACCTCAGCCATGAGGGATTTTCAGCAGGACAGTGAGCTATGGTCGGTTTTCGCCCAGGTGACCTGGAATATTGCCGATGATATGCGCCTGACTTTGGGTGGCCGTTATTCTGATGAAGAAAAAGAAGCCAGCCGTGCAATTGATGTAACCAATCCTGATGGCTCTGCTTTAACCGGAGCTCAAGCCATTGTTGCGCCAGGGGTTTATGACGTCGTATTTGGTCTTGAGACTCATGAAGTCGCCGATAAGCGCACAGAAGATAATTTTGCGCCGTTAATTACCGGTGAGTGGGATATGAATGAAGAGGTTATGTTATACGCTACCGCCAGTCAGGGCTATAAGTCCGGTGGTTTTGATGTGCGCTCAAACGCAGCACCACCAACAGGTACTTTTGAGTTTGGTGAAGAAGAAGCGACCAGCTTTGAATTTGGTGCCAAAACATCATTGCTAGATGGTGCTGCAGAATTAAACGTCGCGATGTTCTTTACCCAGTATGATGACTTGCAGGTCAGTGTGTTTGATGGCCAGGTTGGTTTTAATGTGGGTAATGCGGCAGAAGCAGAAACACAGGGTATTGAATTGGATGGTCGCTTGGCTTTAACCGACTCTTTAACCTTGTCGGGTGCTATCGCATTTCTTGACTTTGAATTTAAAGACTTTAAAACCGGTCAGTGTAATCAAGGGCAAGTTCCAGATTTCCCTGATGGAAACTGTGATTACACCGGTGATACCAACCAGTATGTTGCAGACTGGAGTGGTAACCTGAGCCTGGATTACTTTACGGCTGTGGGTGAAAGTCTTGAGTTCCGCTCTACGCTGGATGTGATCTTTACCGATGATTATAACCCCAGCCAAACGCTGGACCCTGAACTGGATCAGGATGGTTATGCCAAAGTCAATGCGCGCATAGCATTGTCTGATAATGCAGCCGGTTGGGAAGTTGCCGTGGTTGGTAAAAACTTAACCGATGAAGATGTCATGACCTATGGCAACGCGACGCCTTTAGCCTTTAGTATTTTTGGCGCAAAGAGCCGTTACGCTTTCTTCGAGCGTGATCGCAGTGTTGCAATTCAGGGTGTTTACCGCTTCTAAGGGGTAAGTCCAGCCATAAAAAAAGCCGCTTATGCGGCTTTTTTTTATGCTTGTTAAAGAGCGAATTAGAGTTGGGTAAACAAATAACCCAGCGCTGCCAGAGTCGCTATACCCATTAGCACGGCCAAAATAGTAGACACGGAGTGACTGGCCTTTTGCAGGGTGGTCATTTGTACCGTGCTTTCACGATTGCCCACGGAGGTTGGTTTTACTTTCCAGTTTTTGGGTTCAGGAGCCGGTCTTGGAGCTGCGGGTTTTTTAGTAGGCACTCGTCGAATCATGGTGGCATTGCTATCCATGATTGGTGCCAGTTCTGGCCCCTGTACCCTAAATACCAGAACATCAAACCTTACGGTATCGCCGGGTTTTAATTCTGTCTCGGTCACCCGTTCATCATTGACATAAGTGCCATTGGAAGAACCCAGATCACGGATCAGTAAGGTAGGGCCTTTGACCGCCAGTTCTGCATGGCGCCGTGACAGGTGGGTGCCGGGGATGGTGATATCACAGCTGGAGTCGCGGCCAAGTACCGCATGGTGTTTAACGCCAAAGCGTTGGCCAACCAGCCAATCACCTTCAGCGACCAATTCCCATTGATTATTATCAGTACTGGCTGTACTCGCAAGCTTGCCGTCTTCGCTGGCCAAGGGTCTGCTCCGTCTAAGGGTCTTATTGTCTTGCGATGATTCTAACTTCTGACAGAAAAAAACACTAGCGTGGATAAAATCGCCATTTCGGCGGATTGTGCCGTCCCAGCGTCTATACTGGTTACTCAACAATAGCGTTACTGATCAGCCAGGAGTGGTCTTGCCAGCTTTATCTTCATTGCAGTTACCGGGTTATAGTATCCAGCAGCCATTGGGGGAGGGTGGTATGGCGATGGTCTATTTAGGCCAGCAGCTATCCCTTAACCGCTCTGTTGCGATTAAAGTCTTAAATGCCACCCTGGTGGCGGACCCGATTGTTGAAGGGCAGTTTCAGCAAGAGTCGTTGTTGGTGGCCAGTTTAAATCATCCCAATATTATCCAGGTGATTGACCAGGGCACGGTGGTCGATGCGCAGGGTTATCCGCGCCCTTATTTTGTGATGCAGTATGTGAAGAGTATACCCTTGACCTCAGTTATCCGCCGGGATGATGTGAGCTTAACCCGCAAACTCAATATTATTATTCAAATCTGCAAAGCGCTGTCATATGCCCATCGCAACGGCGTAGTACACCGTGATATCAAGCCCGCCAATGTACTAGTCGACTATGATGGCCATGTGCGGGTAGTAGATTTTGGTATTGCCGGTTATTTTAAACAAACATCCGATACCGCGATCGAGCAGGCTGCCACCACGGTGATTATGGGAACGCCTGCCTATATGGCGCCCGAGCAGTCCAGCCCCGATAGCGAAGTGACTCACCTGAGTGATATTTATGCGTTAGGTGTGTTAATGCATGAGCTGTTTGTTGGCCGCCGACCTGATGAGAAAAAAGCTGACAGTGGCTCGGTGGCAAAACCGCTAATGGATATGGTTTATCAATGCCTGCAAGCGGATATTAAATTACGTCCCCAGTCAGCCGATGAAATAGAGCGAAAGATTTTGCAGTTATTGCAGGGCAAGCATCTAACAGATCCACGCTGGGATAAAGATCGCCAGCTGGATCAGCTGCCCGCAGATTATAAGCTGCTGGATGTGCTGAAAGAAAATCAGTACGGCGCCACATATCTGGTCAGTGAGCCAAAACGCCAACAGTGGTTGGTGGTAAAAAAACAACAGGTCGCCTATGAAGGCAGCGCCTATGATAAAGCCAAGGTGTTGACCGGTTTGTCCCATCCACATATTGCTACTATCTATGGTACTGCGCGCAATGAGCGTGTTTTTATTACCGTAGTAGAGCATGTTAATGGTGGCAGCTTACAGGACCGCTTAACCCAGGCCTTTAGTCTGGAGCGCTGGCTGATGCTGACTCAGCAAATATGCCGGGCATTGCACTATGCCCATGAGTCTGGTTTGGTACACGGAAATTTGAGGCCGAGTAATATTCTGGTGGTGAGTCCAACCCATATAAAAATTACTGATTTTGGTTTTGATGATCATAGTGTCGGTACCGGGGTTGATTGGTACCAGCCACTGGGCGAAACCAAATCCGTAGTGTCCGATGTGTTTTCAGTGGGTGCTGTCTTATTTCATATGCTGACTGGAGAAGTGATTAACCAGCAGGCAGGCAACGTCAAGAATCTGGATGCGCTGTCAATGGTGCCCGATACCGTTGCCGAAGTGGTTTCGACAATGCTGGATCAACAGCACCGACGTTTCCAAACTGCGGAAGAGGTTACTATCGCCTTGCAAGGTTTGGCGCTGGAAGAAGATATGCCTGCCCTGGAACAACTGGATACCCTGATTGTGCCGGAACAAAAAACCTCGACAAGCTTTTCCTGGCTGGCAAAGCTGGCGCTGGTTTTGGTGGTGCTGTTTTTTATTGTGGAAGGTATTTGGCTATTGGGCGGTGAGCCTCTCGGTAGCTGGTTAGACTAGGCGGTATCCCGATTGGCATTGAGCGCTGCGACAAAGGCATTGGCCGCATTACTTAAGCTGCGGTTTTGGTGAAATACATAGCCCAGTGTGCGCTGCAATTTAATGTCGGCAATATCCAGTGTCTTTAAGCCCTGATCAATCATGGTGTGAGGTAGTACGCTCCAGCCCAGCCCAATCGATACCATCATCTTAATGGTTTCCAGATAATTGGTTTCCATAGAAACATCCAGCTTTAAACCATGCCGTTGGAATAACGCCTTAATAATTTGCCCGGTATAGGTGTTTAGACCCGGCAAAATCGCCGTAAACTGGCTGAGGGTAGATAAGTTAACGCTTTCCAGTACCGCCAAGGGGTGGTCGGGGGCAATCGCAACCACCAACGCATCCTGCCACACCGGCTGCCGCATTAATGGGCTGCTTTCCGTGGGGTCCAGGGTCACTACGCCCAGCTCAATACGTCCATGCATTACCTGCTCATAGGCTTCTTCAGAGTCCATAAAATCAATATCAAAATGTACCTCGGGATAGCTTTGGTTAAAGGCCTGCAATACGGGGGGTAGGCGGTGTAAGCCAATATGGTGGCTAATCCCAATACTTAATTCACCGCTGATCTCACCCTGCAAATCGACAATGCTGCGCTTGGCTTCCTGTACGGCATTAAGAATACGCTCGGCTCTGGGCAGCAAAGCAGTCCCGGCCTCCGTTAGCTGTACAGTGCGGCTAATACGATCAAATAGCTTGCAGTCGAGCTGGCTCTCCAGTGCGGCAATGCGCTTGCTCACCGCAGGCTGGGTGATATGCAGCGTTTCAGCGGCCTCTGAAAAAGAACGTGACTCCGCCACTTCGACAAAGGCCTGCAAATTTTGGGTATCC
Source organism: Oceanicoccus sagamiensis (assembly GCF_002117105.1). GTDB lineage: Bacteria > Pseudomonadota > Gammaproteobacteria > Pseudomonadales > Dasaniaceae > Oceanicoccus > Oceanicoccus sagamiensis. The sequence goes on along the minus strand of NZ_CP019343.1, from coordinate 4,101,751 downwards.
ATAGCGTATTCCTGGATTGTTGAGCGCGATGAGTCTGGAATATTAAAGGATTCCTAATGGTTATCCAATCTATAAAAAATATGAATTTGTTTTATTCGATCGATCAGCCTAGAATTCGTCCACTTATTAAAGGTCCGTACTAGCGGACAGCAACTGGAAATAGACGCCGAGGTGACACATGGCTGGTAAAACCCTTTATGACAAATTGTGGGACGCCCACTTAGTCAAGCAACGGGATGATGGGACCGCATTAATCTATATAGACCGTCAATTAGTTCATGAGGTGACTTCACCTCAGGCTTTTGAAGGCCTGCGTATTGCTGGTCGCCCGCTATGGCGCAGCGATGCCAATTTGGCGACGCCAGATCACAATGTTCCCTCCTTAAAATCAGAGCGCGATGGCGGTGTGGCCGGTATTGTTGAAGATATCTCACGTATCCAGGTACAGACACTGGATGATAACTGTGATGAATTTGGTATTACCGAATTTGAAATTAATGATATTCGCCAGGGTATTGTGCATGTTATCGGGCCAGAGCAGGGTGCAACCTTACCCGGTATGACCGTTGTTTGTGGTGATTCCCACACGGCCACCCACGGTGCCCTGGGTGCCCTGGCCCATGGTATTGGTACTTCTGAAGTTGAGCACGCCTTGGCTACTCAGTGCCTGATCCAGAAAAAGATGAAAAATATGCTGGTAAAAGTCGAGGGTGAATTAAACCCCGGCGTTACCCCAAAAGATGTGATTTTGGCGGTTATCGGCGAGATTGGTACCGCAGGCGGTACCGGCCATGCGATTGAATTTGGCGGCAGTGTATTCCGCAATATGTCGATGGAAGGCCGGATGACCGTTTGTAATATGGCTATTGAGGGCGGCGCCCGTATCGGTATGGTGGCGGTTGACCAAACCACCCTGGACTATGTTGAAGGTCGTCCATTCTCACCCAAGGGTGAAGATTGGGATAAGGCCCTTGAGTACTGGAATACCTTGCACAGTGATGACGACGCTGTATTCGACCGTGTGGTTGAGCTGGATGCTGCATCTATCGTTCCACAGGTCACTTGGGGTAACTCCCCTGAAATGGTTACCGGCGTCAACGGTGTTGTACCCAAGCCAGAAGATATTACTGACCCTACCAAGAAAGCCGCCACTGAACGTGCGCTTGAATATATGGGCCTAACCGGAGGTATGTCGATTACCGATATTAAGCTGGACTGTGTCTTTATTGGTTCTTGTACCAACTCCCGGATTGAAGATTTACGTGCCGCCGCTGCTGTTGCCAAAGGCAATACCGTTGCCGATAACGTCAAGCGCGTTTTGGTGGTGCCCGGTTCTGGCCTGGTGAAAGAAATGGCCGAGAAAGAAGGTTTGGATAAAATCTTTTTAGAGGCAGGTATGGAGTGGCGCGAGCCAAGCTGTTCTATGTGTCTGGCTATGAACTCCGATAAATTGGGTGAGGGCGAGCACTGTGCCTCAACCTCAAACAGAAACTTTGAAGGTCGTCAGGGCTTTGGTGGCCGTACCCACCTGGTTAGCCCGGAAATGGCAGCCGCTGCCGCTATCGCCGGACACTTTGTTGATGTCCGTGACGTTATCAACGCCTAATAGAGAGAAGCTACTATGAAAAGTTTTACTACAGTAACAGGTGTTGTGGCGCCAATGGATCGCGCCAATGTCGATACCGATATGATTATGCCCAAGCAGTTTTTAAAATCGATTAAACGTTCAGGTTTTGGTCCGTTTATGTTTGATGAGCTGCGCTACCTGGATGTGGGCGAGCCGGATATGGATTGCACCAACCGTCCGAAGAATCCGGATTTTCCACTTAATTTTGATCGTTATCAGGGTGCAGAGATTTTATTAACCCGTGAGAATTTTGGTTGTGGCTCCAGCCGTGAGCACGCGCCATGGGCGATTGAAGACTACGGCTTCCGGGCTATGATTGCGCCCAGCTTTGCGGATATCTTTTTTAATAACAGTTTTAAAAACGGTTTGTTACCCATTGTATTGGATGCGGCTATCGTTGATGAGTTATTTAAAGAAATGTATGCCACTGAAGGCTATCAGCTAACTGTTGATTTGGAAGCGCAGGTAATTCGTAAACCCAATGGCGACGAAATTCCTTTTGAGGTAGATGCCTTTCGCAAACACTGTTTGTTAAATGGTCTGGATGATATCGGTATTACCTTGCAAGACGCCGATGCCATTCGTGAGTTTGAAACAAAATGGCAGCAAAAAGCGCCTTGGTTATTTGGTGCCGTGCAGTAAGTCGTTGCACAGGTATCACTAACAAAGGAGGCTTAAAGCCTCCTTTGTTGTATTTATTATCTTAGAAATTTATAAACGCATAACATTAAGCGTTTTATTATGCCTGAAGGGTAGGGAGTGACAGAGTGAGTAGAAAAGTTTTAGTTATTTCAGGGGATGGTATTGGTCCTGAAATTACCACTGAAACGCGCAAGGTGTTGGATGTGGTAAATGCGCGTTTTGATTTGGGTATTGAATTTGATGAAGCCTTATTGGGCGGTGCGGCGCTGGATGCAACGGGTATCCCGATGCCGGATGAAACGCTGAGCAAAGCACAGGATTCCGATGCGATTTTATTTGCCGCTATCGGCGGCCCCAAGTGGGATGATGTCGGCCGTGATCTTCGTCCGGAAAAAGGTTTATTACAATTTCGTTCGGCGCTGGAGTTATTTGGTAATTTGCGCCCTGCGATTTTATATCCGCAATTGGCCGATGCTTCTTCGTTGAAGCCAGAAGTGGTTTCCGGTTTGGATATTTTAATTGTCAGGGAATTAACCGGCGGTATTTACTTTGGTGAGCCCCGCGGCATCCGCACGCTGGAAAACGGCGAGCGCGAAGGTTATAACACCTATAAATATAACGAGACAGAAATTCGTCGTATTGGTGCCATGGCTTTTGAAGCGGCCCAGAAACGCGGCGGAAAATTATGCTCCGTTGATAAATCCAATGTGCTGGAAGCGACTATCCTATGGCGCGAAATTATGGAGCAAATGGCACCGGATTATCCCGATGTTGAATTGAGCCATATGTATGTCGACAATGCCGCTATGCAGTTAGTGCGGGCACCTAAGCAGTTTGATGTGGTGGTTACTGGTAATATGTTTGGTGATATCTTATCGGACGCTGCGGCCATGTTAACCGGCTCTATTGGTATGCTGCCTTCAGCGGCGCTGGATAAAAATGGCCGCGGTATGTATGAGCCCTGCCATGGTTCTGCCCCGGATATTGCTGGTGAAGGCAAAGCCAACCCACTGGCAATGATTTTATCCGCCGCCATGATGTTGCGTTACTCGCTGGATGCGGTTGCCGCCGCCGATGCGGTTGAGAAGGCCGTAGGCGATGTATTGGACCAGGGTTTAAGAACCGGTGATATTTATTCCGAAGGCACCCAGTTGGTTAATACCAGTGCTATGGGTGATGCTGTTGCCGCCGCTTTGCAGGCGTAATAAGAATTTAGTTAGAGATAAGTGTTATGAAAAGAGTAGGTTTTGTAGGTTGGCGCGGTATGGTCGGCTCGGTATTGATGGAGCGGATGCTGGCAGAGGGTGATTTTCAGCATATTGAAGAACCGGTATTTTTTACCACCTCCAATGCTGGCGGGCAGGGGCCTGATATCGGTGTCGATATTCCGCCCTTAAAAGACGCCAGTGATATTGATGAATTAAAGACTATGGATGTGATTATCTCCTGCCAGGGTGGCGATTACACCAAGTCGGTATTTCCGGCCCTGCGCAGCGGTGGTTGGGATGGTTATTGGATTGATGCAGCTTCCAGCTTGCGGATGGAGGATGATGCCCTGATTATCCTGGATCCGGTCAATATGGATGTGATCAAAGATGGCCTGGCCGATGGCATAAAGAACTTTATCGGCGGTAACTGTACGGTCAGCTTGATGTTGATGGCGATGGGGGGGCTATTCCGTGAAGGACTGGTGGACTGGGCCTCGGTAATGACTTATCAGGCGGCCAGTGGTGCCGGTGCGCAGAATATGCGTGAGCTGATCAAGCAAATGGGCACTATCGAAGGTGTTGTACTTGATGAGTTGGCTAACCCGGCCAGTGCCATTTTGGATATCGACCGCAAAGTGGCGGCAGCCATGCGCAGTGATGAGTTTCCCTCCGATAACTTTGGTGCGCCACTGGCGGGTAGTCTACTACCGTGGATTGACCGGCAGTTGGATAATGGCCAAAGCCGTGAAGAGTGGAAAGGGCAGGCGGAGACCAATAAGCTGCTGGGCGCTTCATCCATTATCCCCATTGACGGCCTTTGTGTGCGAATTGGCGCTATGCGCTGCCATAGTCAGGCATTAACAGTAAAGCTTAGCCGAGATGTGCCGATGGATGAGATAGAGTCCATATTGGCCGCAGCCAATGACTGGGTGAAAGTAGTGCCTAATGAGCGCGATATCACCCTGCAAGAGCTGACTCCCACCGCTGTAACCGGCTCATTGTCGGTACCTGTGGGGCGTATGCGCAAAATGAATATGGGCCCTGAGTATCTATCGGCTTTTACAGTCGGTGATCAGCTGTTATGGGGGGCTGCGGAGCCCCTGAGACGGATGTTGCGTATTCTTATTGAAGCCTAGGCTTTCCCTTCACGCTAAAATGGGAGCCTCGGTTTCCCTCTCGCATTCGTCGATTTGTGCACCAAGTCTGAAAATGCGGGAAAAGAGGCTTCCAACCCCTCCTTCCCACGGGCTGAATTCTTGCTAAAAAGCTATTTGTAACTAATACTTACGTGAAATAGTAAAAACGTATTCTAGCTTTGATTGCTCGCTGAGTGTTAAGGCCAGATAGCAGTAGCCGGGGTGTAATGCCGCCGGCTATTTGCTGAATGAATGTCTGAATGTCTTATTGATACAGTGACGACAACACATACCCACAGGGTCAAAAAGGGAACGATTATGGTACGTAAGAAGCTTGCGGTTGCGATTGCAGCGATTGGGGTCTTACAGACAAATATGGCAAATGCATTGGGCGTGGGTGACTTCTCACTGTTCTCTGCCTTAAATCAGCCATTGGAGGCAGAAATCCGCCTGCTGAATACGGAGGACCTTGATAATAGCCAGGTGATTATCAAGCTCGCCGGGCCTGAAGATTTCAGCAACGCCGGTATTAGCCGGGACTTCTTTTTAACCAATATCGATTTTAGTGTTGAGCTGGATGGGCAGGGCAATGGGGTGATCAAGGTCACTACCAAAGAGCCTGTTATTGAACCTTACCTTAACTTCCTGATTGAAACCCGCTGGCCCAATGGCCGCCTGTTACGTGAGTATACGGTGCTATTGGATTTGCCGGTATTTAGTGAAAGCACGGCCAAACCGGTAGCAGCCGCAGCATCCTCCAGTGCAGCGCCTGCCCAGGCCGAGTTGCCTCCAGCGGCAGCGACAGCGGCCTCTGTGCCGGTGGTTACCAATAGCAAACCGACCAGCTCGGCTCGCAAGAACTTGCAAGAGGGTGAGTTAAGCCCGGGTGAAAAATACCGTGTTCGCAGTGACGACACTCTATGGGAGATAGCCCTAAAGAGCCGCCCAGGTTCAGGAGTCAGTGTTCAACAGACGATGGTTGGAATTCAGCGGTTAAACCCGCAGGCGTTTATTAATGGCAATATCAATCGCTTAAAAGCCGGCTCAGTACTACGTCTACCTACCGAAAACGATATCTCTGTGTCTGATAAGCAAGCTGTCGGTGAAGTAGCCAACCAGAATCGTTCATGGCGTACCGGTGACGACACCGCTATGCCTACAGCCGATGCGCAATTGGACGCATCCTCGACAGGCTCCAGCGATAACACCTATACAGAGCAGCCGCGTCTATCTATTGCCACCAGCGGTGAAAGTGATAATTCTGCCGCCGGTGAAGGTGAAGGCAGTGGCGGCGCGGGCAGTGTAGCCCTGCAAAGTGAATTAGCGGCCTCAGAAGAGAATCTTGATAAGGTCCAGCGAGACAATGAAGAATTACAGTCGCGGCTGGATGATATGGAAGCCAGAATGGCGACCTTGCAACGTTTGCTGGAACTAAAAGAAGGCCAGTTAGCGGATCTGCAAGATAGTGCCGGCGCTCAGGCTGGCGCAGCTGAAGAGAGCGAAAATGCGGTGGCTGAAGAGGCTGTTGTTGAAGAGCCGGTAGCTGCTAAGCCAGAAGTTAAAGAAGAACCTAAAGCAGAGCCTAAACCAAAACCAGCACCAAAAGCAGAGCCCAGCCTGTTAGAGAATCCTTTGGTGGCGGGTGGAGCAGGTGCTTTATTACTGGCGGCTATTGCGATTGTGCTATTGCGTCGTCGTAAAGCCCAGCAGGAAGCTGAAGAAGAATTTACTATCGACTATACCGAAGAAGAGACCGACTCTTTAGCGGATGTGGCCTTAGATGAAGAGATTGTAGAAGAGGTTGTCGAGACTCCTGAAGTTGATGAAACCGATGACCTGGTTGCCGAGTTGGAGCAGCAAATAGCGGCTGATAATGCAGAGGAGGCTGCCCGAGCAGCTGCCGATGAAACAGAAGCTCCGTTAATAGAGGGTGTTGAACCCCTTGAAGCTGCGGCCCCCGTGGTCGCTGACCCTGCTCCTGCTGTGGCCACCGAAACCGGTGATGCGATTGCCGAAGCCGATATCTATGTTGCCTATGGCCGTTACCAGCAGGCGATTGACCTGCTTCGCTCTGCTCTGGAGCAAGAGCCTGAGCGCAGCGATCTGCATGTAAAACTGCTGGAAGTGTATATCGAAACCCGTGACAAGCCTGGCTTCCAACAGCAGTACCTGGCACTGCAAAGTCTGGGTAATGATGCCGCGACCGGTGAAGTTAAAGAGATGCTTTCCAGTGTTGAGGGTGTGGCTGACTGGTTAAGCGATTTGCCGGGCAATACCAATAACTTTACCGATGAAGATATGGATGCGGACCTGATCGAAGGTTTGCATGCCGCAGCTGATGGTGAAGCCGAGCCTGTTGATGATATTGACCTGGCTGGCGATGATCTTGAGATTGATTTGGACTTGGGTGATATTGATGGTGAGATATCACTGGATGCCACTCAGGAAAGTGATGAGATGTCACTGGACGATTTGGAGTTGGGTGATGACGCTCTGGATTTATCCGAAGAACTTGAATTGGATGAAGATGCCGGCCTTGATTTAGAGTTGGATCTGGATCTGGACGATGACAATAGCGATGAGTTCTCCGAGGGTAAAACCGTACAATTTGATGCGGCTGATTTACAGGCCGAGTTAGCCAAGACGCAAGCGGCATCAGAAGAGGAGTCTCTGGAACTGGATGAATCTTTCGATTTACCCGAAGAGTCTGACCCGTCTGAGAGCGATGGTTTCGACCTTGATCTGGATGATGACCTGGATTTGGAATCCCTCGGTGATGCAGATCTCTCTGATCTCGAGGCTGAGTTTGGTGACAGCCCTGAACTCAGCCCTGAACTACCTGAAGAGAGTAGCGCAGATGAGGTCGACTTGGCCGATGAGGTTGACGATCTGGCCTTTGATTTGGGTGAAGATGATGCTACCGATACACTGGAGCTCGACTCTATCGACCCCGATGCCACGGTTGAATATTCTTTAGATGATGTAGAGCAAGAACTGGCCGCCGGTGACACAGAGGGCAGCCCTGCAGAAGATTCCAGTGCCGAGGAGAGCGAAAGCTTTGATAGCGCAGTAGCGGCAGAAGCCAGCGATGATGATTTTGACTTCCTGGCAGATACTGACGAAGTTGCCACCAAATTAGATTTGGCCCGCGCCTATATCGATATGGGGGATACTGAAGGGGCTAGAGATATTCTGGATGAGGTTCTGCAAGAAGGCAGTGATGAGCAAAAGCAAGAAGCTCAAAGTCTGGCAGAGCGTATCGACTAATCGCAGCTATTATCTGTAGCCACTATTCACTACAATACAGCGCCAGATTGCCAAGCAGTTTGGCGTTTTTTTTTAAATGATGCCTATTAACCTTGTTGCCTGTCGCCAATGAATAAACCTCCCTTTACCGCACAATTTAACCTGGGTGATCGTGTGGCTATGGCTGTTAGCTATGATGGCAGTGCCTTTCATGGTTGGCAGAGTCAGCGCAAGCCGCAAGTCGCTACGGTGCAAGAGGCCTTAGAGCAGGCCTTAAGTAAAATTGCTGATGCGCCGGTTATTGTCCAGTGTGCCGGCAGAACCGATGCCGGTGTTCATGCCAGCCATCAAATTGTGCATTTTGATAGCCCGGCAGAGCGGGGTGAAAAGGCCTGGGTGAGTGGCGGTAATACCCATCTGCCAGCCAATATTGCCATCCATTGGGCCAAGCCTGTCCCCGAGTCCTTCCATGCCCGTTTTTCTGCAACCGCCAGACGCTATCGCTATGTGATTTTAAATTCCCCAGCCCGCTCAGCACTGCTTTCCGGTGGAGTGACCTGGGAGAACCGGCCGCTTGATGAGCAGGCCATGCATCGTGCCGGGCAGTTACTACTGGGCGAGCTGGATTTTACCTCCTATCGAGCCGTGGCCTGTCAGTCACGTACCCCTATGCGCAATGTGCACTTTATTGAAGTGAGTCGATCTGGGGATAGGGTGATGATTGATATTCAGGCCAATGCTTTTCTGCATCATATGGTACGCAATATTGCCGGGGTACTGATCGATATTGGTGCCGGAATCAAACCTGTGCAGTGGGCAGAAGAGGTCTTGCTGGCAAAAGATCGGTCTGCCGCGGCGGTCACAGCGCCCCCTTTTGGTCTTTACCTGGTGGGAGTGACTTACCCTGATCATTTCCAGTTGCCACACTCTGGCCCTGGCCCTTGGTTTTTATCACCCTGAGGCTGGGTATTTAAGCCTCTGCGGGGCAGACAGCACCGTTGGGGTTTGCTAATATAGCGCACCTTAATTGATTGATTATTAAACCACTTTTATCTGTGAAACCCGCCGTGAGTCGCACCCGTATTAAAATATGTGGGATTACCAGCCCCGCTGATGCGCTATTGGCTATTGAAGCCGGCGCCGATGCCATTGGTCTGGTTTTTTATGCGCCCAGTTCACGCTCGGTCACCGTAGCTCAAGCTGCAGAAATATGTGCTGTAATTCCCGCGTTTGTCACCATTGTTGCCTTAACGGTCGATGCTGAACCGGCGCTAATGCAGCAAATCACAACTGAGTTACCCATCGACCTGTTGCAATTTCACGGTAAAGAAAGCCCCGAACAATGTGCCCAAAGTGGTCGCCCCTATATGAAGGCGATTAGAATGAGGCCCGAACTGAACCTGGACGAAGAAATTGCGCGCTTTGCTAATGCTCGCAGTATTTTATTGGATGCTTATCGCAAAGGCGTTCCCGGCGGCACTGGCGAGTCCTTTGACTGGGATTTGATCCCGGCGCAGTACCGCAGTCGTATAGTGTTAGCAGGCGGCTTAACACCGGCTAATATTGTAGCGGCAGTCACACAGGTTAAACCCTATGCCGTGGATGTTAGTGGTGGGGTTGAGGCCTCAGCGGGTAGTAAAGACAACACTAAATTAGTTGAATTTATTGAGGGCGTGCGTCGCGCTGATGCATCCCTTGGTTAAACAGAAGTAATGGTGAAAAGCATATGACAGCAGACAAAACAGTGGATTATTCAGCGGTTCCCGATGAGCAGGGTCGTTATGGCCCCTACGGTGGTCGCTATGTTTCTGAAACCTTAATTTCAGCACTGGACGAATTAGAGGCATCCTATAAAAAGCTTTCGGCTGACCCGGCCTTTCAGGCTGAGTTTGATAAAGATATGGCGCACTATGTGGGCCGGCCTTCGCCGCTGTATCACGCCGAGCGTTGGAGCAAAGAAGTGGGCGGGGCGCAGATCTACCTGAAACGTGAAGATTTAAACCATACCGGTGCCCATAAAGTGAATAACACCATTGGCCAGGCGTTACTGGCGAAGTACTCTGGTAAAAAACGGGTCATTGCAGAAACCGGTGCAGGCCAGCATGGTGTGGCTTCTGCAACCGTTGCCGCTCGATTGGGAATGGAGTGCCAGGTCTTTATGGGTGAGGATGACGTAAAGCGTCAATCACTCAATGTTTACCGTATGAAGCTGTTAGGTGCTGAAGTGATTCCGGTGACCTCCGGTTCTAAAACATTGAAAGATGCCATGAACGAAGCGATGCGTGATTGGGTGACCAATGTAGATGATACGTTTTATATTATTGGCACCGTTGCCGGTCCACATCCTTATCCGCAATTAGTGCGTGACTTCCAGTCGATTATTGGCCGTGAAGCCAGGGCGCAGCATCTGGAAATGACCGGTAAATTGCCCGATGCTTTAGTCGCCTGTGTAGGGGGTGGTTCTAACGCCATTGGTTTATTTCATCCGTTTTTAGAGGATGCTGACGTCACCATGTACGGCGTTGAAGCGGGTGGTCATGGTGTTGAGACTGGCCAGCATGCTGCGCCACTGAGTGCCGGTGAGCCAGGTATTCTCCATGGCAATCGTACCTATCTGATGCAGGACGAAGATGGTCAAATCAGTCATACCCACTCAGTGTCAGCCGGTTTGGATTACCCCGGCGTGGGGCCTGAGCACTCCTGGTTAAAAGATATTGACCGGGTTAATTATGTTGCGATCAATGATGACGAAGCGCTGCATGCTTTCCGCCAATTAACCCTGATTGAGGGTATAATGCCGGCGCTGGAATCCAGCCATGCTTTGGCCTATGCCGAAAAACTGGCAAAAACCATGAGTCCGGATCAAAGTATTGTGGTCAATCTATCGGGCCGTGGTGATAAAGATATTCACACCGTTGCTGCGTTGGATGGCATTACAGTTTAGTAACCGCTACAACATTGAAATAAAAAAGTAAGAGGACAACACCTTGAGTCGTATTACTGCTTGTATGCAAGCATTGGAAAAACAAGGCCGTAAAGCACTGATACCCTATATTGTTGCCGGTGATCCTGCACCTGATTTTACCGTGGCGATGATGCACCAATTGGTCAAAAGTGGCTCCGATATTATTGAATTGGGTGTGCCTTTTTCTGACCCTATGGCGGAAGGCCCAGTGATTCAGTTAGCTCATGAGCGAGCTCTTGAGCACCATGTAAGCCTGACTAACATTTTGGCGATGGTTAAAGAGTTTCGTCAGCAGGATCAAACAACTCCCGTGGTATTGATGGGGTATGCCAACCCAGTGATGAAAATGGGTTTTGATCATTTTGCCAATGCGGCGCTTGAGTCGGGTGTCGATGGTTTACTCACCGTCGACCTGCCCCCGGAAGAAGCTGATGAGCTGAATGCCGCTTTAAAGCGGGTAGATATTGATAGTATTTTCCTGATCGCACCTACCACCACAGAAGAGCGTATTAAGAGTATCGCCAGCCTGGCCACCGGCTATTTGTACTATGTCTCTTTAAAAGGTGTTACCGGAGCCGGGCATTTGGATATTAATTCGGTGCAGGAAAAACTGACGCAGATAAAGGCAATTACTGACTTACCTGTGGCGGTAGGTTTTGGCATCAAAGATAATGACTCCGCTGTCTCCATCAGTCGTCTGGCTGAGGGTGTCGTAGTGGGTAGCGCTTTGGTCAATAAGGTGATTGAGCTTAATGCGGCGGGCGGTGATAATATTGCCGAGCAGTCCGCTGCGTTGATTGATGGGATGCGTAAAGCCATGGATGCTGCTTAATCCTGCGCATCTGCTAATTTATAGCTACTATTTAGACTTATTAGAATACTTAAACTTATTAGAATACAGGAAAACCCCAATGAGCTGGCTAGATAAAATACTTCCAACCCTTGGTAAAACGGAACAGCAGGATCGCCGCGCCAGTGTGCCAGAAGGTTTGTGGAAAAAGTGCGTCAAGTGCGAGGCAGTACTCTATCGTCCAGAATTGGAAAAAAATCTCGATGTTTGCCCCAAGTGTGAACATCATATGCGGGTCGGTGCCCGTCGTCGTATTGACAGCTTTTTAGATGAGTCGGGCAGGGAAGAAGTATTTAGCGATATTGAACCTATCGATCGCCTGAAATTTAAAGACAAGAAAAAATACAAAGACCGTTTATCCGCTGCTCAAAAAAGCACTGGTGAAAAAGACGCGCTGATTGCAATGCGCGGTACCGTTAAAGGTATGCCTATTGTGGTTGTTGCTTTTGAGTTTAATTTTCACGGTGGCTCAATGGGTTATGCGGTAGGTGAGAAATTTACTCAGGCGGCTAATTTAGCCATGCAGGAAAATATTCCCTTTGTCTGTTTCTCTGCGTCCGGGGGTGCCCGTATGCAAGAGGCGCTGATCTCGTTAATGCAGATGGCCAAAACCAGTGCGGTGCTTGAGCGTCTAAAACAAAAAGGCGTGCCGTATATTTCAGTAATGACTGACCCGATTTATGGTGGGGTTTCCGCCAGCCTTGCTCTATTAGGTGATATCAATGTTGCCGAGCCTGCTGCTCGTGCCGGTTTTGCGGGCCCTAATATTATTGAGCAAACTATTCGTCAGAAATTACCTCCGGGTTTCCAACGCAGTGAGTTTTTATTGGAGCACGGAGCGATTGATATGATTATTCATCGTAAGGATATGCGGGATACCTTATCCAGTATTCTTTCCAAACTGACCCATCGTCCAGCCGCCTAAATGCGTTTTGACCAACTGCAGGACTGGCTCGAATGGCAAGAGTCCTGCCACCCCAGCGAAATAGAGCTAGGCCTTGAGCGCGTTGCCAGCGTTGCTCAAGCCATGGCTATTTCACTGACCGATTGCCAGGTGATTACCGTTGCCGGTACCAATGGCAAAGGCTCCTGCGTCGCAACCCTTAATGCTTTATTGCTCAGTGCGGGATACCGTGTGGGCTGTTATACCTCTCCGCATTTTATTCATTATAACGAGCGCGTTATGCTTAATGGCGTAGCAGTCTCGGACCGGGCCCTGATGGAATCGTTCCAGCGTATTGATGATGCCAGAGCCGATACGTCACTCACCTATTTTGAATTCGGGACTTTGGCCGCTCTGGATATCTTTGAACGCAGTGCTTTGGATGTGGTGGTGCTTGAAGTGGGTTTGGGGGGGCGGCTGGATGCCGTCAATATTATTGATGCAGATATTGCCGTAGTGACCAGTATTGATGTGGACCATCAGGATTGGCTGGGTTCAGACCGTGAGCAAATTGGCCGTGAGAAAGCGGGGGTGTTTCGTGCCAATAAACCCGCTATCTCTGCCGGTCTAACACCGCCGCAATCACTTCGTCAGGCAGCGCAGGCGTGTGGTGCGGAGTTTTATCAGGCGGGCGAATCGTTTGTTATTGAGCAGGGCCGCTGGGCAGGCCTTGATAAAGTGGGGCAATCGCTTGAGCGGGTATTGCCAGAGCTCAAATTACCCGCAGAAAGTGTAGCGGCAGCCATTCAAGCTATCTATCTATTACCGTTATCCACGACAGCCATAGACTTTACCACCCTTGCCACTGTGCAATTGCCGGGTCGCTTCCAGACAATTATGGCAGATGATAAGCAACTTATTCTCGATGTCGCCCATAATCCTGCTGCAGCCAGCTACTTATCCCAGCGGCTACAAAAGCTGCCCTGTAAGGGACGTACCTTTTCCTTACTGTCGGTGATGAAAGACAAGGACCTGGTCGGTATTGTTACTGCCTTGCGTGAGGATATTGATGTCTGGTGTATTGCTGACCAGCCTGATAATGCCCGCTCAATGCCTGCCGATAACATCGTGGCAATACTGGAGCAGCAGGGTGCAGCGGCAATCAGTCAGTACCGTACTATTGGTCTGGCCTATCAGGAGATATTGGCCCAAATGGAGCCCGTTGATCGCCTGGTGGTGTTTGGTTCGTTTTTTACTGTTGCAGAGGTGTTACAGCTTCAGGCTGATTCAAGTAAACTATGCTAATGATGATGGTGTTAGCTGTGGCAATTTTAAGTGTGGGTTAACTACGAGTTAACTCTGATAAAAATGATAAGAGATTAAAGAATGAACGATGGTTTTAAACAGCGACTGGTTGGCGCTATCGTATTATTGGCCATTGCCTTGATACTCTGGCCGGTTATCTTTACTGATCCCAATGCTATCGTCATGGATCGTACCAGCCAGATACCTCCGACCCCGGCTTTTGAAGAATACCCCGTTGCCAAGCCAGTCAGGCCACAAAACATAACACCTGTTGTAAAGCCCAAGCCTGAACCCGTGGCAGCGGTGACAGAAAAGCCTAAACCCAAAGAGCAGGCCAAGCCCAAAGCTAAAGCCAAGCCTAAATTGGCTGGTACGGGTTTACCTGAGTCCTGGGTATTACAAGTAGCCAGTTTCACACAGCCTAAAAAAGCGGATGAACTTAAGCAGGCATTGCAGAAGCAGGGTTATAAAGCCTATAGCAGATCGGTTTCGACCAAAGAGGGTAAGTCTACCCGAGTCTATATTGGCCCGCGCTTTAGTAAGGATGAATTTACCAAAGATAAAACCCGCATCGACAAGGCCTATCAGGTCAAGTCGATGGTGGTCAGGTTTGAGCAGTAAGCGGGTAACAAAATACTATGGTCACCCTTAAGCCTCTGGTAGAATTCGCGCTGCAAGAAACAGAGCAAACACAATGGTAATGAATTGGGCAGATTGGACCATCGTTGGTATTCTGGCGATATCCAGTTTAATCAGTATAAAGCGGGGGTTTGTCAAAGAGGCCATATCGCTGGCGATATGGGGTATAGCGTTCTTTGTATCAGTGGCTTTTCACGAACGCATGGCAACCCTGTTGCAGGTCTCCGTTGAATCCGCTTCGCTCAGGTATCTGTTATCCTTTGTTGCCCTGTTTGCAGCCACCTTTGTGGTTGGCTCAATGGTTAAGTACTTGATTGGTGAGTTAGTTAAAATGACGGGCCTTAGTGGTACCGATCGTTTGTTCGGTATGGCCTTCGGCTTGGCGCGGGGAGTGATTGTTATTATGGCCCTGTTGATACTGCTACCTATGGCCTTTCCGGTGAATCAGGATAGTTGGTGGCAGCAATCCATACTGATTCCACAGTTTTTGTTGATCGAGCAATGGTGCAAAGATACCTTTACGTTATTGTTAGATGTATTTGGGCGTTTAATGCCCTGACTTTTCTGAGGAACAGAAAAGCCAATAGTGAGGGATTCGACAGGTGTTGCTCGGTGGCATGATGGCCATAAGCAATACACACTTTAAGCTTTTACAGCTTTGTGAGGTTTGATCGATGTGCGGCATTGTCGGCATAGTAGCTAAGTCCAATGTAAATCAAGATCTCTATGATGCCTTAACGGTATTGCAACACCGCGGTCAGGATGCGGCGGGGATTGTCACCTGTGATAATGGTCGCCTTAACCAGCGTAAAGGCAATGGCCTGGCCAAAGACGTTTTCCACACCCGCCATATGCAACGGCTTACCGGCAATATTGGCGTAGGGCATGTGCGCTATCCAACTGCTGGTAGTTCCAGTCCTGCTCTGGCACAGCCTTTTTATGTTAATTCACCTTACGGTATTAGTCTTGCCCATAATGGCAATCTCACCAATGCCGAAGAACTAAGCAAAGAGATATTCCAGACTGACCTGCGTCATCTGAATACCGATTCAGACTCAGAGGTGTTACTGAATATCTTTGCACACGAACTACAAAAGCTGGGTAAGTTGGCTCCCTCAGCCGAAGATGTGTTTACCGCTGTAAGCGGTGTGCATGCCCGTTGTCGTGGTGGCTATGGTGCGATTGCCATGGTGGCCAATTATGGCATCGTTGGCTTTCGTGATCCCAATGGCATTCGCCCTATGGTGTTTGGTTCGCGGGAGAGCGAGGCCGGTACTGAATATATGATTGCCTCCGAGAGTGTTGCTCTCGATGGTTTGGGTTTTAAATTGCTAAGAGATATTGCGCCGGGTGAAGCGGTTTATATCGATATGGATGGCAATCTGGAGTCCCGTCAATGTGCGGCAGAAGCGAAAGCATCGCCCTGTATTTTTGAGCATGTTTATTTTGCTCGCCCTGATTCTATTATGGATGGTGTTTCGGTGTATAAGTCCCGTTTGCGCCAGGGAGAGAAATTAGCGGCTAAAGTGTTGGCTTTGCGCCCGGATCACGATATTGATGTGGTGGTGCCCATTCCGGATTCCAGTCGCATTGCCGGCCAGTCAATGGCCCATAAACTCGGGGTGAAATTCCGTGAAGGTCTGGTTAAAAACCGTTATATCGGTAGAACCTTTATTATGCCCGGCCAAAGTCAGCGCAAAAAATCCGTCAAACAGAAGCTCAATACCATTGGTTTGGAATTTAAAGACAAAAACGTCATGTTGGTCGATGACTCGATTGTGCGCGGCACGACATGTCGGCAAATTATAGAAATGGCCCGTGATGCCGGTGCGGCAAAAGTCTATTTTGCCTCTGCCGCACCGCCGGTCAGATACCCCAATGTCTACGGGATCGATATGCCCGCGGCGGATGAATTGAT
Source organism: Oceanicoccus sagamiensis (assembly GCF_002117105.1). GTDB lineage: Bacteria > Pseudomonadota > Gammaproteobacteria > Pseudomonadales > Dasaniaceae > Oceanicoccus > Oceanicoccus sagamiensis. Next base: position 4,085,332 of record NZ_CP019343.1, on the reverse strand, counting down.
TGCCCATGGCCGCAGTGAGCAGGAAGTCTGTGACCTGATTGGTGCTGACTGGCTGGTGTATCAGGACCTTGATGATCTGGTAGCCAGTTCTGCTGAAGGTAATCAGGAAATCACCCAGTTTGACTGCTCCGTATTTAATGGCGAGTATATTACCGGTGATATCGATGATCAGTATCTGGATAGAATAGCCGCTGCGCGCAATGATAAGTCGAAATCACTGCAAGCAGAAACTGAAGATGGTGCAGGTATTGCCTTACATAATGACGATGCCTCGTAAATAAGCACAGAGAAACTACGCCATGTCTGAAAAAGATCGTGAACGCAGAGCCGCATTAAGCGATGCCCGTATTGATACACTGGCCATTCGGGCAGGTCAAATGCGTACCGGTGAAGGTGAAAATTCAGAGCCCATTTATCCCACCTCAAGCTATGTGTTTGACAGTGCCGAACAGGCTGCCAGGCGTTTTTCCGGTGAGGAATCTGGCAATGTCTATTCCCGCTATACCAATCCGACAGTACGTAACTTTGAAGAGCGTATTGCGGCAATGGAGGGCGGCGAGGCGGCGGTAGCAACAGCGTCAGGTATGGCCGCTATTTTAAGTACCTGTATGTCACTGCTGCAAGCCGGTGACCATGTGGTGTGTTCCCGCAATGTGTTTGGTACAACAACCAACTTGTTCTTAAAATATCTGTGCAAATTTGGCCTTGAAGTCAGCTTTGTCGATTTGGTGAATCTGGAAGATTGGTCCCAGGCGATTCAAGCCAATACCAAAATGTTGTTTTGTGAAACGCCTTCAAACCCCATCTGTGAGGTGGCTGATTTGGCTGCTTTATCCGCGTTGGCCAAGCAGCATGATTGCTTATTTGTGGTGGATAATTGTTTTTGTACACCGGCCTTACAAAAGCCTTTAGAGTTTGGTGCTGACTTGGTAATTCACTCCGCTACCAAATACCTGGATGGCCAGGGTCGCTGTGTCGGTGGCTGTGTCGTTGGGCGCAGAGAGCTAACCGATGAAGTGGTGGGCTTTCTCCGTACCTGTGGCCCGACCATGAGTGCTTTTAACGCCTGGGTATTTTTAAAAGGTCTTGAAACCTTGCGCCTGCGGATGGATGCCCATAGCAGCAATGCTATGGCGCTAGCCTTGTGGCTGGAGCAGCAGCAAGGTATCGATAAGGTCTATTACGCAGGTTTAGATTCCCACCCCGGTAAACCGTTGGCGACCAAGCAGCAGCGTGCTTACGGTGGTGTCTTGTCATTTTGTGTTAGCGGCGACAAGGCAGCAGCATGGCGCTTTATTGATGCCACCTGTATCTGCTCACTCACGGCTAACCTCGGTGATGTAAAAACCACTATTGTGCATCCGGCCACCACCACTCATGGGCGTTTGACCGATGAGCAGCGTGCCGCTGCCAATATTAGTGACAACCTGATTCGTGTCGCTGTTGGCCTTGAAGATATCGAAGACCTTAAAATCGATATGCAGCGCGGCCTGGCAGCGCTTTAAGCACCGAGCAAACTCCCTCCCTCTGTTAATATCAGTGCTACACTAGGTGTGGCGCTGAATTCTAATATGGAAACAAGGTATGCAAAAGCAAATTGATCGCGCGGTCGCTGAGGTGAGCACCGTATTACTGGGCAAAGAAGTACAAGTACGTTTGGCGCTATGCTGCCTGATAGCCAAAGGTCATTTGCTCATAGAAGACTTACCCGGCATGGGTAAAACGACCTTGTCTAACGCCTTGGCTAAAGTACTGGGGCTTGAGTATAAGCGAGTGCAGTTTACCAGCGATTTATTGCCCGCGGATATTTTAGGGGTTTCGATTTTTAATCGCGACTCAGCGCAGTTTCAGTTTATTCCCGGCCCGGTGTTTACCCAGGTTTTACTCGCCGATGAAATAAACCGAACCACACCAAAGTCACAAAGTGCCTTGCTGGAAGCTATGGAAGAAGGGCAGGTCACCATCGAGGGAGAGACGCGGGAATTACCCGCGCCTTTTTTTGTTATTGCCACGCAAAACCCTTCCAGTCAATCAGGTACCTATCCATTGCCTGAATCTCAGCTAGACCGTTTTCTAATGCGTTTATCACTGGGTTACCCTGATCGTGAGGCAGAGCGAAAATTACTGTTAGGGGAAGATAGCCGCCGCAAGTTGGCGCGTTTGCAGCAGGTGATGACCACTCAGGAGTTAGTGGCAATCCAGCGTGCAGTAGAAGATATCCATTGCTCGGATAGTCTGATCGATTATGTTCAGCGCCTGGTTGAGTATAGTCGTACCCAGGCCGATTTAAGTTGTGGTCTTTCACCCCGTGGTGCCTTGGCACTGCTGCGCTGTGCAAAAACCTGGGCGTTAATGTTAGGCCGCGGTCATGTGGTGCCGGAAGATATCCAAATGGTATTGCCTTCGGTGGTTGAGCACCGGCTTAACACATCCGTAGATTATAAGTCCGGCAGTCATGGCATATCGCAACAGTTATTAGAGCAAGTGGCCGTGATTGTCTAAGAGTGATCAAGCGATGCCAAGCGCTATTAATCAGATTATAAAATCACGTTTTAAACGCTGGCTGGATCGACGGATCCCCGCCACACGTTCTATTACGCTGGATCAAAAGCGCATTTTTATTTTTCCTTCCCGCCCTGGACGTTGGTTTATTGTGCTGCTAATCGTTATGTTGATTGCAGCGATTAACTATCAAAACAATATGGCCTTTGCGCTGGTGTTTCTTTTATCCAGTGTGTTTATTGTCAGCATCCTGCATACCTATGCTAATTTGTCGGGTTTAACCATAACCGCTGTGCGCTCGGCCCCTGTCTTTGTCGGTGATAATGCTGAATTATTATTACAGTTGCAGCGTCAGGGTGATAAAGACTATTTTGATATTGATATATCGTGGCCGCTAAGCGACGTGCGCTCGGTTACCTTGTCCGATAGCGGTGAAAAAACCTTTGGCCTGCATCTACCGATGCAGCAGCGGGGTTGGTTTAAACCGGATCGGTTATTAATAGAAACGTTTTACCCCGTGGGTTTATTGCGGGCCTGGACTTGGTTGGCATTAGACTTTGACGTGTTAGTCTACCCGCGGCCGCTGGCCTGTAAAATGGAATCTTTTAACAGTAGCAAAAGTGGTGATGACGACGGTGAGGTGATTGCGAAAGCGGGCAGTGATGACTTCTATCAGTTTCAACCCTATCGTCCCGGTGACTCCCTCAAACATGCCTTTTGGAAAAGTTATGCCAAAGGACAAGACCTGCAAACTAAAGAGTTTGCCGCTTATCGTGAACAAAGTCTGTGGTTAGAGTGGGATGATGTTAGCGGTGATCTGGAGCAGCGTCTATCCAAGCTCTGCTACTGGGTATTGACTCTGGAAAATAGCAATGACGAATATGGCCTGCGTATACCCGGAGTTGAAATTACGCCGGGTCATGGTCAAGTGCATCAGGAGGCGGTATTAAAGGCGCTGGCTTTATACCGCTGGGAAGGAGATGCGTCGTGAGTATTTCCTGGCAAATTCCGCGTAACTGTCTGGCCTGGATTCTGGTGTCACAGTTGGTGCTGCTGGTTCCCCATGCAGAACGCTTGCCCTGGTGGGTACTGGCTGCCTATGTAGTCTGCACATTATGGCGAATTATGGTCTATCAGGGCCGTTGGTCGTTTCCACCCAAGTCGGTCAAAGTTTTATTATCCTTGCTCTGCTTTGTGGGGATCTATCGTAGCTACGGCACTATGATTGGTTTGGAGCCTACCGTTGCCTTACTGTTTTCCGGGTTTTGTTTAAAGTTGCTGGAAGTGGTTAATAAGCGCGATGTGTATGTCATTATCTTTCTGGCCTATTTTGCAGCGCTAACTCAGTTTTTATTCTCGCAGGATTTTTTGGTCAGTGTCTTAATATTCGCTACTCTGTTACTGATTACGACATCGTTAATAGCATTGCATCAGCACAGCTATGCGCGTTTAAACAGTATTAGTCTACGTAAAGCAGCGCTGATTTTTATGCAGGCAGTACCCTTAATGTTAGTGCTGTTTGTGGTTTTTCCGCGTTTTGAACCGCTGTGGAAAGTGCCGTTGCCTTCTCATCAGGCAAAAACCGGTGTCAGTGATTCGGTCTCACCCGGTGATATTTCTAATCTCAGTCAAAGTGGTGAGTTGGCATTTCGTGTAGTTTTTGAAGAGGCTATTCCTCCCCGAGGCCAACTGTATTGGCGGGGTTTAGTGTTGTCTGAATTTGATGGTCGGACATGGCGTCAGGGGGAATCGAAAAAGGACTTTATGACACAGCCGCAGACCGATGATGTGCTGCGACAGTTAAAACAACCCTTGCGCTATAGTGTGATACAGGAGCCCAGCTACCAGCCTTGGTTATTTTCACTGGCACTGGCCTATAGCAGTAACAAAAATATTCTGGCAGTGAATGACTATCGCTTGGTGTATAACGATGATATTCATACTCGAATAAAATACGATATTAGCTCGGACCCCAAGGCAAAGATTCAATTAGATCTGGATAGACGTACACGCACGTTTGAAACTCAGTTGCCCAAAGGGTTTAACCCACAGACTCAGCTTTATGCTCAGGACTTATTCAGGCAATCAGCGGATGTTAGGGATTATATTCGCCGTATCCTGCGCAAGTTTCGTCAGGAGGAATATATTTATACCCTAAAGCCGCCGGCTTTGGGCAAGCATACCGTTGATGAGTTTTTGTTTGATACCCGCCGTGGCTTTTGCAGCCATTATGCCAGTAGCTTTGTGGTGTTAATGCGCGCAGCAGGTATTCCTGCCCGCATGGTTGCCGGTTATCAAGGGGGCGAGATAAGTCCGATTACCGGGACGGTATTGGTGCATCAGTTTGATGCGCATGGTTGGGCAGAGGTGTGGCTTGAAGGGGAGGGCTGGGTACGCTTTGACCCTACCGCAGCGGTTTCACCTGATCGTATTGAATATGGTTTGGAGCGGGCAATGCAGCAGGAGGGTAGCTTTTTATCCGATGCCCCTCTATCGCCGTTGCGTTACCGCGATGTGGCCTGGCTCAATAAAATACGCTTTCAGATGGATGCTTTTAGTTTTTATTGGTCTAGTTGGGTGTTGCAATATAAGGGGCAAAAGCAGTCTCAGGTGTTGCAAAAACTATTGGGGGAGGTGAGCCCCTGGCGTGTCGCCCTGTTAATTTTAGGTGTGGGTGGTATTGTCTTATTGTTTGTTGCCGCGGATTTATTGAAGGGCCGCAGCAGGCCAAAGCCAGCCAAAGAAGTGCAGATTTATTTAAATGTCTGCAAGCGTCTTGAACGAGCTGGCTATAAGCGCTTGGCGGATGAAGGCGCTATCGATTTTGCCAAGCGTGTTGCTGAATCAGATCCAAGCTGGAAGGCACATTTATTAGCTTGCACCCGTGCGTTTGTGACCTTGAATTATGAGCCATTACCACCGGATCAGCGCAAGGCGGTTTTAAAGCAGTTAAGAAGCGAATCATTGCGCTTAAGTTATTTGCTGACATTGCGTTCCACATAAATGCAGCACAAAAAAAAGGCCCTAATCATTGTGATTGGGGCCTTGTATTGAAAAGCATTGGAGCTAGCCTACAACTTTTACCGGCACAGCCTGAGGCTCAACACTTAGGTCTTCCGCTGGTGGTGCAAAGTCAGTCAGGTTAATACCTTTAACGGCGTCTTTGTACTCTTCCAGAGTGGGAATACGGCCCAGAACTGTAGCCAGTACAACCATTGGCGTTGATGCCAACAGTGACTCTCCTTTCTTCTCGTCAGAATCTTCAACCACACGGCCTTGGAACAAGCGAGTAGACGTAGCCAGTACAGTATCACCCTTCGCGGCTTTCTCCTGGTTACCCATACACAGATTACAACCAGGGCGCTCCAGATACATGATATTTTGGTATTCGGTACGAGCTGCGCCTTTGGGTGCGCTGTCGTCAAATTCAAAACCCGCGTATTTCTGTAATAGTTCCCAGTCGCCTTCGGCTTTCAGTTCATCAACAATATTGTAGGTTGGTGGCGCGATAACCAGCGGTGCGTTGAACGTCACTTCACCTTGAGACTCAAGGTTGCGCAGCATCTGGGCAATAATCTGCATATCGCCTTTGTGCACCATACATGAACCCACAAAACCCAAATCAACTTTCTTAGTGCCCGAGTAGAACGAAGTAGGACGAATAGTATCGTGGGTGTAACGCTTGGATACGTCGGCATTGTTGACGTCTGGATCGGCGATCATTGGCTCGTCGATCTGGTCAAGGTCAATAACAACTTCTGCATAGTAGTTGGCGTTATTATCGGGTGCCAGGGCTGGGTTCTCACCGGACTGGATTTCAGTAATACGCTTGTCGGCTAAGTCGATCAGGCCCTGTAGCATATTAACGCCGTTATCCATGCCTTTGTCGATCATCACCTGGATACGGCTCTTGGACAGTTCCAGAGATTTAATCAGTGTCTCGTCATTAGAAATACAGATTGAAGCTTTGGCCTTCATTTCTGCTGTCCAGTCGGTAAAGGTGAAAGCCTGGTCAGCCATCAGTGTACCGATTTGAACTTCAATAATACGGCCCTGGAAGACGTTTTCGCCACCAAACTGCTTCAGCATCTGGGCTTGAGTGGCGTGGACCACATCACGGAAATCCATATGGTCCTTCATATCGCCTTTGAAGGTGACCTTGACTGACTCAGGGATGGGCATGGCTGATTCGCCAGTAGCTAGTGCCACCGCAACGGTGCCCGAGTCTGCGCCAAAAGCTACGCCTTTAGACATACGGGTGTGTGAGTCGCCACCGATAATAATGGACCAGTCGTCTACAGTAATGTCGTTCAATACCTTGTGAATAACATCCGTCATAGCGGGGTAAACCCCTTTAGGGTCACGCGCTGTAATCAAACCAAACTTGTTCATAAACGACATCAGCTTGGGGATATTCGTCTGGGCTTTGGAATCCCAAACCGACGCAGTGTGACAGCCTGACTGATAGGCGCCATCAACACTTGGCGAGATAACCGTAGCGGCCATCGATTCCAATTCCTGAGATGTCATCAGGCCAGTGGTATCTTGCGAGCCAACAATATTCACGCGAACACGGACATCGGAACCAGCGTGTAATGCTGTGTCAGAAGCAACGCCCAGAGCGTTCTTGTTAAAGATTTTCTCAACCGCGGTCAGGCCCTGATTCTCAATAGAGATTTCTTTAGATGGTGCAAATACTTGAGGTGCTTTAATGCCCAGCGCATTAGCAGCAATCGTCTGTAGTTTTTTGCCGAATACCAGCGCGTAAGAACCACCGGCTTTCATAAATTCGACTTTCTGTGGTGTGAACGACGATGATACATCAGCCAGTTCCTGGTCACCGTTGTAGAGCTTCTTCGTTTTGGTATCGATGGTCAGCACGGTGCCGGTGGCTACTGAATAAGCTTGTTCCAGCACCGGATCGCCGTTATCGTCCAGAACAGGGTTGCCACTTTCGTCCAGCTTCTTAACCCAGTTTTTCAGGTCAAGGCCGATACCACCGGTAACGTCAACGGTGGTCAGGAAGATAGGAGAAATACCGTTGGTACCTGCAACAACCGGTGCGAAGTTAACAAAGGGGACGTAGGGACTGGCTTGCTGGCCGGCCCAAAGCGCTACATTGTTAACACCGGACATACGAGATGAACCTACCCCCATGGTGCCTTTTTCGGCAATCATCATAACTTTGGCATCAGGGTGCTGTTTTTGCAGAGCAACGATTTCTTGTTGGGCTTCTGGCGTCATCATGCACTGGCCGTGCAGTTCACGGTCTGAACGAGAGTGCGCCTGGTTACCGGGGGATAGTAAGTCAGTAGAGATATCACCTTCGCCAGCAATATAAGTCACAACGTGGATTTTCTCAGCGATCTCTGGCAGCTTGGTGAAGAACTCCGCTTGTGCGTAGCTTTCTAGAATATCTTTGGCGACAGCATTGCCGGCTTTAAAGGCCGCTTCAAGGCGGTCGGTGTCGGCCTCGTACAAAAATACCTGAGTCTTTAGAACGTCTGCAGCTGGTGTGGCAACGGCTGCGTCATCAGATAGAGCCAGGTCCAGCAGTGCGTCAACAGACGGGCCGCCTTTCATATGAGACAGCAACTCAAAGGCAAACTCTGTAGTAATACCTTCTACGGTTTCACCGAGGATAATCTCTTTCAGAAATTGCGCTTTAACACCGGCAGCACTGGTGGTGCCGGGCAGGGTGTTGTAGATAAAGAACTTCAGAGAGTCGGCGCGGTGCTCATGACCAGCGTCTTTGATCTGGGCAATAATTTCTGACAGCAGCTCGGCGCTATCAATTGGCTTTGGATTCAACCCCAGATCTTTCTCACGGGTCGCGATTTCATCCATATATTCAGAATATAAGCTCATTCAAACCTCTCAGGCAGGCAATAGTTATTGGTTGCTCATCTGAGGCCAGAGTCACTGGGAAGTGTCGCCGGAAGATGAGGCTATCGATGTCACCATCGAATGGGGCGCGAAGTATACTAAAAATCATTGATGAAGTTAAGTTGTTGATCTCTATAGGGGTATTCTTTCTTTTGATTGGCAGTATTGGGGACCTGAATATTAGCGCACCGCAGGCAGGGGAAGCTGGTCATCCACCAGAAATTGCTGATAACTAAAGCGATAAATAGTCTGTTCTGCTGCGGAGTAAAATACCACCTCGTCGCTAGTGGTATCGCATAGCAGCTGCTTTTGGTAGCGGGGTGATTTACAGGACAGGGCCGCAGGGGTAAACAAGGCTATATTGAGCCCCTGCTCAGGGTCTCTGGCCGAGATAAATTCGAAGGCCTCGACTTGGGCTTGCCGTAGCCGCTCACCGAATTTCTGGCTGTGCTGGTAGCTCACCGGAGAGGCCAGTTGGGCCTGATAGTTGGCGAAGGGCGGTTGATGTAATAAGGCGCCCTTATGGGTCAGGTAGCTTGCACCCCAAACCGTATGCTGGGTGGAAAATTTCTGTGCAGCCGGAGCAGTGGCCATACCATACCAAAATACAAAGCGATAATAGGCGGCTTCAGCCAGGGCGGTGCGGGTATCTTTAGAGCCGTAAAATAAGCTTGGCTCGGATTTTTTGCCAAAGCGTGAACCGTATTTTAAGGGGGGTAACGGAAGGGGGTAGCAAGCAGGTAATGCAGGCCCTTATGGCTATGGCCGGGCTTGTTCTCTTCCAGCATTTGCTCCAGTAAGTGTTGTTCTTCCAGCGTGTCGACCAAATGATTGGTGGCAACCTGCTCCTGGCTTTCGACAACGCGAACTAATCGACCGTTGAGCTCACGAAGGGTAAAACGGTCCTTACAGGCTTGCCAAATGTCCATAACACTGTCCTTGTGATGGTTTTATATTTTTCCACGAATCGCATCCAGATATTCAAGTACCCTGGTAAGTCCTTGAATAGTGTATATTTCTTCAGTTGGAACTGCTTGAATATGATGGTTGTAGGTATTCATCCAGTGCTTGATATCCTCAGGTTTTCCTCCCACCAGAACATAGAGAGCCCGGTAGCAACGAATCAAGAAGAGGGCTAATTCCCCGGATTTGCTTGAGGGCGCGATACCCCGATTAAGCGAGGTGCGATCTTTGCCGATCACTTTGCCGATATCAGCCTTTGACAGCCCCAGATTTTTACCGGCATTGAGTAAGGCTTTCAGTAATACCCGTTGTGGATCAGGTTGATCATAGCGTTGCTCGGCAGCACTCATTGGATTACTCCTTTGTTCATATTCATCATTCTCCATATTTATGTTGTATATGCAACAACTATTTTGCTGCTAAGGCTTGGTCTGCGTACGCGGTGGGTTTCCTGCTGAGCCCAGTGCCAGAGGGCGGGTACTTATCCGTAAATACCAGCTGCAAACCGAAATAAACTGCTTATTACCATTCCGAAAACAGGTTGGCCGATATAGAATAAGTGCTTAACAATAAAAAGCGGCCAGCTTGTTCATTGGGCACCGCCTACCCATCCACACAATATTTGATTGTTATTGAGTGCCGAGTGAGCAAAGAGTTAGAAATTAGAGTAAAAACCCCCTGTATTGGTGTCTGTTCTACAGGGATTGGCGATAGCGTTTGCCGCGGTTGCAAACGCTTTGCCCATGAAGTTATCCATTGGAACGGCTATAGCCAGGCGGAAAAGCGGATTATAGACCAGCGTCTGGAAGGCTTTCTGGCTCAAATCGTAGCGACCAAAATGCGAGTGACCCAGCAGGACCTGTTGCAATGGAACCTGGACACCCAACAAATCCCATACCCCAGCCACAAAAGCCCCTATATTTGGGCCTATGAGCTGCTGCGTGCCGGAGCCAGTCAATTAGGTGATTTATCTCAATATGGGCTGGAATTGGATGCCCAGTATCGCGAAACTGATTTGCGAGAATTACGTTTAGCGATTGATGCTGAGTTTTATATACTTTCTGAAGCTCATTACCAGCGTTATTTTGCTTCTGCTGGCTTGCAAGATGAAGATAGCACTGAGTTTGAAGGGGTTTAGATGTCGCCGTTAAAGAGAGTTGTACTGTTGTTATTGCCGCTTGTGCTGGTTGCCTGCGGTGGTGGCGGAGGTGGTGGAAGCGGAGGCGGTGAAAGAAGCCCCGTTGAAGAACAGCCACCGGTCGAGGAGCTCGATCCGGCGTCCTTTTTGGATGGCGGTTTTTCCTCCGTCAGCACTCCCGAAAATAACTCGGCTCTAACCTCCTGTGCTGCGTTGAGCCCTGTACCCGCCGAGAGCACCTTAACTGGCCGGGTTTTTTACCAACGTGTCCCCTTAACAAGGTTCGGCCTGGATTACAGTGCCATTATTTCAATGCCCATGCGCGGTGTGGTGGTAGAAGCCGTTGATGCGAGTAATGGGCAATGTAGTCAAACGGTGCTGGCAACAACGCTGGCCAATGCCAATGGCGAATACGGTCTCAGTGTTGATGCCAATCAGGCCGTTTGTGTGCAGGTTCGCGCGCAACTGTTTCGTGATGGTGGTAGTGCGGGGGCTTCGTGGAATATCCAGTTAACCGATAATACCGCTGGTAATGCCCCCTATTATTTATTGGATAATACCATTGCCACTCCCGCTGAGTTACCCCTGCGTGACCTATTGGCTGGCGCCGGGGTAGAGGCGGGATTTAGTGATTACACCTTACCCCGGTCGGCCGCTCCATTTGCCATTCTCGACTCTGTTTGTGAAGCGCTTGATACCCTGGTCAGGGCGGATAGTGATATTGAATTCCCACTGTTAGCGATTCGTTGGAGTGAATTAAATAATGCCGCAGAGATAGAAAGCGAACAGAGTATTGAACAAGGTGATATTGGTGGCAGCTTTTACCGGCAGCAATTTATTACCCGCGGTGCTGAGATTATTGCCTCCACCCATGAAATATTTTTATTAGGTGATGAAGATAGTAATACGGATGAATATGACCCCCATGTGATCACCCATGAATTTGCTCATTACCTCACCGGCAGCTTTGGTCGCTATGATGCATTAGGTGGGCCACATTCGATTGGTGATCATTTGGATTTACGGCTGGCACTTGAAGAGGGTTGGGCTGATGCTTTTTCTGGTATTGCGTTAGAGCGGGCCGCTGAAGAAAACGCTGCTGTCCCCAGTAATTATCGAAACAGTCTTGGTATTGATCAATCCAGAACCTCGCGCTTTGCATTGGATGCAAGCAGCTATGCCGTAGCCGGTTGGTACAGTGAAGCTTCGGTAGCTTCTATTATGTATAATTTATTTGATACTAATAACGATGGCGCAGATGAACTCAGTCTGGGTTTTTCTCCTATTTTCCAGACATTAACCAGCCCCGCTTACCGTTCATCTGACTCTCTGGTATCGCTATTTACTTTTATCAATCAACTAAAACAGCAGCGAACTGAAGATGCTGCTATCGACTTATTGGTTGCCAGCCAGGATACTGAAGCCGTGGTGGATGACTTTGGCAGTGACGAAGATATCGCCAATAATGATATTGCCGCAGACGAGGATGTAGCGACGGTTTACACGGCATTGGCTATTGGTAGTGCCATCGATATTTGTTCAAACAATCAATACGGCACAGTGAACAAACTTGCGGTTAATCAGTTTTTACTGCTGGATACTGAAGCCAGTAAAAACTATCGGTTTACCGTCACGCCCGGCAATGGTGTTGTTGGCAATGGTCGAGCGGTAGTGAATGTCTATCGGCAGGGAGAAGAAGTGACTGGCCGGCAAGCTCTGGTTGATGGCTCAGTACTGAGTTTTTCACAGCGCCTTGATGGCAGTACACGCTATATAATGACCCTTGCCCATGCAGATTATCTGGAGGGTTTAGATGAAACTGTCGGGCGCCGCTGCTTTAGCGTGCTGGTTGAGTAGAGAGTATGTCAATGTTTAATCAATTATTAAGCTATAAGTTCGTTACTATCCTCCCGTTTATTGCGCTGCTTATCAGCGCCTTAATCTACCAGGTAAATAAAACAACAACGCCTGCCGTGCTGAGTGAGCAGCTTGAGATAAAGACCGTGACCAGTCTGGCTATTGCCGGTGATCGTATGCCCATGAAGCATCGTGTAGACGGTGAGATAGCTGTGGATAAACCATTGCAGTTGCTACTGCAGTTTTCTTTATCAGCGGGTCAAATGGTAGCGCTGGATTTTGTCGACAGTGAGCAGTTTCAAATTAATCAGACGACCAATACAGTCTATAGCACAGATGATCAGGGCAGGGTGACGATTACATTGCACCTGACCCCCCTTGTTGCCGGTAAAATCTATATCAAGTTTCTAGCCAGTACCACCGATGGTGAACAGCTAAGGTCTTTTTCTATTCCGTTGCGGGTTAAGGATAATGAGGGTCTTGTCCCGGTAACCGAATATTCGCCAAAGCCCCGTGTTAACTTGCCGGTCAAAGGTACGTATTAATGGCTGCAATAGACCTTGGCGCTATCCATAGCTTTCTTGCCTGTGAAACACCGGATCGCTGGGTAGAAAACGCCTTACAGCATCAGGACATTATGCTGATCGATCATGCTAACTGTGAAAAAAAAGCGGCCAGCACTGCGTTGAATATGATTTACCGCTATGTCGATAAATTTGATTTATTAAATAAAATGTCGCGCCTGGCCAGAGAAGAAATGCGACATTTTGAGCAGGTTATCGCTATTATGAAAAAGCGTGGCGTTGACTATATTCAGCTCAGTTCTGCCCGTTATGCCGGGGGGATGCGTGAAGGTTTGCGAACCCATGAACCCGAAAAACTGATTGATAGTTTGATTATTGGCGCCTTTATTGAAGCGCGCTCCTGTGAGCGCTTTGCTAAACTGGCGCCGCATTTGGATGATGAGCTAAAAAACTTTTACCTGTCATTACTCAAATCTGAATCCCGTCATTTTTTAGATTATCTCGGGCTGGCAGAAAAATATGCCGAGTCACCGATCGATGACCGTATTGCCTACTATGCACAATTAGAGCAAAAGCTGGTTGAGAGTCCTGACCAGGAGTTTCGCTTTCACAGTGGGCCAATGGCCGCCTGACAGGTAACCCTATGAGTCAGCAAAAAACCCTTGTTTGGAATCTTCATACCCGGCTCTTTCACTGGTTGCTGTTAGTGGTTTTTACCGTCTCGATGGCGACCGGTTTGTTGGGAGATATCGATTTAATGGAGTGGCACCTGATTAGTGGCTATGGTGTGTTGGCGTTATTATGCTTTAGAGTGTTGACGGGGTTGTTTGCCCTCGATCATGCGCATTTTTTGAGGCTGCCCTTATCGCCTCGTGCCGTTATCAATTATCTGCGTGGACAGTCTAATCACTCTGGTCATAGTCCACTGGGTTCCTGGGCAGTCGTCATTATGTTGCTGACTCTGCTGGCACAAACATTGTCTGGTTTGTTAACAACGGATGAGATTTTTACTGAAGGGCCCTGGGTGGCCTGGGCTGATGAGCGTTGGATTAGTGTCGCCAGTGTGATTCATGCTAACAACTATAGGTTGCTGTTGTTGCTGGTGGCTTTGCATCTTTCCGCTATTGGTTTTTACTGGCTGGTGCGCAAAAATAATTTAGTGAAACCAATGATTAGCGGTTATATATCGCAGCAAGATGGAGCACAGGCGGCCAAGCCAATATCGCTGTTACGCCTGTGCTTTCTGACTGCTATTGCAGCGTTGTCCGCGTGGTTGCTAGTGACTATTTCGCCTTAAAATCATCATGGCAGCCCTTGCAAGAGCCACCAAGAGCCTTGGCTGCGGCACCATAAACTTTTAAATCTTTAGTTTTTGCTGCGGCGGCAAACTCGTCAGCTTTTACAACAAACTCATCCATCGCTTTTTGGAAGTCTTCTGGCTTATCCCAGATTTCAGCTTTGGCTTTGGTTTTTCCTTCGCCGCTACCGGCAGGGTAAGTCTTGGCAGAAATTTTGGCCAGGCGGGCCACAGCGTCGGCGTGAAAAATTTGGTTTTCATCAAACTGCTCCATACCGCGCATAGTAGAAAATGCAGCACCAAAATGACCGCCGATGGCTGCCATCACGGCCTGGCGGTGTTTAATAACGGATTTATTATTGGCTGCGGTTGCCGCGGTGCTGGCGAGTGCGGCACAGAGTAAAACAGAGGTCAGTGTTTTTATTTTCATTGTAAGCTCCAGATTGATGATTAAAAATACGTTACTCGCGTCAAGCTGAATAACGGGTGTTACTGTATTGGGAATTCCTCTAACTTAAATTGACCGTTGCTGGGGTAACGAATAATCCAGCCGCTGTCATGCCAGTCACCCAAAACGACACGTAGGGTATTATTCTCATGCTGATGAATGGCCGGGCGATGGGTATGCCCATGAATCATCAGGCTCACGTTATGCTGCGCGAACATACGTAGCACTTCAGCCTGATTAACATCCATAATATCATCGGCTTTGTTACTGCTGGCCGCTTGACTATCGGCGCGCATTTGCCTGGCCAGTTGCCGACGTTGTTCTACCGTATGAGAGAGCAGGGCACTTTGCCAGGCCTCGCTGCGGCACTGCTGACGAAACTCCATATACTTTATATCATCCGTGCAGAGTGTATCACCGTGCAGTAATAATACCGGCTGGCCGTAGAGTTCAATGGTGCTGGGGTCGTGAATGAGTTGGCAGCCAGTTTGTTGGCAAAATAGCTCTCCGATCAGGAAGTCACGATTGCCATGCATTACAAATACCGGTGTACCACTGCTGGTCAGAGCCTTCAGGGCTGTAATCACTGTCTGGTTTAGTTGGGCATCATCATCATCCCCAATCCATACCTCGAAAAAATCACCAAGGATATAGAGGGCATCGGCGCTACGTGCTTCACCGGCGAGTAAATCCAAAAACGCCCGGGTTACTGCCGGGCGCGAAGGGTCCAGATGCAGATCTGAAATAAACAGCGTCGTCATAGGACTATAGGTCTTCTAGTCTTCGGTTAATGCCGCTGATTCAATAATAATGTCGTCAACAGGTACATCCTGGTGGCCGCCTTTGCTGGTGGTAGGTAGCGCCTTGATCTTATTGACCACATCCATACCGTCAACCACCTTGGCAAAGACCGCATAACCCCAGCCCTGGCTGTTTTTGGCGGTGTGGTTAAGGAAGTCATTGTCTTTTACATTAATAAAGAACTGCGCGCTGGCTGAATCCGGGTCCATGGTACGTGCCATAGCCAGAGTACCAACATCATTCTTAAGGCCGTTATCGGCTTCGTTGGCAATGGGGTCGCGAGTTTCTTTCTGGCCCATGCCTGGCTCAAAACCGCCGCCCTGAACCATAAAATTATCAATAACCCGGTGGAAAATAGTACCGTCATAGAAACCGTCTTTGACGTACTGGGCAAAGTTCTCTGCGGTTTTAGGGGCGTTATCAAAATCCAACTCAATCGTGATATCGCCGTAGTTTGTTTTAAATATAACCATAAAAGTCTCTACCCTGTGTGTTCGTATTAAGAAAGCCGCTATAATACGGCTTTTGCCCCTCCGGCGGAACCTTAAATCACGACATATCACTGCAAAACTATCGCGGAAAACAACGATTCATGAGCAAGTCTGAAGAAAACGGCGCTGAAACCAGTAAGCCTGAGAATTTTATTGAAACCATTATTAAGCAGGATCTGGCGGAAGGCCGGGTTAGCAAGGTAGTGACTCGTTTCCCTCCTGAGCCTAATGGCTACCTGCATATCGGCCATGCCAAATCGATCTGCTTAAATTTTGGTCTGGCCGAAACCTTTGGCGGTGAATGCAACCTGCGTTTTGATGATACCAATCCAGCCAAGGAAGATCAGGAGTATGTCGATGCGATTAAAGAAGATGTCCGTTGGCTGGGCTTCCAGTGGGCAGGTGATGTCCGTTATGCCTCCAGTTACTTTGACCAATTTTATGAGTGGGCCTTGCATCTGATTAAAGAGGGTAATGCCTATGTCTGTGATTTAACCGCAGAGCAAGCCAGTGAATACCGGGGCTGGGCAACCTCACCGGGTAAAGACAGCCCTTACCGGAGTCGCACACCGGAAGAGAATCTGGCGCAATTTGAAAAGATGCGGGCCGGTGAATTTGATGAAGGGCATTGTGTGCTGCGGGCCAAAATTGATATGGCCTCCTCCAATATGAACTTGCGGGACCCTATCCTTTACCGGATCCGCAAAGCCAGCCATCACCAGACCGGTGATAAATGGTGTATCTATCCAGCTTATGATTTTGCCCACGGTCAGGAAGATGCCATTGAAGGGGTTAGTCATTCTGTCTGTACGCTGGAATTTGCTGACCACAGGCCACTGTATGAATGGTTTCTGGAGCATTTACCTGTGCCCGCAACGCCGCGCCAGTATGAATTTGGCCGCTTAAATATTAACTATACTGTGACCAGCAAGCGCAAGCTTAAGCAATTAGTGGATGACAAGGTAGTTGCAGGCTGGAACGACCCCAGAATGCCGACCATTTCAGGGATGCGCCGTCGCGGCTATAGTGCCACTGCGGTGCGCAACTTCTGCCAGAGCCTGGCGGTCGCCAAAACCGATGGTGTGGTGGATATGGCCCAGTTGGAGTTTTTTATTCGCGAAGACTTAAATGAGCATGCCCCCAGAGCTATGTGTGTGCTCAATCCCGTTAAATTATTGATCAGTAATTTTGAACAGCATATAGACAGTGATGTGCAAACCTTGGCGGCACCGGTTCATCCCAGTAAAGAGGAGATGGGCAGCAGGTCTTTGCCGTTTACTAAAGAGCTTTATATCGACCGCGCTGATTTTACTGAAGATACCACCCTCAGCCGCAAGAAGTTTAAACGCCTGGTGGCCGGTGAATATGTTCGTCTGCGCAGTGCCTATGTGATTAAAGCCGATGATGTCATTAAAGATGCTGACGGTAATATAGAGACTATTGTCGCGTCTCTGGTTCCCAATACTGTGGGTGACAACCCTCCAGACGGGATTAAGCCTAGAGGTGTTATTCACTGGGTATCAGCCACACATGGCAAGCAAGCCAGCGTACGTTTATATGAGCGGTTATTTGTGCATGAGGCGCCTGATCGCGGTGAAGAAGACTTTATGCAGCATATTAACCCCAACTCATTAAAGGTGTTAGATAACTGCTGGGTTGAGCCTGGCTTGGCGGATGCGGCACCTGAGGCAGCTTTTCAGTTTGAGCGTGAAGGGTATTTTGTGGCTGACCGCTATGATCACCAGCCCGCTAAGCCTGTCTTTAATATGACCATAGGTCTGCGCGCCAGCAAGTAGCTTGCTTTGCGCCAAAAAAAACCTCGCATCGATGATGCGAGGTTTTTTTATACCTTTAAAAAGGCTATTTCTTTTTAGGGTGAAAAGCAGATTCTCTAACTGTGGTTGCGCTGAGCTTACTAACAGTCCGGTGGTGGTGTGGCTTTGGCTCGCTCTGGTGCCCAAAACGGTTTCTTCACCTTGGTACATTTGGCGACTTTACGGTACCAGCGCAATTCTTTTTGGTGGTAGATTTCAGCCCAAATCTCACTGTCGATATATTTTGCATCAATCAGGCCGTAGGCAATATTCGCCTTAACCACCGGTGACCACATAGCGGAAGTGACGTAACCAATTTCCTGTTTACAGTTTTTGCCACTATAAAGAATACTGCTTTCAGCGGGCTTATTACCTTCGATATCTAATTTAACCAGACGGCGATAATTGCCGGATTCTTTTTCTGCCAGCAAGGCAGCCCGGCCAGTAAAGTGTGCTTTTTTAAAGTTTACTATCCAGCCCAAACCCAGCTCAAAGGGGGAGTGGTCATGGCCGGGTTCAACCGTATGTAGCGCGCCGTGAAATTCCACATCAGGGCTGATAAAGCCCGCTTCCAGTCTGGCCATATCCAGTGACTCATCCCCTAAGGGTTGTATGCCATAGTTATAACCTTTATCAAATAACTCATCCCACAATGCTTCAGCATCCTTGGGGTCAATCCACAACTCATAACCAAGGTCACCGGTAAAGCCGGTCCGTGAAATCATCATTTCTCCGGACAGGTAGGGGAATTTTACAATCTCAAAGGGTTTGCAGTTTTCAATACCGCTAAAGCCCATCTGTTTTAGCAGCGCGCAGGAGGTGGGCCCTTGCAGTGCCAGTGAGGCAAGGTCTTCACTGATATCAGTAATCTCAATGGCATCAAAACCCACCGCCGCTAATTGAAACCAGTCATAACAAGGGTCGGCACAGCAGACAATAAATTCATCATCCGCTAAACGGAATAGGGTGCCATCGTCGACCACGCGGCCCGCATCGGTACACCAGACATTATAGGCAACCGTATTTAAAGCCTGTTTGCTGACATCGCGCGTTACCATACGGTCTAACATCGCTTCGGCATCGGGCCCTTTAAAACGATATTTGCGCATCGGTGACATATCAAATACAGCACAGGTATTTCGGGTAGCGAAATATTCTATATGGGCATCCATATAAGAGACGGCAGTGGCATAGCCACACCACTCAACCCATTGTTGATTCATATTCAGCTTTGACGTGCGCGAATGAAACGGCGTAGGTTGTACACCGGTAGCAATATGATCGATATCGTCGGCGTTTTTTAACTTGACGGTCAGGTCCATGGTCTGCTGCCTCACTGTTTGTTATCGAGGATGGCTTTGGCGGCATTGGCACCCGCCGCCCCCATAATGCCACCACCAGGGTGGGCGCCGGCACCACATAAATAAAAGCCCGGCAGGGGTGTTTTATATTGTGATGCGCCATAGGTCGGGCGGTTCATCCACCAGTTATCGAGGGCAAATTCAGCGTGGTGCCAATGGCCGCCGCTAACACGGAATTGTTGTTCTAAATCTTCCGGCGTTAATAGCTCGCTGGCAGTGATCTTGCTGCGAATATCCGGTGCGTATTTTTCGAGTGTGGCGATAACATTCTCTAAGAATTGCTCGCGATGTTGCTGCCAGCCACCTTTGATGGCGTAAGGTGCATATTGCACCTGTGCTGATAGCACATGCTTGCCAGCAGCAGCCAGACTGTCATCGTGTAAACTGGGTATCAATACTTCCATCGGGAGCTCTTCTGCAAAACTACCGTATTTGGCTTGATCAAAGGCATTTTCAATCGATTGCATCGAAGGGGCTATCATCATTCGGCCAGTGGGCGAATCCAAACCCTTAAAGTTGGGTAAGCCATCCAGTGCGAGATGAACTTTGGCAACAAAGCCATCATTGCGTAAACGATTAATACGGTGGGTAAACTGCACATCAAAATAACGGGCACCGACCAATTTAAAGAAGCTGGTTTTAGGGTCGGCATTGGAAATAATCGTATTGGCGCTAAAGGTTTCACCATTTTCCAGGGTGACGCCAGTGGCGCGATGTTCTTCCACAATCACTGTGGCTACCGGGCTACCGGTTTTAATCTCAGCGCCAAAGCTGCTTGCTGATTTTGCCATCGCTTCAACTAAACCACCGACACCGCCTTTGGGTAAAGGCAGGCTGCCACTAAAGTCGCCACTCATACGAAATAATAAGGCCAGAACCGCATTGTTAGGCGAGCGTGGCGCCAGTTTGCTGCCGACGTTGGCGTCCCAGCTAAGGGCGGCTTTTAATAGTGGGCTGGCAAAATACTCATCCATTAAATCCTGGGCTGGCAGGGCGATCATACGCATCATTTCACGCATATCATCTTTGCCCAGTGTTCTAAGTTTCCAGCCAAACAAACCCACAGTGCTCAGGTCTTTTAAATGACCGCTGCCCACCATGGGTGGGGTTTTATGCCAGAAGGTATTAATGGCATCGGAAAATTTTTGCATTAGCTGCAAGTACTGATCGTAGGCCGCAGTATCTTCAGCGGATGCACCTTTGAGGTGGCCATGGGAAACCGTAATATGCTTGCCCTCTGGTGATAAGGCAATGGTATCCAGATCCGATGAGGCCAGCTGAAAACCATGCTTGCGCAGTTCCAGTTCATCGACCAGACTGTTGGTAAGTTGTGGCAGGGTGTGGGCAACTGAGGCTTTAAAACCCGGTGCAAATTCACGGGTAGCACCCAGACCGCCCAGCTGTTCGGCGGCTTCCAGTACCAATACCGATTTGCCCGCTTTGGCCAGATACGCTGCGCAGCTTAAGCCGTTATGGCCGCCGCCAATAATAATGGCATCGTAATATTTATTATTCATCAACGTCATCCTCCGGCACAATATTGGGTCGTTTTAAGTCCATCAGAATTTCCCGTGCCGAGTTGGCTCCGCAGGCTGATGACACACCGCCACCGGGGTGAGTACCAGAGCCGCACATATACATCCCTTTGACTGGGCCACGGTATTGTGAATAGCCGGGGAAAGGGCGGTTAAACATTAATTGGTCAATGGTTAATTCGCCCTGGAAAATATTCCCTTCGGTCAGGCCAATTTCATTTTCAATTTCAAAGGGAGTTCGGATTTCCATATGGGCGATTAAGTCGCGGAAGTTGGGTGAGTAATTACAGATTTGATCAATCACTGTTTTACCAAAAGCATCGCGTTTTTCCGGTGTCCAACCACCTTCAACATCCGCCGGGCAGTATTGAATAAAGCAAGAGACAAAATAATGTCCCGGTGAAGCCAGAGTGGGGTCCCAGACGGAAGACTGGGTCATTTCAATAAAGGGGTCACTAGACCAGCGTCCATGCTTCCAGTCGTCGTAGGCTTTTTCCATACGCTCCATGGAATCAAGAAACTGAAAGGAGCCGTTGCGCAACATATGGCCCTCGGGCAGGCTGGGGAAATCCGGTTTGCCGGTCAGGGCGATATTGACCTTGCCGGAGGAACCGCGAATTTTAAAGTTCTCGGCTTTTTTATGCAGATCCGCCGGGATATCGTTCTTATCCATAATTTTGGTGAAGGTGCGCTTTGGGTCCAGATTGGACACCACAATATCCGCGTAAATCTCATCACCGTTTTCTAAGGCAACGCCTTTGGTGCTGCCGTTTTTAACAATAATCTGCTGTACCGGTGCGTTGGTAAGAATTTCACCGCCATGTTCTTTTAGCGCGCCGGCTATGGCGTTAGAGATAGCGCCCATACCACCGCGGGCCAAACCCCATGCACCAACAGCGCCATCAACATCCCCCATCACATGGTGCAGTAAAACATAGGCGGTGCCGGGGGAGTAAACCCCAAGCGCGGTACCGATAATACTACTGGTAGAAAACAGGGCTTTAACCAAATCATTTTCAAAATATTCATCCAGAAAGTCACCCGCACTCATGGTCATAAAACGAATAAATTCATAAACCTGTTCTTCCCCCATGCCGGCAAATTTTTTCGCCATAAAAATCATTTCGCCAATATCGCGGGGCTTAAAGGAGGTCGGGTCGGCCGGCGTGCGCAACAGAAAGTGACGAATCAGTTTAGCGAAGCGCATCAGGTCCGCTTCGTAGCGGTGCAGGGCGTCGGCATCACGGCGAGAGTGGCGTAGCACTTCCCGATACTGCATGGCGTGGTCGCCATACTCGGCAATGTAGTTGCCGTCCAAAGAAAAGTTGGTGGTGCCTGAGTAGGGCACGATCATCAAGCCGTGGCGGGTCAGGTCAAGGTCGCGATGAATGGATTGCCGGAGCAGGCTGCAAACATAGGAACAGTTTGAGTAGAGCCAGCCGTCATGGAGTTCACGGCTAACCGCTGCGCCGCCGATATAATCGTTTTTCTCCACCACCAGAACGTCTAGTCCTGATTTCGCCAAATAGGCTGCGCTGGTGAGGCCGTTATGGCCGGCACCAATCACAATGGCATCGTATTTTTTGTTCTTCATAGCTTGGGCATAGGCCTTTGTCGTTGAAGGGGCAACTTAAAGTAAAGCACAGTTTGCAAGAATAGAGATTACGGGGTGGATTCGGCAGGGTGGATAGTGGACAATAAGGGAATAATATAGGACATAAGTAAGGCCTAATATGCCCCCTAAAACAATAAGCCGGACCCTTGGCAAGAACCTTGGTCGGGCCCAGCCCCATAAGCAGCTTCTGCATAGCTATGAAATCCAGTTAATGATCCGCAATCTGGTGGAGCAGCAAGCTGTTGCCCTGACGGATATTATCCAGGGTAGCGGGGTAGCTGCACGGGAGCTGGATAACCCCGCACACCGCTTAACGCTGGAACAGGAGCTGGCGCTCTACACCAATATTTCCCATCTGAATAACGACCCCTTACTGGCCTTGCGCACAGGTGCGCGACTGGGCTTGCCCAACTACGGTATTCTCGGCTATGCCATGATGGGGGCGGCAACGGTGAGGGAGGCTTTGCAATTACTGGTAGAGTTTGCGCCGCTAGTCAGCTGGGCCTCACACAGTAAATTAAGCCGTGAGACAGTGGCCGGTGAATCCTGTCTTTGCCTGTCGATATTTCCTACTCCCGCTGATACCGTGACCAATGAAATGGAAGTGGAAAGTACCATGGCGTCCCTGCAAACTATTTTTAATGAGCTAGTGGGTGAGCCGGTCTTATTTGCGGCCATTGATATGGCACATCCCTTAAGGGCTAAGGGAAAAGAGGGTTATAGCGTTTTTTTCCAATGCCCAATAACCTTTGCTGCGGGCCGCAATGCCTTGCTGGTTTCAAAATCGCTGTTGGACAGACGTTTACCCCATGCGCAGCCTGAATATGCTGAACTGCTAAAAGATCTGTGCCGGGAGACTATGTCCACCTTAACGGAAGACCGTGGTCTGGTTGCCGCGGTTAAAGCGATTATTACTGAGTGGGACAACGGGGTACCAACACTGGAGCAGGTGGCGGAAAAATTTCACCAATCCTCCCGAACCCTCCGGCGTCATTTAAAGGACTTGGGCCTGTCCTATCAAGCGATTTTAGACGAGGTGCGCTTTAGCGAAGCAAAGCGTTATTTATCCTCCACCCACCTAACCGTTGAGGCGATCGGATCCTCTTTAGGTTATGCAGACGTGCGCAGTTTTCGAGTGGCTTTTAAACGTTGGTCAGGTGTTGCTCCCACTGTTTGGCGTAGCAAGTTTCAATAATTTTAGGTTATAGTGCGCCGTCTTAGGGTGTGGGTTAGAAGGCTAATAAGATACTCAAAGTAGCGTGGCTGGTATTTTTCAACACTGGCTATCTTTGAAAAAATAAACCACACTATAAAGATGATGGCAAAGCCTGCGGGTCCAAAAGCTGTAACAGAGAGGCTGGCCTTGGGGCAGTAATATGCTTATATAATGGATTTTTTATCACATTTTAACCATTAAATATTGTTGAGAAGTTTTATGAATGATCTATCCGTATCGACCTATCGCCTGGTGATTTCTTGTCCTGATCAGGTTGGCATTGTGGCTAAAGTGACCCAGTTTATTGCCGAGCAGGGTGGCTCTTTAATGGAGGCCAATAACCATACAGATATCGATAAAGGTTGGTTTTTTATTCGCTGCGTTATCAATGCGCAAACCCTCAATTGTGATCTTGCTACATTTCGTGAGCGCTTTGCGTCTATCGCCAGCGACTATCAAATGAAATGGTATATCCGTGACTCAGAGGTCAAGCAGAAGGTGGTATTGCTAGCCAGCCATGCCTCCCATTGTCTGGCGGATTTATTGCATCGCTGGCATAGTGGCGAACTCGATTGTGACATTCCCTGTGTGGTGTCCAATCATGAAAATTTGCGTAGCATGGTTGAGTGGCACGGCATTCCTTTTCACTATGTACCGGTGGATAAAAATGACAAGGCACCTGCCTTTGCCAAAATGGAAGAAATTATTCAACGGCACGATGCGGATACCATTGTATTGGCTCGTTATATGCAAATTATCCCGCCCTCATTATGTGACCGTTACGCCGGTCGTTTGATCAATATCCATCATAGCTTTTTGCCTTCGTTTATTGGTGCCAATCCTTATCAAAAAGCCTTTGAGAGAGGGGTTAAATTAATTGGTGCGACCAGTCACTATGTGACCCAGGATTTGGATGAAGGCCCCATTATTGAGCAAGATGTCGTGCGGGTTAATCACCGGCATGGCAAAGATGAGCTAGTGCGTTTGGGTAAAGATGTAGAAAAAAGCGTTCTATCCAGAGCGCTGCGTAACCACCTTGAAGATCGCGTGATTGTGCTGGGTAATAAAACGGTGGTTTTTGATTAATAGTGCCTGGCGGCGGCAGACTTCTCAGCGTCGCTTATTTTGGCTATGATGGCCGCCCGACCTAAGGTAGTTTAAATAAGCTGTTGAGTTTATCCCTTGCTGAAACTCTATAAAAATCGCTCCTTTCGCACTATATTCCTGGCGTTATTTGCGACCCTGACTTTTGTCGGCTCAGCCATCTTTATCTTTGATGTAGAAGCCAGGCTAATGCTGCAGTTTTTGGCGGTTAGCCTGTTGGGGGTTGTTTTAATGATCCTGGCCGCCTTGGCATTTACTGCCCTGCGGATTGCTATCCGGCGCTGGCTGGATCGCTAGCTAGTCCTCCAAATTGATATCCACATCCAGTTCATTGGCAATATCGTCCAGCCTGTCGTTTAACGCATTGATATCCAGTGAGGTGGGTACCTGAATCTCCGCTGAGGCAGAAAATAGTGGCTCCGCTGACATTGGGGCGCTGCTGACATTGGTGTTCATTTCACAGACATTAATCTGTAAGGCAGCCATGGCACCAGAAAGCTCTTTAACAATACCGGGGCGGTCATTGCCCAGCAGGCTGAGCTTGATGGTTTTATAAGCGCTGCTATCTGTAGTCACCGGGTTATCTTCAAGGTTGACCGAGAGGTCATCGCCGGCAAGCGCAGTCAGGGCTGCGCGCAGAGCATCGGCTTTATCATTACTGATTTGGATACGGGCAATCCCGGCAAAATGACCGGCCAATTGGCTCATACGGCTTTCCAGCCAGTTACCGCCGTGTTCTGAAACGGTATGAGAGAGCTTCTCTACCAAGCCCGGTTTGTCGTTGCCAATAAATGTAAAAACAATGGATGTGCTCACTGAATAATCTCCGCTAGCCAGTCATAATCAAACAATAACTTTTAGTATAGTCCGATTAATGGCCAGACGCGTAAAGTAGCGTTAATGGTGTTGCATATCTGCCTGCAAAGGCCGAAAATCACCGCCAGCTATAGAACTCACCATAACAATCAATCCAATCTGCAGGAATAACATTATGAAATCACGCGCAGCAGTTGCCTGGGAAGCCGGTAAACCACTCTCCATTGAAGAAGTCGATGTACAGGGCCCTAAGGCTGGTGAAGTGCTTATTCGCGTCGTAGCCACTGGCGTTTGCCATACCGATGCATTTACCTTAAGCGGCGATGATCCCGAAGGTATTTTCCCCTCTATACTTGGCCACGAAGGCGGTGGTGTTGTTGAGGAAATTGGTGAGGGAGTAACCTCCGTGGCCGTGGGTGATCATGTTATTCCACTGTATACCCCAGAGTGTGGCCAGTGTAAGTTCTGCCTGTCCGGTAAAACCAATCTTTGTCAGGCTATCCGTGTGACTCAAGGCCAGGGCTTAATGCCCGATGGTACTTCTCGCTTTTCTTTAGGTGGCAAGCAATTGCATCACTTTATGGGTACCTCAACCTTTTCTGAATATACCGTTATGCCTGAAATTGCCGTGGCCAAAATTAATAAAGCGGCCCCGCTGGATAAAGTATGTTTGTTAGGCTGTGGTATTACTACCGGTATCGGTGCAGTGCTGCATACCGCCAAAGTTGAGCCAGGTTCTACCGTGGCAGTCTTTGGTTTGGGCGGTGTTGGTTTAAGTGTTTTACAGGGTGCGGTATTAGCCAAGGCCAGCCGTATTATCGCGGTAGATATTAACGAAGATAAATTTGAAATGGCCAAGTTGTTGGGTGCTACTGATTGTATTAACCCGAAAAACTACGATGCGCCGATTCAGGACGTGATTGTTGATTTAACCGATGGCGGCGTGGATTATTCCTTTGAAGCCATTGGCAGAACCGAAACCATGCGTTCAGCTTTAGAGTGCTGTCATAAGGGTTGGGGTGAATCAACCATTATCGGTGTAGCCGGTGCTGGTCAGGAAATTACAACTCGTCCATTCCAGTTAGTTACTGGTCGCGTCTGGCGCGGTAGTGCTTTTGGTGGTGTGAAAGGCCGTTCACAATTGCCGGGTTATGTTGAGCAATATATGCAAGGTGATATTAAAGTCGATGAAATGGTTACTCATACCATGGGCCTTGAAGATATTAATAAAGCCTTTGACCTAATGCACTCCGGTGAAAGTATTCGTTCCGTCGTTATTTTTTAAGGAGTAGTGACGTGGAAGAAATAGCAAGCAATAAAATATCTGGCGGTTGGCAGAAACGCTATCAACACCAATCTGAAGTGTTAGGTTGTGAGATGGTATTTTCTGTCTACTTGCCACCGCAGGCAGAGCAGGGAGCTGTGCCCGTATTGTACTGGTTGTCGGGGCTAACCTGTAATGACCAGAACTTTGTAACCAAGGCGGGCGCTCAGCGCTATGCGGCTGAACACGGCGTGGCGATTGTTGCGCCTGATACCAGTCCTCGTGGTGATGATGTGGCCGATGATGAGGCTTGGGATTTTGCTCAGGGTGCAGGTTTTTACCTGACAGCAACACAGCAGCCCTGGGCCAAACATTACAATATGTATGATTATATCGTGACTGAGTTACCCGCCTTGATTAATGCCATGCCAGCGATTGATTCCAGTCGCTGCGGTATTTTTGGACACTCTATGGGTGGCCATGGCGCGCTAACCATTGCGTTGAAAAACCCTGATAACTATCAATCAGTATCCGCCTTTTCACCGATCTGTGCGCCTATGCAGTGCCCATGGGGAGAAAAAGCTCTGGCTAATTATTTGGGTGATGACCGTGAAAGCTGGAGTGACTATGATGCCTGCGAATTAATTGCTAAAACCGAGCAGCAGTTGCCGCTATTGGTTGACCAGGGTAGTGCCGATGATTTTCTGGTGGAGCAGTTAAAGCCGGAATTATTAGAGGCCGCTTGCAAAGATCGGGGGCATCCATTAACCCTGAGAATGCAGCCGGGTTATGATCATAGCTATTATTTTATTAGCAGTTTTATCGGTGACCATATCAAGCATCATGCGGATGCTCTTAAGCAGCTTTAAGTCGCAGCTGTGGATGATTATATTGAAATCCCACCTGAGCAATTAAGTCAGGAGGTTTTGCAAGCCGTGATCGAGGAGTTTATTACTCGTGAAGGTACCGATTACGGCTTGCAGGATTATTCACTCGAGCAAAAGGTGATGCAGATACAGCGGCAATTGGATGATGGCAGGGTGGTGATTGCTTATGACCCGGTATCTGAAAGTTGCACTCTGTTAACTAAGGACTAGTTTAACCCTTCTTCGCCTTGATTCCCCTCTATGCCCATAGCCAATGGGTTAATTGTATCCAAAAAACTTTGCGCATAGAGTAGCCAGTCCAATAGCGTTTGGTGAATAGCAATCATCTCTTCTTTGCTATGTCCTTCGGTTAGCGCGGCATGTTCGGCCACTTCAGACAGTGCAGTGACAATATCACTAACGGTCTGTACATCCAGCTCCAGTTCAATCAATTTTTCCCGGCTGTTATTTTCGTGTTGAAGGCGGCTTTCTACCAGTAGATTTTGTACGGCTAAGGCGAGTGAGGGATATTCTTCCCGCAGGCAGTGAAATGAAAATTCAAGGCAGTCCAGACTAAAATAATTAGCCGAGATAACCAGCGGGTCTATGGGTAAAGACTCGCTAAATGGTGGTGCTTGTTTGTCCAAGGCGCCCTCCAACAACATTCAAGACGGATTTCGATACTGCTGTTAGGTTAATTGTAGCAGCATCCCCTTGCTAAATAATATGAAAGACGGACAATAGGGTATAATTTCTTTTTGTCTGATCGAGTAAAGCATGGATTTTCCTGATGCCTCCACCCTGGATACCAGCGGCTTATTATGCCCTGAGCCGGTGATGATGCTACATAATAAAATACGGGATATAGCGGTTGGCGATATGATCGAGCTAATTGCTACCGACCCATCTACCGAGCGGGATGTTCCTAAATTCTGTGCCTTTCTTGGCCATAAATTAGTGGATAGACAGGAACGTGATAAAAAGTATTTTTACTATATAGAAAAAGCCGCGACCGCCTCGACCTAAGTGTTAGGACTCTTCAAATAACAGGCTGATAGCCGCCAAAGCCTCCGGGTCTTCGGCTTTTATCTGGTTGGCAATATGGTGCTGAAAGAAATAGCGAAAGTCCGGATTCTCATTCGCCGGATATAAACAGCTGTCACCCGGTAGTACGGGGGTTGAGCTGACCTGTTCTTCATTGATTAGCATGCCTTCAATTACACCGTTATAGAGCAGCCTCCAACTCAGTACTTCCGTTAGAATGATGCTGCCGCTATCTTCGGCATTAAGCATGGCATGAGTGCCAATCGTATCGGGGATCTCCTGAATAATATCCGTACCAGCTGCCTGCTCGAATTCAAAATAATTGGCCGCATTTTGAAGTTCCAGAACTTTATAGGCGGGAGGCTCAGAAAAAACCAGCTCAGCCCCAATATCATAATAGCCTTCGTACTGGCCATGCTGCTCATTGGTTAACTCATCACAGGGCACCACTTTATTCAGCCAGGGTACCATACCCACTACCTCGCCATTCTCTCGGAGGCCCCAGCATAATATTTTCATCGCATAGAGCTTTTCCGGGCCGGAGGTGCTATTCGAATAGAGCATAGACATACCATCATGCTCCGGGGATAGTCGAATAATTCGTTCGTCCTGCAAGGCGGTAAAGGTTTTTTTAGAGAATAGATCGACAACATTGTTGCTGTCGCGGCCTGCGCCGTTCTGCGGGGTCAACGTGCTCATAAGTGTACCTCCATCTAACAACTGATGAAAATAACCGCAGTGAAAACTGCCAGCACTGCGAATACGTTAAAATTATTGTTTGTTTCGTATTAAGTCACATTAGCTATAACTTGATTATAGTCATTTAAACGCAGAGTGCTACTGATTATTTTACTTATGGGTGACGTAGTTTTGCTGTGCTGGTTTATTCGCAACTCCCTTTTAAATCAATCGCTTGGCTTGTACCGTTGTTGTTACACCGGGTAATAATTAGGCTGTGCCCACTATTAGTGCTACCTTTTAATGATAATAATAGATCTGTTTAGTTCTATAAACTACAGGGTTTAACACGATGACAGTGATTGATGATTCTGGGCATATCTCTAAAGGTCTGGTCAATGCTTTGCTATTGGATGGCAAAGGCGGGGCAAAAAAAATCGACCAGAATGAAGTGGTCAACTTAAACACTCAACAAGACAAGCTCTGGTTACATTTTGATTATGAAGAGCCCGCGGTGCAGCAATGGCTTGAGCAGTGCAGTGGTTTAAATACAGTTGCTATAGAGAGTTTGATCAGTGATGAAACGCGTCCCCATGTTCTCAGTCGCGGTGATAATCTGTTGATCGTTTTGCGCGGTGTTAACCAAAACCCCGGTGCGCAACCCGAGGATATGGTTTCTTTACGCATATGGACTGATGGTAAGCGGCTTATCAGTACCAGAAAACGCTCACTGATATCCACCGAAACACTATTAAGCAGCTTGAGTGAAAGCAGTGGTGCTGAAGATATTGCCGCGCTATTAATCGAGTGGGTAGACCGTATCGTTGCTAGTATTAGCGATGTGGTTGATGATCTGGAAGAAGAGTTGTTAGATATGGAAGAGCAATTATTTTCTGCTGAGCCTCGGGAACTTCGTAGTGAGCTACTACACATGCGTAAAAAAGCCATTCTTATACGTCGTTATTTAGCACCACAGCGTGAGGCATTAAACCAACTGATCGCTGCCCCTTTGACGTGGTTAAATGATTTTCATCGAGTCAGGTTGCGCAGTATTGCTGACCGCCAGATTCGTCATATTGAGGATATTGATACGGTTAAGGAAAGAGCCAGTATGGCTCAGGAAGAGCTGGCTAATCGCGTGTCTGAACAATTGAACAGTCGCAGTTATGTCTTGACGGTTGTGGCTGCGGTATTTTTACCGCTGGGTTTTTTTACCGGATTGATGGGTATTAATGTGGGAGGTATGCCGGGTGTAGAGAGTGAGCAGGGTTTTTGGTTGGTGTCGGCTATCTGTATGGGGCTAACGGTTTTATTAATGGGACTATTTTACTGGCGCAAGTGGTTATGATCGAGCTGGTCTAAGCCATAAGTAGTATTTACTCGTGGCTAAGTATTTGTAATGATTATTGGACTCGAGGGAGATGTACTAAAAAGGAACTTTATGGCTCGCTGGTCGAGCCTTTTTTATCTCTGCCCCTTATAGCACTGCACCATGTATCGATTCCCTATGCTATCAACTTAGCGTTTTCCTCCCCTTGTTTCTCAATGTCGGCGTTTTACTGTACAATTTCCCGCTTCAAAACTTTATCCTTTTAAATCAGGTGCTTGCGTGATCCATTACTATTTTGCCTACGGCAGCAATATGAACCCGGCCCGGATGGGGGCAAGGGGCTTGTCGACGGTTAACGCGCTTGCCGGTACCTTAAAAGGGTTTAGCTTACGTTTCGATAAACGGGCTACTGGCAAGACGGGTGTGGCCTATGCCAATGTGGGTTATCAGCGCGACGGTAAAGTTGAGGGTGTGTTGTACCAGCTGGAGCGACCTGAAGATATTGTCATTATGGACCCCTTTGAGGGCAACCCGGTACGCTATGGGCGCGAGGTATTTTGTGTGGATTCGGCACAGGGCATTATCCACGCCTGGGTTTATGTCGCCAATAAAGCACTGTTGGCGGATGACCTATTGCCAGAGCGCCAATACCTGAATCATTTATTGGCCGGTAAAGCCTGGCATTCGGATGATTACCATCAGTGGCTGAGTGCGCAGCCCTGTATTGAGTCAGAGCGTGTAGATAGCGACATGAATGGGCTTATTTATAATGTCTGAGCACGCAGTGCAGTCTTTACCACTGGAGCACAGTGCTGCTGACGTAATCACCTTGTTTGATGGGCTATTTGCCGAAGCTGAAAATACCCGCTTGGTTAAAGGTGAGCAGGAGCCGATTTATATCCCCGCCAGTGCCGACTGCGACTATCATCAAATTGTTTTTGCCCACGGTTTTTTTTCCAGCGCTTTACATGAAATTGCCCACTGGTGTATTGCCGGTAAAGAGCGTCGCCAACAGTTGGATTATGGGTATTGGTATGCGCCGGATGGTCGCGACCAACAGCAGCAATATCAATTTGAACAGGTTGAGGTCAAACCCCAGGCCTTGGAGTGGATATTGTCCAAAGCCTGCCAAAAATCCTTTCGTATCAGTGCTGATAATTTAAATGGCGTGGATACTGATGATGAGCCTTTTAAGTCGGCCGTTTACCAGCAGGCAGTTCGTTATTGTGAGCAGGGCTTGCCCCTGCGGGCAAAATTATTGGTGGCTACTCTGGCCAACTTCTATCAAACAGCGATACCTGAAACTGCTCATTTCCAGTTTGTGGAACTAGGCTAATGGCTAATTCCTCTCAGCCTATTTACCTGATTGATGCGTCAATCTATATTTTTCGCGCTTATTTTTCCCTGCCCGATGAATGGCATAGTCCTGAAGGTTATTCGGTTAACGCGCTAAATGGCTATACTCAGTTTATTCTCAAGTTTTTGCAACAGGTAAAGCCTGAACAGATTGCTATTGCCTATGATGAGAGTTTAGGTAGTTGTTTTCGCAATGATATTTACCCGGGCTATAAGGCGAGCAGGGTGCTGCCCGATGAAGAGCTGGCCTTCCAGTTAGCGGCCTGCAAAGCCTTAACCGAACTTATGGGTATTGCCAGTTTTGCCAGTGAGCGTTACGAGGCCGATGATATTATTGCCAGCCTGGCCCATGCCGCCCAGCAGCGGGGGGAGAATGTCACCATTGTTTCCAGAGACAAAGACCTGGGCCAAATACTTAAACACCGCGATGATATATTCTGGGACTATGCCGCCGACAAGCGTATTACCCTGGGGGATTTTATTAACCATTATGGCGTGCAAGCTTATCAGATGACCGATTTTCTGGCATTGCTAGGCGATAGTATTGATGATATTCCGGGTGTGCCCGGTATCGGCAAAAAAACCGCAGCGGCCCTGTTAGGACAATTCGGTAGTATTGATGCGATGTATCATGATTTACCCGCGGTAGCCGCTTCAGGTCTGCGAGGTGCTAAAACTCTGGTGGAAAAATTGATCGATTACCGTGAGCAAATTGCAATGGCCCAGACCCTGGTTAGGTTGGAGCAGCAGGTACCTGAGCTCGACCGGGTGAATTTGCAATGGCAGCCGCCATCAAAGCAGACCGTGGCATACTTCCTCGATGAATATGCTTTAGGTCAACGTTTTCAGCGACAGCTGGATAATTGTTATTGGGGGCAATAAGTGTGAGCCGTTTTACGATTGTTGCCGATGAAAATATACCGCAGGTGGCGGAACAGTTTGCCTCGCTGGGAGAGGTAACGGTCGTTAATGGCCGTAAGCTTAGCCGGCAGCAGCTGCGTGATGCTGATATCTTATTGGTACGTTCAGTTACCCAGGTTGATCAATCCTTATTGGACGGTACCTCTGTACGATTTGTCGCCACGGCCACCATAGGCACTGACCACCTCGATATCGATTATCTCGACGCCCATCAGATCGGCTGGGCCAGTGCTCCCGGCTGTAATGCCGATTCCGTTGTTGATTATATGATCAGCGTCTTTTGCCGTTTACAAGGCGTGCTGGAATTATTAATGGCGGATGGCACTGTAGGTATTGTGGGCATGGGGAATGTGGGTAGCCGTCTTTATCAGCGCTTATCCCGTTTGGGTATCGCTTGCAGTGCCTATGACCCGCTCATTGACCCGCAGCGTTATCCGGTGCTGACCGATCTGGAAACGGTATTACAAGCAGATATTATCTGCCTGCATGCACCGCTGACTACCGCAGAACCTTATCCCAGCTTTCATCTGTTAGATGAGCAGCGACTGGCGGCCTTAAAGCCCGGTGCGGTACTGATTAATGCCGGTCGTGGTGCGGTCATCGACAATAGCGCGCTGCAAGCACTATTAAACGAACACGATGATATTTGTACGGTATTGGATGTGTGGGAAAATGAGCCCACCCCGGATATGGCCTTGCTTAAGCGTGTTGATTTGGGCAGTCCGCATATTGCCGGTTATAGCTACGATGGAAAATTGGCCGGTACAGCGATGATTTATCAGGCCTGCTGTGAATTTTTCTCGGTAGAACCCGTGAAGGCTCCTGTTGCTGAAGAGGATACTGCTCTAACCCTTACGATTAGGGAGCAGAGTGACGTTATAGCGGCTATGCGAGAGGCTGTGTTGGCTTGTTA
Organism: Oceanicoccus sagamiensis; assembly: GCF_002117105.1. Lineage (GTDB taxonomy): Bacteria > Pseudomonadota > Gammaproteobacteria > Pseudomonadales > Dasaniaceae > Oceanicoccus > Oceanicoccus sagamiensis. Next base: position 4,051,592 of record NZ_CP019343.1, on the reverse strand, counting down.
TGATGTGGCCGAGGATGACCAGCGCTTTCGCGGCGGTTTATTACATGCTGATCAGCATGAGCGTGGGGCGGTGTTTGACCAGTTGCGCAAAAACTATCCCGTGCGCCGGGAGTTGTCGCGCTACCGTATTGCCAATGTCAATGCATTGGATCCGCCGGTGCAAGATGGCCTTGCGGCCCTTGGCTTTATTTGCCGCTAAATTCTGCGCCGTAAATAGATTCGACTTCTTCTTCCAGTGCCGCACAGGCAGCCAGAATCATTGCTTCGGTAATGGGTTGTTCATTGCCGTCGAGATCAATAATGGCGCCGTGGTAGTCTTCGTCTAATAATTGCTCATCAAACAATAGGGCATCCAGCGGGTCGCTGTAGGTACTGGCTGAGTCTTCGAAGTTCGCATACTGCTTGTTCATGGTTCTCTCCTATAAAGCCGGGGCTTTATGACTGCTGACTAAGTGTGCTGTATCGTTGTTGTTATTTGCACTCATTTTTATATTTATACTGTTAAACTTTAATGACAGATTGCTTTTTGCTGAGCTATTTGCTGCGCTATTTTTTAGCATTGATTTTGCGCTATGGTTATTGTTGTTGTGCACAAGAGCGATCTGCCTGACTTTAGTATATGTGCGCCACTTAACACTACAACTGGCGTTTTTCACATTATTTAATGGGCTTATTTACAATTGCAGGTTTTATAGATGTTTAAGTTAGGGCTAATTATTAACCCTTTGGCGGGCATTGGTGGGCCATTGGCGTTAAAAGGCAGTGATGGCGAGGCCATTGTGGCTGCGGCAAAAAGCCGTGGTGCACAGCCCCGAGCGCCGCAGCGAGCTATTGAGGCATTAAAAGCTATTGATAAACCCAACTTGGTAACAGTATATGGTTTTGCCGGTGAGATGGGTGGCGATATTGCCCTGGCGGCCGGTTTGGCATTTGAAGCTATCGGTGAGTCATCAACGCCATCCAGCGCCGAGGATACCATCGCCGCTGCCAGAGTTTTACAGCAGCAGGGGGTTGACCTGATTCTGTTTGCTGGTGGTGACGGTACCGCCAGAGATATTTTTGCCGCTGTTGCTGGTGATTTTCCAGTATTAGGTATTCCCGCTGGCGTAAAAATGCATTCAGGGGTTTATGCGGTATCACCACAGGCAGCGGGTGAAATAGTTAGGCGGCTGATTAATGGCCAGTTAATTGATATCGGCTTGGCCGAGGTCAGGGATATTGATGAAGCGCGTTTTCGTCAGGGTGTGGTTAGCTCCCGTTTTTTTGGTGAGCTATTAGTCCCCAAAGAAGGCCGTTTTTTGCAGCAGGTAAAATCCTCCGGCAGAGAGGTTGAAGCTTTGGTGTTACAGGATATTGCGGCGGATATTGTGGAGTCCATGGAGGATGATTGCCTCTATATTATTGGCCCTGGCACCACGCCGCGGGCGGTGCTGGATGAGCTGCAGCTGGAAAATACCCTGCTGGGCTTTGATGCGGTGGTCAATAATGAGTTACTGGGTGCCGACCTTGATGAGAGCGCCTTATTTGCATTGGTAGAGCAGTACCCGTTAGTGAAAGTAATTATCACTGCGATTGGTGGTCAGGGGCATATTATTGGGCGCGGTAATCAGCAGCTCAGTCCACGGATTATTCGTGCCGTTGGTCTCGATAATCTGATGATTGTCGCCACCAAAACCAAGATCACTGAGTTAGAAGGGCGTCCCTTGCAGGTGGATAGCAATGATCCTGAACTAGATCAGTCACTGTCGGGCTACCGCCAGATTATTACAGGTTACCACGATGCCATTATGTACCCTGTGGGTCTGGCCAGCGAAGAAGAGAGTCAATGAAAAGAATTATAGCGGCCATAGAGCAGGGTCTGAGTGAAGAGAATAATGATGCTCGCCGGTTTTTTCATGGTCGAGGTCAATGCTATGAGGGCTTGGGTTTTATCAATGTTGATTGGTTTGCCCCGGTATTATTGATTACTCTGTATCAAGAACCTGACGCGGTGGACTGGCATGCATTTACCGATAATTTAACGGTGTTTCAATCCGACATGGATGCCGTTTTAGTTCAGCGGCGTTATATTCGCGGTGCACCGTTGGAAACGCTATGGGGTGATATTCCACAACAGGCACAAGCTCTGGAGCAGGGCTTGCGTTATTCGCTGAGCTTTGGCGGCAAACAGAATGTGGGTTTTTTTCTCGACATGTTGCCTGGCCGGGAATGGTTAAAGCAGCGAGCCACGGGTAAAAAAGTACTGAATTTATTTTCTTATACTTGCGCTTTTTCTGTAGTGGCCATTGCCGAAAATGCTCATAGCGTTGTTAATCTGGATATGAGTAGTGCAGCTTTAAATGTAGGGCGCAGCAATCACCGGCTTAACCAGCATGATGATCGTTTAAAACGTGATATTCAATTTCTTTCCCATGATTTATTCCGTTCCTGGAAAAAAGTCATCAGTAAAGGGCCTTACGATATTGTGATTATTGATCCGCCCTCACGGCAAAAGGGTAGCTTTATTGCGACCAGTGATTATATCAAAGTGGTGCGGCGTTTATTGTCACTGATGCCCAAAGGGGGCGATATTTTAGCTTGCTTAAATGCGCCAGAATTGGATGAGCAGTTTTTATTGGATTTATTTACTGAAGCCTGCCCCGAGGCAAGCTTTGTTGAGCGCTTGGAAGCACGTAAGGATTTTCCGGAGGCGGATAGCCGTCGCAATCTAAAAATGTTGCATTATCAGCTTTAGTTAGCGTCCAGCATATAGCGCACAGCCTGACTAATCATAATCGATGATTGACTTTTTATCGCCTTGCGCAGTTGATTGATATTGGTTTTGGATTGTTCCATAACGGAGGAAGGGATATCGCTGGCTTTAGTCTCGCCGATCACCGGGTCACCAAAATTCAGTGCCGAGCGTGACGATAATAATAAAAAACCACGCTCAGTCAGTACCGCCTGATCCAGCGCCTCTTGCTTGATGGGGGCGTCATATTTTAAATAGCCCTGTTCGCCCAGCCAGACCATAGTGCTAAAGCCGGCTGTAAAGCGCTCACTATGCAGGCCAAACTCATCGGGCTCGTCTTCGCCGCAGATATCTTCAGTATAGAGAATGGTTTTACGCGGGAAACTGTTATAAAGACGCAGAAAGGTTAGTGCTACATCTTTGTAAAAATCGTCTATATGAATATCACTCATAATTTCAGTAACGCGACAGGAAGGCGGAAAAACGTTCCAGGGCATGAGTAAGATCATCTTTACGTGGCAGGAAGACTACCCGTAGATGATCCGTCGATGGCCAGTTAAAGGCGGAGCCTTGCACCAGCAAAATCTTTTCTTGTAGCAAAAAGTCCAGTACCAGTTTCTCGTCGCTATCTATGTTGAATTTTTTCGGATCCAGTTTGGGGAACATATAAATAGCCCCTTTAGGTTTGGTGCAGCTAACGCCGGGGATTTGGTTTAATAAATCGTAGGCAATATCGCGCTGTTCATGTAGGCGGCCGCCGGGTAGTACCAAATCATTAATGCTCTGGTAGCCACCCAGGCAGGTTTGTATTGCGTGTTGAGCAGGCACATTGGCACAGAGTCGCATGGAGGCAAGAATATCCAGCCCTTCGATATAATCCTTGGCGCGATGTTTAGCGCCACTTAGCAGCATCCAGCCGCTGCGAAAGCCAGCGAGTCGATAAGCTTTGGAAAGGCCATTAAAAGTGACGCAGAGAACATCCTCCGTCAGGGTGCCCAGCGGAATATGCTGCGCTTCGTCGTAGAGAATCTTGTCATAGATTTCGTCGGCCAGAATAATCAGATTATGTTGCTCGGCCAGCGCGACAATTTGTTGCAACAGGTCTTTGGAATAAACAGCACCCGTCGGGTTATTGGGGTTGATCACTACAATCGCTTTGGTTTTGTCGGTTATTTTACTTTTGATATCGTTAATATCAGGAAACCAGTCCGCTTGTTCGTCACATAAATAGTGCACCGGTGTGCCACCTGCCAGCGAGGTTGATGCAGTCCATAAAGGATAATCCGGTGCGGGGATTAAGACTTCGTCACCATTATTCAGCAAGGCCTGCAAAGCCATGGTGATAAGCTCACTAACACCATTGCCCAGATATATGTCGTCGATGTCTACATTGAGCAGGCCGCGCTGTTGATAGTGTTGCATCACCGCCTTGCGCGCAGAGTACAGCCCTTTGGATTCACAATAGCCTTGGCCTGTCGGCAAAAGTCGAATAACATCCTGAATAATTTCGTCAGGGGCATCAAAACCGAAGGGGGCAGGGTTGCCAATATTCAATTTAAGAATACGGTGACCTTCTTCCTCCAGTCGGTTGGCTTCAACCAACACAGGTCCACGGATGTCATAACAGACATTAGCCAGCTTGGTGGACTTTTGAAATTGTGGTTTGTTCAACGCTATTTGCCTTGCCGTTAGGTGTATATTTTTGTGTGGTAAACCAGTGTAGGCTGGTTTTCGTAATAGTTGAGTATTTTAGAAAAAAATACCTTCTGATGCTATGGCGTTTTCCCGTTATGGTGATCAGATTGCAATTAATTAGTCGATTAGACAGAGATTAGGAGATTCCAATGGCTGAGATTGAGAAAACCGAACAGGAGTGGCGCGAGCTGCTTACTGAGGAAGAGTTTTATATTTGTCGGCAAAAAGGCACTGAAAGAGCTTTTACCGGAAAATATAATGATGAAAAAGCCACCGGGCAATTTAACTGCACCTGCTGTGGCGAGCCGCTATTTGACTCTGCCACTAAATATGACTCTGGCTCAGGTTGGCCCAGTTTTTACCAGCCCTTATCGGAACAGGCGATTCTGGAAGATCGAGATGTTAGCCACGGAATGGTTCGAGTCGAGGTTATGTGTAAGCGCTGTGGCTCCCATTTAGGGCATGTCTTTAATGATGGCCCTCAGCCTACCGGTATGCGTTACTGCATTAATTCGGCCTCACTGAGGTTGAATAAAACTGGCGAATGAAGGATTTTGACTGGATTTACCAGCATGTTCTGGAACGGTTGGGCAGTGCCCGTGAGGTTGAGCGCTATCTATCGAAGCCGGCCAGCGCCGGCCAGCTAAAAGCACAGGATGATGCTTTTTATCTGTCGACGCTTTGCCGGCGAGTCTTCAGAGCGGGTTTAAAACACTCCGTGGTCGATAATAAATGGCCTGGTTTTGAACAGGCTTTTTTTGGCTTTAACCCACGTCGCGTGGCGATGATGAGTGATGAGGAAATGGATGCCCTGATGGGCAATACCGAGATCATTCGCCACTGGCAAAAAATCAAGTCGGTACGCTACAACGCTGGCTTTATGCTGGAGATAATCGAGCAGCACGGCAGTATCGGTCATTGGCTGGCGCAGTGGCCCGCTGAAGATATTGTTGCTTTGTGGACGCTATTAAAGAAAGAAGGGGCTCAGCTAGGGGGTAATTCCGGCCCTTACTTTTTGCGCATGGTGGGTAAAGATACTTTTATTCTGACAGAAGATTTGGTGGTGGCCTTAAAAGCTCAGGGTATTGTCGATAAAAAGCCAGACAGTCAGAAAGACCTGAAGCGGGTGCAAGGGGCATTTAACCACTGGGCAGAGCAGAGCGGCAGACCGTTGTGCCAGATCAGTCAGTTGCTGGCAATGACGGTTAACTACTAGGGCTGACGAATACTAATATCGTTTGGGGAGAAGCTTGGGGAGAAAAGAGCAGGGAGAAAAAATGGAGCGGGAAAGGAGACTCGAACTCCCGACCACCTCGTTGGCAACGAGGAGCTCTACCACTGAGCTATTCCCGCAATTAGAATGCCAGCTTTATGAAAAAACCAACTTCTAAAACCCTTGAGAGACTAAGGCATTATAAAAAATAACGTCCTAAAACATAGTCCCAAAATTCTAAACCTTTAATGTAAAGGTAAAAAATGGCGTCCCCTAGGGGGTTCGAACCCCTGTTACCGCCGTGAAAGGGCGGTGTCCTAGGCCTCTAGACGAAGGGGACGCTGGGTTACTTCGACGGTGTCCGTTGAAGTGGCGCGCATAATAAGAACCTTCGCTGCAAACGTCAACCCCAAAATTTAAATTTTTCCATAAGTTGCTGTTTTTTATGGTGGAATTGCTTAAAAAGCCAGCAAAACCAGCTAGACTAGATAAACAACAGTCAGTAATTGCTAAAAATGCCGATTATCGAGATAATTCCAGTACTTAACGCTATCGAGTAACACTATGTCCACCACCGTTATTGTCGCCGCTATTGCGATAGGTTTGTTTATCCTTGTGGCTATCGCCATTACCATACAAACCATTGATAAGAACAACAAAGAGAAGCGCCGCCTTGAGAGTGCGCTCAAGGCCCGCTCGCGCAATTTTGACTATATGCTGGACGGCTTCCCTGAAGGTTTTTTAAGTCGTGACCTGCAAGTACTGGTTTGCACCTGTCTGGAAGAGGTCTATTCCCAACTGGTTCAGATCAATCCCACCAAAGGCTACAAAGACAGTCTGGCCAGGGCTCGGCAGCGATTGGCGGAATATAAAGCCAAAAAGGCTAATGACAAGACCGTGACCTTAACCGATGCGGTACAGATCAAAGAAATTCAAAAAATGCTTGGCGGCCTCTATAACTTTATTTCCAAGTTGGCAGCCAGCAAGCGTATCAATGCCAAGGAAGCGATGATCTATGGCAAGCAGGTACGCCGCTTGATGGTGCAGACATCAACCGATGTGCTGGTTGAGCCCATCAAGGAAGCCATGCAGCAGGGCAAGCCCCGTTTGGCTATCCATTATCTGCATATGGCCAATGAAAAAATGAGCAAGGAAAATGACGACGGTTTTTATAATGACCGCATCGCCAAGCAAACCAGCCGAATTGCCGAGTTGGAAGAGCAGGCCACAGGCCTTGAGAGCTCCGCCAAGGAGCGCAAGCAAGAGGCCGCTGCTGAGTGGGATGAGCTGGATAAGCCTGATGATTCCTGGAAGAAAAAAGCGGTTTACGATTAACCGCTGCCTAATGTAGCTGGAATATACTCGCCTTTACTTCTGCATAGTCCAAACTATCGCCGCCATTACTTTCATGCAGCTTTTCATCCAGTTGCTGATAAAGCGCCAGCTCATCATCGGCCATATAGTGCAGGCATTCGCCGCCAAAAAACCAGAACAGGTCACGGTTAACCACCGGGGTAATATGCTGGTAATGGCTGACAATGCGGCAAATAATCGATTGCCCCTGCTCGATAAACGTTTCGTCCGGGCTGGTCGCTTCGCTAATGGTTTTGAGGGATGCCAAAAACTCAGTATCTACCTCACTGGCCCGCTCATCATTAAAGGGCAGTTGCTGCTCGCAATGCTGAAATAGAGCTTGTAACAGCTTGTGGTGATGGTTGAAATAACTGGAGTCGCTCATTGGATATTTGCCTGGGCTAGTGATATTAAGAGCGGCGTAGTTTATCAGAGCAATCTAATTAAGCCAGTAGCCCACGGTTCCATGTTATTATCGCCGTTTTCATTAACCTGTTTTGAGTACCAGCCAGCAATGACCACCGCCTTATCCATCAAGCAATTAAGCAAGGCCTACAATAATGGTTTTCAGGCCTTGAAGGGAATCGACCTTGAGGTAGAAGAGGGCGACTTTTTTGCCCTGCTGGGGCCTAACGGTGCCGGTAAGTCGACCACCATTGGCATTATCTGCTCACTGGTGAGAAAGACGGCCGGTCAGGTCAGTGTCTTCGGTTATGATATCGATACCGATTTCTCTCTGGCCAAAAAACAGATTGGTATTGTGCCGCAGGAGTTTAACTTCCCGAATTTTGAGCAGGTGTTTGATATTCTGGTTAATCAGGCCGGCTACTACGGCCTAACCAGAAAGCTTGCGGTGGAGCGAACGGAGAAATATTTAAAAGCCCTGGGCCTATGGGAAAAGCGTTTTGATACCGGCCGCAGTTTATCTGGTGGCATGAAGCGCCGGCTGATGATCGCCCGGGCGCTGGTGCATGAGCCCCGCTTATTAATCCTGGATGAGCCTTCCGCCGGGGTGGATATAGAAATGCGCCGGTCTATGTGGGCCTTCTTAAAACAGCTTAACGACAACGGCACCACCATTATACTGACCACCCATTATCTGGAAGAGGCAGAAAGCCTGTGTCGCCATATTGCCATTATCAATCATGGCGAAATTGCTGAGCATTCCAGTATGAAACAGCTATTATCCCAGTTGCATAAAGAGGTGGTTATCCTCGATACCAGTACATCATTATCCGCTGCGCCCTCGCTGCCAGATTTTGAGGTGCGCTTAACCGATGGTCATACGCTGGAAGTAGAGATCGAAAAGGGGCAGTCAGTGAATACCTTATTTGCCCAATTGACGGCGGCGGGAATAGACATCACAAGCATGCGCAACAAGGCCAATCGCCTCGAAGAATTGTTTGTTAATTTAGTGAATACCAGCGCAGCTTAACGGAATACCACTCATGAGCTTTCAAGAACAACTCATTGCATTTTTAACTATCGTACGCAAAGAAATAAAACGCTTTATGCGTATTTGGACGCAAACTCTGGTGCCACCAGTGATCACTATTACCTTATATTTTATTATCTTTGGTAATTTGATTGGCAAGCGCATTGGTCCCATGGCCGGTGTTAGCTATATGGAGTTTGTGGTTCCTGGTCTGATTATGATGTCGGTCATCACCAGCTCCTATACCAATGTGGTGTCATCGTTTTTTGGGGCTAAATTTCAGCGCTTTGTTGAAGAGATGCTGGTTTCACCAACCCCCAATTATATTATTTTACTGGGTTTTGTTATGGGGGCGTGGCCCGTGGTTTGGGTGTAGGTTTTATCGTGACTCTGGTGGCATTATTCTTTACCGATTTACAGATTCATAGCTATACCGTCACCATTTCTATTGTGGTGATCACGTCGGTGTTCTTCTCTATGGCCGGCTTTATTAATGCGGTATACGCCAATACCTTTGATGATATTTCCATCATCCCCACCTTTTTATTAACGCCGTTAATTTATTTGGGCGGGGTATTTTATTCAACCGATTTATTGCCAGAGTTTTGGGCTGATGTCTCCAAAGCCAATCCCATTCTTTATATTGTGAATGCCTTTCGTTACGGGGTATTGGGGATCAGCGATATCAATGTTAGTTGGGCGTTTGTGATGGTCGCTGTATTTACACTGGTGGCTTACTTTTTCAGTCTGTGGTTACTTAACTCCGGCAAAAGTTTGCGGCAGTAAAAGGCGATAAGCATGAAAGATATATTATTGGGTAAAGACGTAGAGTATGTGGACACCTATAGTCCCGATCTATTATTTCCCATAGCCAGGCAGCAGTCCCGAGACAGTCTGGGTGTTGCGGCGGGGCAGCTACCGTTTACCGGTGTAGATATCTGGAATGCCTATGAATTGTCCTGGTTAAATGCAAAAGGCAAACCCCAGGTAGCCTGTGCTGAGTTTCGTTTTCCCTGTGAGTCCAGCGCTATCGTGGAGTCAAAGTCTTTTAAACTGTATTTAAATTCGTTTAACCAAACCGTAGTAAGGGACCGTGCTGAATTACAGGCACGGCTGGTGCAAGATCTATCCGCCTGTGTGCAGGCTCCGGTCGATGTGATTATTCATAACGTTGCCAATGGCAATGCTATTTCGCAGCTTGAGGGTGTTTGTCTGGATGATTTGGATATCAGTCTGTCGAGCTATAGCCCAGACCCGCTGTTGCTGGGTAACGTCGGCCAGCAAGTGGAGGAAACCCTGTACAGCCATTTACTGCGTTCGCTGTGTCCGGTGACAGCTCAACCAGATTGGGCCAGTATTGTGGTTCAATATACCGGCCCGCAAATCAACCACGAAGGTCTGCTCAAATACTTGATTGGTTATCGTCAGCACCAGGAGTTTCACGAGCAGTGTGTGGAGCGTATTTTTACGGATATTAGCGCAGCCTGCGACCCGCAGCGGCTATCGGTACGGGCGCTTTATACCCGCCGTGGTGGTCTGGATATCAATCCATTTCGAGCCAGTTACCCCCATGATCCGCAAAATATCCGCCTTAATCGGCAATAATCCAGACCAAAAGCTTCTATTAAGCGCTATTTGCTCAATTTCTTGCCCCCCTTACATGGCTAAATGACGCTGGCTGTACCATAATCCTTAGATAAGAAAAATCCATAGTTTCATAGGCTTAGCCAAGATTGTTAGGGTGGCCTCAGAACACGTTGTCTGTGAGTGGCCATGGCGGCACAAAAGATGTCCTAACGCGCTAATAGTAGCGGAATGTATTTATGCTAGATTCGACTCTTCTTTTTTATATCACTGCTGAATTAGCGGTATTACTGCTTATTGTCTGCATCTTCCTGATGCTGCATCTGGGCAAGCTAAGAAAGCTGGTTGCTAAACTGGAAGATAAAATTGTCAGCCTGCGCAAATCGATTGGCAAGTCCCGCAATGAAACCAAAAAAGCCCTGAAACAGTTGGCTGAAAGAGAAGATAGCCCCTCCTTATCTTTCCTTGATTACCTTGATACCGAAATTGATGCGACCCGCGACCATCACCAGTCCCTTAACCCAGACCGGGATATCGTGCTTGATATTGCACCGGATGCCCCTATCGACAGGCAGGCTTCAGCGCTGCGCCATGCTTTTTTGATTGCCGAAAAAGAGGCTCGTTATGCCGGCGGAGAAGACAGTTCCAGCTGGGAGGTGTTGCAGGCCAAGCTTGAGCAAATTATCCAATTTTATGAAGGGGCCAATACGCCAAGTGAAGAGCCGGCCGCTGAGGAGGGCGGTGATGCCAGTGATGAAATAGCGGTTTATAAAAGCCGTATTGAAAACCTTGAGCGCTTTAAAAAGCTATTTTTTGACATGGAGAGCAAGTGGGAAGCCAGTCAGGCTCAGGCTGAAGACTACTACCAGCAACTTACCGCAATGGGCAAAGAACTGGGTGCGGGAGAAGAGTTTGATGGCCTGTTAGACAAATATGCCAATGCCTATAGTGATATTGGTGACTTAATCGAGTCCGAGGGCTCCGGCGCAACAAAGGCTAAACCAGAGGGTGGCGTAGAAGCTAATTTACAGTCCTCCGGAGCCGGAAAAACCATTATTGCCAATCAGGAAGAAATACTGCGGCTTAAAAATATGGCTGTTGACCAGCACAAGGTCATTACTGAACTGAAGAAAAAGCTACTGACGTCTTCATCGCCAGAAGACCAGCAAGAAGTGGTCAGCGCCTTAACTGAACAGTTAGAGCAGCAGCAGCGCTTTATGCAGGAAGCTGAAACCTGCTCACAATTGATTGAGGATGAATTGACCCGTGCTATGGATGAAAATGAGCAGTTGCGAGCCCAGCTTGAAACTGGCGGTGGCAGCGATAGCGCAAGCTCTGATGAAGAGGTTGAGCGCATAGAGGCCATGGTTAAAGACCTCACCAATGAAAGTAAAGATATGCTTGCCACTATAGCGGCGCTGGAAGAAGAAAATAGCAGCCTTAAAGCGCGTATAGAGTCCGGTGGTGGCGAAAGTGGCGATGCCGAAAATGTTGAAATCCTTAAGTCCAAATTAGAAGAAATGCAGCAGGAGCTACTCAACCTGCAAACTCAGCATATCGAACTGGAAGAGCGTTACCTCGAACTTAAAATGAAGTAAGCCCATGCCAGGGTCTCGGCACCTTAATCAACCCCCTAAACCTGTTGTTGTGGTTTATGTCAGCACTGAGCTAGTGTATCCTTCGCAGCATAATTAATCGTTGGTAATCCTTAGATGAGCTATCAGGTATTGGCCCGTAAATGGCGGCCTAAAACCTTCCGTGAAATGGTCGGGCAGGAGCATGTGCTCAAGGCGTTAATTAACGCCCTTGATCACAACCGCTTACATCATGCCTATCTGTTTACCGGTACCCGCGGTGTGGGTAAAACCACTATCGCCCGAATCCTGGCCAAGTGCCTTAACTGTGAAGTGGGTGTCAGCTCTGAGCCCTGCGGCCAGTGCAGCGCCTGTAATTCTATCAACGAAGGTCGCTTTGTCGATTTGATTGAAGTAGATGCGGCCTCCCGCACCAAAGTTGAAGACACCCGGGAATTATTAGAAAACGTTCAATATGCGCCCACCGTGGGCCGCTACAAAGTGTACCTGATCGATGAGGTGCATATGCTCTCCACCCACAGTTTTAATGCGCTGTTAAAAACTCTGGAAGAGCCGCCCCCCCATGTTAAGTTCCTGCTAGCTACTACCGATCCACAAAAACTGCCTGCGACTATTTTGTCCCGCTGCTTGCAGTTTAATCTGAAAAATATGAGCCCTGAGCGCATCGTTGGCCACTTACAGCATGTGTTAGAGCAGGAGATGGTGAGCTTTGATGAGGCGGCCCTATGGTTATTGGGACGCTCTGCCGATGGCAGCATGCGTGATGCCATGAGTTTGGCCGATCAGGCTATCTCTTTTGGCTCGGGTAAATTGTTAGAGCCCGATGTACGCAATATGCTGGGTACCATCGATCAGACGGCGGTCTACGATATTATCGATGCACTGGCCACCGCTGACGGTGCCCAGGTATTGGCTGCGGTTAGCCAATTATCAGAACATGCCCCGGACTATATCGCGGCCCTCGAAGAGCTGCTTACCTTGTTACACCGCATTGCCATTACTCAGGCCGTGCCAGATGCCACCGATAATAGCTTTGGCGACCGCGAGCGAGTCACCGAATTGGCGGGGCGTATAGCGGCTGAAGATGTACAGCTCTTTTATCAAATGGCTTTAAATGGCCGCCGGGATTTACCGCTGTCACCGGACCCGCGTAGTGGCTTTGAAATGGTATTGCTACGAATGCTGGCTTTTAAGCCTGCGGGGATAGCGGTGCTGCCCCAGGCCAGTGTACAAAATACCCAAAGCGCGGCGTCTGCGGAGGCGCCACAACCCGTAAAAAAGCCTGAACCGGTCGCAACGCCCCCCGCGGTAGCTGAGCGACCGGGTGTTAAAGAGCTTGCTGGGCAGCCAGTGGCAGCTCAGCTTGAGTCTGTAGCTGAGCCAATACCAGAGCCAATACCGGAGCCTCTAATAACGCCTGAGCCAGCACAAGCCCCCAAGCCAGTGGTTGTTGCTGTGCCAGAGCCAGAGCCTGTTGCGCCACCGCCGTTAGAGCAGCCGGAATCAACGCTTCCTCCAGCCACAGAGACTATCACGCTGTCACAGCTTACCCCGTCGAGCTGGAACCAGTTGTTTGAGCGTTTGGGTTTTGGCGGTGTCGTTGGTAATATCGCCTCCCATTGTGTGCTCAAGCAAGTCGATGGCGACAAGCTGGTATTGGATCTGGATGAAGGCAATGCGACATTGTTTAGCGACAGCTATACCGCACGTATTCAGGAGCATTTATCGGTCACTTTAAATGCCCCGATAAAATTGACTATCAACGTCAAGCCGGTAGAGGTAGAAACGCCATCGGGTCGAAAATTGCGTTTAATTAAAGAGCGCAGGCAGCAGGCCTTGGTTGATCTGCAAAACGACCCCAACGTACAAACCTTGATTAACGACTTTGCCGCCGTGCTGGTGGAAGATAGTGTAGAGCCGGTTTAACAGACCGTAACGAGGAAGCAATGAAAATTAATGACATTATGAAACAGGCCCAGCAGATGCAAGAGCAGATGCAAAAGGCGCAGGAAGAAATGGCCAATAAAGAAGTGCAGGGCGAATCCGGTGCGGGCATGGTAAAAGTAGTGATGACCGGTCGTCACGATGTGCGTCGCGTCAGTATTGATCCGGGCCTAATGTCTGAAGATAAAGACGTGTTGGAAGATCTGCTGGCCGCTGCGGTTAATGATGCGGTGCGCAAAGTGGAGGACACCAACCGCGATGCCATGTCGGGTTTGGCCGGTGGCGTTGACCTGTCCAATTTTAAGATGCCGTTTTAAGGAATGGCCTTTAGCCCCTTAATCGATCAGTTGGTAGAAACCTTGCGTTGTCTACCCAGTGTTGGCCCCAAGTCGGCCCAGAGAATGGCCTTCCATTTACTGGAGCGTGACCGCGAGGGCGGCTTTAAACTGGCCGAACAATTAGAAAAAACCCTCTCCGGTGTGGGTCGTTGTAGTAGTTGCCGTACTTTAACCGAGCAGCCTCGCTGTTCGATTTGTGAAAACGATAAGCGTGATAAATCCATTATCTGTGTTGTAGAAACACCGGCGGATGTTTTTGCCTTTGAGCAGTCCGGTATTTACCGGGGTTTATATTTTGTGCTGATGGGGCACCTTTCACCGATCGACGGTATAGGTCCGGCGGAAATTGGCATCAGTGATTTATTACAACGATTAGACAATGAAAAAATTAAAGAAGTCATTCTTGCCACCAACCCAACCGTAGAAGGTGAGGCAACGGCTTTCTATATCACCGACCAGGTTAAGGCCATGGGGATAGAGGTTTCAAGAATTGCCCACGGTGTGCCTTTAGGTGGCGAACTGGAATATGTCGATGCGGGTACCCTGGCCCATGCCTTAAATGGCCGCCGTGTTGTCGACTAACGAAAATACTAAGTAGGTTCTATGCTGTCACGCCAAATTGATCACCCGGTTTATATCGATACCAATGAAGCCTTGGCGCAGTTTTGCCAGCAGTGGTCAAAGGCTACGGTATTGGCCTTGGATACCGAATTTATTCGTACGGATACCTTCTATCCCATTGGTGCGCTGATTCAGGTTTCTGATGGCAGTGGTTGCTTTCTGATAGACCCTTTGCCGATCGACGATTTTAGTCCCTTTAAGGTTTTAATGACCGACCCTGCAATTACCAAAGTGCTGCATTCCTGTAGTGAGGATTTGGAAGTCTTTGACCGTTTGCTGGGTGTGCTGCCGACACCGCTTATTGATACCCAGATTGCCGCCGGTATGAATGGTTTGGGATTTAGCCTTGGCTATCAGGCGATGACGGAGGCGCTATTGCAAATCCATGTAGCCAAAGGTGAAACCCGCTCGAATTGGTTGCAGCGGCCATTAACCGACTCACAAATTCACTATGCCGCGCTGGATGTGGCCTATCTGCCTGACATGTATACAATGCTTTGTGAGTCGCTGGAAGCACAGGGGCGTATGGCTTGGTTGCAGGAAGAGTGCAACAAACTGATCAATGGCTATGGTGGGGCCGACGCCATCCGCAATCACTATCTTAAAGTTAAATCCGCGTGGAAATTATCAGCAGCACAGTTGGGTGTTTTGCAGTTGGTTGTCGAGTGGCGAGAGCATAAAGCCCGCGACCGAGATCGCCCACGGGGTCGAGTATTAAAAGATAGAAGCTGTTTTGAAATTGCCCGCCTGCAGCCGGATAGTATCCGTGCTTTGTCGGGTATTGATGAAATAGGGCCCAAGACCGTGCGTAATAATGGGGATGATTTGCTCAAGCTGATTAAGCAGGGTCAGAGTTTGCCTAAGACTGAGCTGCCGCCGGCCTTGCCCAAACCTTTGCCTCCTGCCAATGGCACTATCATGAAGCGTTTAAAGGCTCATGTTGCCAAGCGGGCCGAACAGCTAAATATGGCACCGGAGTTACTGGCCAGAAAAAAAGATTATGAGTCGCTGCTGCGCTCTGGTTTTCATGGTGACAGCTATCAGTTACCTGACACCTTGTCGGGCTGGAGAAAGTCGGTAGTGGGTGATGAGCTGCTGGCGATTTTAGCCAAAGAGGGTGTGTAGCTGCGATGACCACAAAAAAAATCTGCACCATCTATCGAAGTTCAAAACATGAAGGCATGTATCTTTATGTGGATAAGCAGGACGATTTACAACGGGTGCCCGCTGCATTGCTAAAGCGCTTTGGCAAGCCTGAGCAGGCAATGACATTGGTATTAACCCCCGAGCGGGTATTGGCGCGGGTGGATATAGAGAAGGTTCTGACGGGTCTTGAAGAGCAGGGTTTTTTTCTACAGATGCCGCCGCAGCCCGATAAAGAGATGCAAAAGCTCCATGAAAAAAACAGCAAGATGTAACCATGACTGAGCCGCAGCCCGAATTTTGGCAAACAAAAACACTCGATGAAATGACCAGCTCGGAGTGGGAGTCGCTCTGTGACGGCTGTGCAAAATGTTGCTTACATAAACTGGAAGATGAAGATAGCGGTGAGGTTTATTATACCAAGGTAGTTTGCCGTTATATGGACGATAACTGCCGCTGTACCGAATACCAGCAGCGCAATACCTTGGTGCCCGATTGTGTCTGGTTGCGGCCGGAAGATGTCGCTGATTTCTTTTGGCTGCCCAGTACCTGTGCTTACCGGCTGGTTGCCGAAGGTAAACCCTTGGAGGATTGGCACCCATTAATTTCAGGCAGTAAAGATACCGTACACCAAAGTGGTGTATCGATTCAGGGCCGTGCCTTAAGTGAAGACTATGTGCATCCCGATGGGATGGAAGAGCATATTATTCATTGGGTTGAATAAACAACACAATATCAAATAGGTTGGCGATGGAAACCGCAAACGATTATTACCTCTCCTGGGGGATCTATCTGGCTGCTGTATTGGCGGCACAATTACTGCTGTGGCGAGTATTAAGCATCTTCAAAAATCAGGATATTAAAACCCTGATCCAGCTGCTGCTACTTGCCTTGCTGATTACACCGGTGCCCCTTGAGCCGGGGCAGGGTTATTGGGTGCCAGCCTTTATGGCCGCCATTATGGAAGGGCTAAATCTGGGGCTTGATGCCGCACTACCAAGGTTGTGGCCTATTTTTACCATGATGCTGGTCTTTGTCTGCCTGTCGGTGGTTTGGCGGCTATATCGGCTTAGGCTGCAAAACAACGGCCAAAACAAGGCTTAGACACGGGGTTTTGCAAGCGCTTTGCAGTGTGTTGTTAATCTTGAAATATCTGCTATAACTATTTGTTAATACTGAATATTATAGTGGATACTGGGATTAAGCCTGTATGAAGATCACTCGCCTTGTCTTGTTGGTTGTTAGCCTTGGTTTCGGAAGCCTTTCCGTTGCGCAAAATACCACTAGTCTCTCTATCACTGATGCCGAACTAACCCCTGATGTTAGGGTGATTATCGATATCTCCGGCAGCATGAAGAAAAACGACCCGCAGAACCTGCGTCGTCCCGCCCTTGAATTATTAGTCCAGCTATTTCCTGAAGGCTCAAAGGCCGGTGTATGGACCTTTGGTCAGTGGGTAAATAACCTGGTTCCCAGTAAAACCGTTGATCAGATCTGGCGCAGCGCTGCCTTTAATCAGGCGCAAAAAATCAACTCCGTGGCACTGCGTACCAATATCCCGGCAGCGCTGGAAAAAGCGGTGGATGATGTGGCCAATCTTGATCCGCGCTATAAAGTACATCTGATTTTACTCACCGATGGCATGGTGGATGTGGCAAAGTCTGCAACTGAAAACGCTCAGGCCAGAGAGCGAATTATTAACGATATCCTGCCGACGCTGCGTGACGCCGGTGTCACTATTCATACGGTAGCGCTGTCACAAAATGCCGATCAGGAACTGATGGAGCGGCTGGCTATAGAGACCGATGGCCTGGCGGCCGTGGCCGAAACGGCGGAAGACCTTACCGAGATTTTTGTGCAGGCATTTGATGCCGCTGCACCCGCCGAGCAGCTGCCGCTGGAAGATAATGGCTTTACCGTTGATAGCAGTATTGATGAATTTACCGCTTTAATCTTCCGCAAGCAGGGCTCGGAAGCGGCCACCTTGATTTCCCCCACTAACCAGCGTTACACCCAGGCTCAGCATAGTGCAGATGTTAGTTGGTTTCGGCAGCACAATTATGACCTGATTACCGTCAAGCGTCCGGAAACCGGTGACTGGGCTATAGAAGCTGATTTAGAGCCCAATAGCCGTATTACCATCGTGAGTAACCTGAGCTTAAAAGTGCAGCCGTTGGCGAAGAGCAATTTTGTCGGTGACCAGGCAGATATCGTCGCTGCCTTGATGGAGCAGGGCGCTATTATTGATCGCTCTGAGTTTCTAAACCTGGTCGATATGAGTTTTACGGTCAGTCGCAGAGATGATGGCGAGCAGTGGCAATTTTCCTTATCCGAGCTGGACCCCATACCCGTCGATGGCCAGTTCCGTTCCACCCTCGATGTGCTGCAAGCCGTGGGTATTTATGATGTTGTTGTGCAAGCCAATGGCAAAACCTTCCAGCGTCAGCAGCAGCAAACACTGGCGGTAAGGGAGGCATTTGATCTGCGTAACCGCAGTACCAAGGACAACCCGCCCAGCCATAAAGTGACCCTGTTTGCTCGCAACCATAATATCGATGGCAATAGCAGCAGTGCCACGGCCAGTATCACCTTGCCCGACGGTAGCCAGCAGACCGTTGAGGCCAGCCCGATAGGTGACCGGTGCTGGCAGTTAGACCTTGAAGGGGTTAATACCGCAGGCTATTACGCAGTTAACTTTATCGTGAATGGCCAGCTTAATAACGGTGAAGCCTTTACCAGCCAAACGCAAACACTACAGATAGAACACCCTGTTGCCGGGCAGACCATCAGTGCTGTGACCGAGCCGGTGCCAGAGCCTGTGGCCGAGCCTGAACCAGCACCTGAGCCAGAACCCGAACCCGAACCTGTTCCAGCTCCTGAGCCAGAGCCTGTTGCAGAGCAGGAAGTCATTGTCGAAGAGGGTATGGATTTGGCACAGATGGGTTTATATGGGGCTATCGGCCTCGGCAACCTCTTGGTGCTGGTACTGGGCTTCTTTGCTTATAAAA
Organism: Oceanicoccus sagamiensis; assembly: GCF_002117105.1. Taxonomy (GTDB): domain Bacteria; phylum Pseudomonadota; class Gammaproteobacteria; order Pseudomonadales; family Dasaniaceae; genus Oceanicoccus; species Oceanicoccus sagamiensis. The sequence continues at coordinate 4,032,932 of NZ_CP019343.1, read as the reverse complement.
TGGTTAAAGGCAGTAATACCCGCTCAGATATTCTGGAGGGAGATGACGAGGTTGACGTTGATGAAGACTATGAGGATGAGGCAGAAGAAGCTGATCCTGAAGTCGCTGCTGTACCAGACCCGGAACCAGAACCGGAACCAGAACCAGAGCCGGAGCCGGAGCCAGAAGTGGCCGAGGTGGTAGAAGAGAGCGATGACTTCGATATAGAGATTGAGGACGATAGTGCGGATATCGAAGAGCTGGATACCGAGCTATTGGATGTCGGCGAGGTGGATGTAGATGATGTTGATATCGACCTGGATGATACCGTACTGGAAGAGGATCCTATTTCACCGGAGGACGATATCGATGAAGTTGAAGACCTGGATGATATCCTCGATTTGCCCGATGATGCGATTGATATCGACCCCGGTAGTGACGACGACAAGTAAACACAGCTTTTAGGGGGATACCCAGCGGGTATTTCCCTGATTAATGACCGTTATTGCCCACCCTAAAAGCCCTACTATCACCTTGCCAATATAGCCCACAATCGTTAGTCTATGCGGCCTTTTTCAAGATCAGCATGGTTTTAATATGAAGTTTCAAGGCACCGACTCCTACGTAGCAACTGAAGACTTACAACTGGCGGTCAATGCAGCCGTTACACTGCAGCGCCCGCTATTGATCAAGGGTGAGCCCGGCACAGGTAAAACCCTGCTGGCAGAGCAGGTGGCCGAATCTCTGGGCATGCCCTTAATCCAATGGCATATCAAATCCACTACCAAAGCCCAGCAGGGCCTTTACGAGTATGACGCGGTCTCTCGTCTGCGTGACTCGCAGCTGGGTGATGACAAGGTTCACGATATCGGCAACTACATCAAAAAAGGCAAAATGTGGGAAGCCTTTGATGCCGATAAGCAGGTTGTATTATTGATTGATGAAGTCGATAAGGCCGATATTGAATTCCCTAACGACCTGTTAGTCGAGCTCGATAAAATGGAGTTTTTTGTTTACGAGACCGGTGAGACCATCAAGGCCAAACACCGCCCGATTATTATTATTACCAGTAACAATGAAAAAGAGCTCCCCGATGCCTTTTTGCGTCGCTGCTTCTTCCATTTTATTAACTTCCCTGACCACGACACCATGCGTCGTATTGTTGATGTGCACTACCCGAATATTCAGCAGGATCTGGTTAACGAAGCGCTGGAGCTATTTTTCGATGTTCGCTCTATTCCAGGCCTGAAGAAAAAGCCCTCAACCTCAGAATTAATTGATTGGCTTAAATTATTAATGGCCGACGATATTCCTAATGAAATCCTGAAAAATCATGACAATAGCAAAGCGATTCCACCGCTTTATGGCGCACTGCTGAAAAATGAGCAGGATGTGCATATGCTGGAGCGTCTGGCCTTTATGCATCGTCGTGAACAGCGCAACTAAATAGATCGAGTTATCAGCTATGTTGGTCAGTTTCTTTCAGGTACTAAAAAGAGCCGGTGTACCAGTCTCTATTAAAGAGCTGCTGGATTTAATTCTGGCGCTGAAAAACCATCTTGCCTTTGCCGATATTGATGAGTTCTATTATCTGAGCCGAACTATTCTGGTTAAAGATGAAAAATACTTTGATCGTTTTGACCGTGCCTTTGGGGTTTACTTCCGTGATTTGGAAACCCTTGAAGATGTGATCGAGGCAATGATTCCTGAAGACTGGCTACGTCAGGAATTTACCAAGCAGTTAACTCAGGAAGAAAAAGATAAAATCGAAACGCTGGGTGGTTTAGATAAGCTGATTGAAGAATTTAAAAAGCGCCTCGAAGAACAAAAGAAAAAACATCAGGGCGGTAACAAGTGGATTGGCACCGGCGGCACCAGCCCCTTTGGGCATGGTGGCTACAATCCAGAGGGCATGCGTATTGGTGGTGAGAGCCGTAATAAGCAAGCCGTCAAGGTCTGGGAAAAACGCGAATTTAAAAATCTCGATGACAATGTTGAGTTGGGCACCCGCAATATCAAAGTCGCACTGCGTCGCTTAAGAAAGTTTGCCCGTACCGGTGCAGAAGACGAATTGGATATGGATGACACTATTCGCTCTACCGCCAGCAATGCCGGTTTACTGGATATTAAAATGGTGCCGGAGCGGCACAATGCGGTAAAGGTACTGCTTTTCTTTGATGTCGGTGGTTCCATGGATCCGCATATCAAAGTTTGCGAAGAAATGTTCTCTGCCGCCCGTTCTGAATTTAAACATATGGAATATTTCTATTTCCATAATTTTATTTATGAATCGGTCTGGGATAATAATATTCGCCGCCATACTGAGCGTTTAAATATGTTGGATATCCTGCACAAATACAGCTCGGATTATAAAGTCGTCTTTATTGGCGATGCCTCTATGTCTCCCTATGAAATTCTACAGCCCGGTGGCAGTGTTGAGCACTGGAATGAAGAGTCCGGTGAGGTCTGGATGAGGCGCTTAAAAGAAACCTATGAAAGAGTGATTTGGATAAATCCGGTGCCACCTGAGCAGTGGAATTATACCCATTCTATTGATCTAACCAGCCAGTTGTTGGAGGGGCATATGTACCCACTTACCGTTAGAGGTCTGGAAGAGGGTATGAGTTACTTGTCTAAGTAATTTTCTCTGGATGTATAAGTTTGGCTTTGCTTGTGCTTGGCTGGACAAGCTCCCCGTTTTATTGCAAAGTGATTTTCGGTCACGACAACTTAGATGGCTCTAGGTTGTTTGGCGTCAAGTATACCCTTGGTGTGCTTATTAATAATTATAAAAAAGGATTGATTCCCAATGAAAAACTTTCTTTTTGTTAGTGTTTTTTCTGCTCTTCTAATTTCCCCTTTAATAGCGAGTGCTGGTGGTCACGATGAATCTGGTGGCGGTGATGGTTCTGAAGGTGGAGGTGACTTAGGTACTGTCTATAATATTATTGGTGAGTCCAGAGTCGTAGGACGGACAGCGACTTTTGTTAACGATACTACAACAATTGTTGGTGAAGGTCAGGTAATTGGTGACTCATTTACTTACACTGTTGTTAATACGGTTAATAGTCTTGTTGGTACAGCGGATATTTTTGTTGATGGTGATATCAGTCTTAGCAGTGGTGCGGGTTTAGAAGTGGTGACTGCCTGCGAAGGGGAGACGCTTATTTGTTCCTCCGTCAGTTTAAATATACCTTCTGCCCTGGCGTTTGACAGTATCGTTGATACTGTGCCGGGAACCTTTGTACTTAGAGACTACGACCTATTCGATCTGGGCGACGGTTTGGGTTTTGCAGATGCGGATCTGGTGATGTCGGCTACATTGGCTAGTTTACCGCAAGAAGCATTGCCCGCTTTACCTTCGATAGCGGTAGTGCCGGTCCCCGCAGCTTTATGGCTGTTTGGCTCGGGCTTGCTGGGGCTGGCAGCTATCAAGCGCAGACAATAAGCCTAACGCTCAAGACAAAGCTCCTTATGGAGCTTTTTTATTTTGAAATATTCACCGCTATCGCACTCTGCTGGGCGAGCCCGGTCAACTTATCATAATCAATATCCCGTGGAATAAGGTATTGCACATTGCTGCCTTTTTCCCGCACAGGTCTATCATCTGCGGGGTCACCCCAGCCATGGGCAAGACCGACAGTGCCTTTACCCATTGTATTATTAGCTTCGGCAATCGCTTCTATCTTACCGTGGCCACTTTCAATCGTAATCAGGTCACCGTCCGCTAAAGCCAAACGCTGCATATCATCAGGGTTAATCAGTGCGGGATTATAACTGCGCTTTTTTTGTAGGCTGGGTAAGTTTTGTCCAGTGGTGCAATAAGCCTCACGCATGCGGTAAGTAATTAAACGAAACTCAAAATCCTGCTGGCTGGTATAACTGCCATTGTCAAAAACCTGCTCGGCATAAACCTCCGCCAGTTCGCTAATAACCTCAGGGTGGCCTGCAGCAAGGCGTCGATCATCGTGGCAAATCATATCTGGAATAATACCGCCGACTTCGGTGATTTTATTATCGTAGGCCTGGCCGCTGGGAGAGGCCGCTTTTATTTCATCCAGAGGAATTCGGGCCGTGGGGCTTAGCCCCTTAATAATATCGTCAGCGGATGGGTTGCTATCGGAGGCCACACCGGGCAGGCTAAAATCTACCCCCATACGCTGGGCAGCACGCCAGAAAAATTCCCACTCTTCAATAACATCATCTTCCGCCTCAACCATTTTCTCGCTGTACTGCTGAAAGGAGAAGGGGGTAAAGGTATCTGCCAGCATGGGGATATCAACCCGTTCAAAGGGGTGTTTGATCGCCATAACATAGTCGGCATGTTTGGCGGTGGCAGACATAAATAAATCATTGACCACAAGAAGGTCGAGCTTGTTAAGCGCCTTAATCGTAGTGTTAGTATCACTAAAGACCAATGCCGGGTTACCGCCATTAACAATCAGCGCTTTGATCTGGCCTTTGCCCGCAGTAAGAATTTCATCGGTGAGGGTATTGGTGGGCATTTCCTGATAACCAAATAAACCAACAATCCCTTGAATATCCCGTACCCGTGAGCGGTGCTCGGTGCGCAGCGAAATCGGAAACGGCTGCCTTTCACCGGCGGGAGCCAACCTTGGAGCCAGAGTGCCGGGAATATGGGTCATGCCACCACGGCGGTCCAGGCGGCCGCAGAGTGCATTAAAGGTCATAACTAACTGAGTGGCCAGATTCTGATGGCGCGCCATATGCAAACCGGTGCCGGAAACCGCAGCACCACTTTTAGCGGTGGCGAAAATTCTGGCGGCCTCAGTAATATCGGCGGCGGCGCAGCCGGTACGTTGTTCGGTATAGCTTAGGTCAAAGGGTTTAAGGGCAGTGCAAAGCTCATCAAAGCCACTGACATAGTTGGCGACATAGTCTTTGTCATACCAGTCGTTATCAATAATTTCCCGCAGCAGGCAGGCCAACAAGGTGGCATCTTCGCCGGGTTTAACCTGTAAATGGATATGGGCCTTATCGGCAATATCCGATCGCCGTGGATCAATCACCACCATTTTCATACCCCGCTTTAACGCTTTCTTCAGCCGGGTAGCCGGGTTGGATTGAGGCATTGACCACTGGTGCGACACAATAGGGTTGGTTGCCACAAACATCGCACTGTCAGCATGGTCGATATCAAAAACGGTCAGTGGTAGGGGGCCACCATAAAGACGATCATAGGCAATAATCAAAGAGGGTGAGTCAATGGTCATTGAAGTGTAGAGGCGGTGTGAATTAAACGAGCGCAACCACTTATCGATATACCAGGGGCCGCCCGATGCCGTGCGATGGCCACCACAGCCGACATAAACAGCCACAGACTCCGGGCCGTGCTCGTCGATAATCTGGCGTAGCTTATCGCCTATTTCATCGATCGCCGTGCTGGTATCAATCGGCTGAAACTGCCCATCGACATTCTTCTGTGATTGTCTGACCCGTTCCGGGTGGTTAATACGCTCAACCTCCGCGCGCCCTTTAGGGCAGGTATAGCCTTCGGAGACAGGGTTGTCGTGGTCACCGCGTACAGCAATAATTGTATTATCTTCAATATCGACTTCCAAGCCGCAGAAGACATGACAAAATCGGCAAAAGGTTTTCTTGGTTTCGACCATGGCTGCTACCTTATTAAAATTATGTCGGTATTGCTGTCATTCCCGCCTGCGCGGGAATGACCATCTAGCGGTTATTAATCGCTTCAGAGGTTTTATCCCGCATCATACCACCATCAAATTTAATCGACTTCTCCGGTATCACTTCAATAATAATTCGGCCTTCGGTATCCAGAAACTCTACAAAGGCTTCCGGGGTGGGGGCCGGGCTATTGGCATGGCGGGCAAAGTCAGGGTAGAACCAATCTTTGGTGGCTTGGTCGCGGTGCAAAATAGCACTGCCTTTAAAGGTAATTGACTGGCTGACATCGATATCGGTACCGGCACTGGAGATAACCACGCTGCAACGGGGGTCGCGAGCCAGGGCTTTCATGCGGGCACGCTGTTCCGTGGCCGTTACCCAGATACTGCCCTTGCGCCATATATAGCTCATGGTCACGCCCATGCCGTGGCCGGCTTTATTGGTCCAGATAAAGGTGAGCTCATTCTGCTTAAGCAGCAGCTCCTCTTCCTTCTGGGCCGTCAGGCCATACATGGTGACATCATCATAATTTTCTACATCTTTATCGCTCATTGCTACTTAACCTCAATTAATGCTTTTTACTATCATTCGTGTATTGCTATCTGTGCCTAAACTTTTTATTATAAACAGTACGTCCTGACTGTTTTTCTGCTAAGGTATCATGCCAAGAGATTAATGCAAGTGGGATTAGTAGCAATAAAGCCCATGAAATAAGAGGTATCGCTCGCCTTGAGCCACCAGCTAACCATTGAATGGACAGAGCCGCAGATAGCGGTGCTTGGCTTTGCCGATGCCGAGCGCCAAAACCAGCTCTGCTGGGCAGCCATTGCGGAAATAGCTGAAGCCTTAAAAGCCTGCCGGGAGCAGGGTGCCAGGGTGATTATATTAGCCTCAAGCCTGGAGGGGCACTGGCTGGAGCATGCCTGGCTTCGGGATCTTGATAATACCGTCGCTGGTAAAGATACCACGGCAGTCGCGGGAGGTTGGTTCCCCGCTTTGGATGAACTGGCCCGGCCGGAAGTCATCACGATTGCCGCCATTAGCGGTGATTGCTCGGGCGGTGGTGCTGAATTGGGTTGGGCCTGTGATTTCAGAATCGCAGAGCAGCAGGCTCGCTTTGCCCAGCCCGAGATCAATATTCATTTAACTACCGGGATAGGAGGCTGTAGCCGTTTATCCCGTTTGGCAGGCCGTACCTTAACCAATGAAATGGTGCTTTTAGGTAAAGCGGCTTCGGCTCAGCGACTATTTGATTTAGGGGCCATTAACCGTGTTGTGCCCAAGGGCGCTGCACTGGCAACGGCTTTGGACTGGGCGCGGCAAATTACTAGCAAATCCAATGCCGCGACAACGGGGCTGAAAACCATATTAAATGCCAGCGAAGTATTACCGTTAGATAAAGCCATGGCTTTTGAACAGGAAACCTTCGTTAGTCTGGTTGTCAGTGATGAGGCAAGACAGGGTATGCAGGAGGCCCAATCTAACTATGATCAGGGCGTCAGCATTGCAGAACTTAACCAGTACGATCAGTAGAATAATAAGTAAGAGATAAAGCTATGGGTAGAGTAGAGAATAAAATCGCAATCATTACCGGTGGTGCTTCAGGTTTAGGTTTGGCCTCGGCCAAGCGTTTGGCAGAAGAGGGCGCTACGGTGATTATGGCGGATATCAACAGTGAGCTGGGTGAAGCGGAAGCGGCCAAAATCCCCCGTGCTGAGTTTGCCACTTTAAACGTTACCAGTGAGCAAGCCTGGATCGATCTGATTGATGATGTTGTTGCCAGACATGGCCGTTTGGATGTGCTGCTAAATTCTGCGGGTATTGTGGAGTTGGCCAGCATTGAACAAACCACCGAAGATATGTGGCGAAAAATAAATGCCGTAGGTACCGATGGTACTTTCTTTGGTTGCAAACATGCCGTGCGTGTTATGAAAGACAATGGCGGTGGCTCTATTATTAATATGTGTTCTACCGCCAGTATTCAGGGCGGGCCGATGATTTTTGCCTATGCTGCTTCCAAAAGTGCTATTCGTGGCATGACCAAATCCATTGCCTGTTTAAGTGCTCAGGAAGGTTATGGTATCCGTTGTAATTCTGTTCACCCGGGCAATATGGCAACCCCTATGCTTAGCGGTATGGTTGATATTGTGCGGGCGAATGATCCGGCAGTGGCAGAAGCTATGAGCAATATTTGGGTGGGAGAGCCAGAAGATATTGGCAATATGGCCTTATTTTTAGCCTCCGATGAATCGAAGTCTGTTAATGGTGCAGAGATGGTTGTCGATAACACTACCACTATTACAGAAGGCGTCGTGCCAAAGCATTAATCAATGATTTAGCAGTTACGTACTAATACGTATAAGAATAATTACAAAACTACTTTATAAAGGGTAAATCATGTCATCTACAACTGACCTGCAATTACAAAGCGAGTTGATCGCAAATTATAACGCCTATGCAGAAGGGCTGGATTCAAAAAACTGGGCATTGGTTCGCAGTTGTTTTTGTGATGAGGTTTATATTGATTACGGTGATATCAGTGCACCTACCGGAGCGCCAGAAATTCCTCGCAAAGGCGATGATTGGTTAGTGATTTTGCAAACAGCAATTAATGGTTTTAATTGCACCAAGCATGCTATTACTAACCACCGGGTTAAGGTGGATGGTGATTCTGTTAGTTGCTCAGCGTATTTAACCGCTGACCATATCGTACTAAAAGACCCGTCGTTCCCTGTGATTGGGCCGGATGATATCGCAACCGTTGTGGGTGAATATACCAATCATTATCGTCAGGTTGATGGCCAGTGGAAGATTTGTAAATCGCAGTTAGATGTGCATTGGTCTTCAGGTAATATTGCCTTATTTCCTGAAGCGGCTGAGCGCGCTATAGCGATGATGAATGCATAGCCTTAGCTCTTTTGGTTAGGTGCTTAGCATTATTAATAATATTTATAAATAGTTGTTTACTATATATATTGAAGGGATGTAGGATGCGTTTAGTTATCAGCATTCGATGTTTAGTTCAGCCCAAAGAACACAATAACAATTTATATAATAATGTTTCGGGGGAAACATGCTGTTAAGACATATTATGGTCATTGCGGCGTTTTATAATTATTGCCTATCAGGGTTTATAACCCTGACGATGCTCCGTCCTCGTTCACAGCAGCACACTCTTTCCTTATTACTCCATTATTTTGCTACAAACTTTGTGAGACCCATTTGCGGTCGGCGGCCTATCTGCCTGTCGATTGCGGATTTTTAATCATTATAAAAACCAATCTGGAGACAACAATGATAAAAAGACGATTAACAACAGGGGCTGCTGGCTTAGCTGTATTAGCTACTAGCAGTGTTATGTCTACAATGACCTTTGCGCAGCAAGAAAGTTTGGTGCTTGAAGAAGTTATGGTCACCGCGCGAAAGCGTGAGGAATCTCTACAGAATGTTCCTGTAGCTGTAACGTCTTTAACAAAAGAGTTAGAGCGCTCAACCATTCAAAATCTAAAAGATATTGAAGGTATTGCACCTAACCTGGTTGTTGACTCCGTAATGGGTGTTCCCGGTGGTGCTGCTATTTCTATGCGTGGTGTTAGCTATCAGGAAACAGAACAAACATTAGATCCATCGATCGGTATTATTCAAGATGGTGTTTATCTTGGCTTTAATGGCGGCCAGGTGCTGGATAACTTTGATATCGAGCGTATGGAAATTTTACGTGGCCCACAGGGTACACTGTTTGGTAAAAACACTATCGGTGGTGTTATCAATGTTCAGCGCACCAAGCCTACTATGGAATGGGGCGGTAAAGTGTCTGCCAATGTTGGGCGCTATGGTCGTGAAGAAATCAAAGGTGTGCTGAATATGCCCATCATTGAAGATAAAGTGGGTTTAAAAGTTTTTGGCTCTAATCTGGAAAGCGACGGTTATGTCAAAAATGTTAACCTGAATGAAGATGTAGGCGGTACTGACTACACTAGCTATGGCTTTTCTGCTTTAGCGCAGGTTAATGATAGTTTTGATATTCAGTTCACTTATGAGTTTACTGATGATGAAACGGATGCCGGTGCCTGGGCAAACTTTAATGATGCCAATACAGCTGCATGCTTTGTGCCATTCCTTGTTGATGGTGATCCAAGAGGTTGTACACCAGATGCCAGTGGCCCAACTCGCAGTACAATGAATGGCCGCAACTGGTCTGATTTTGAAACAGATTCTTATACATTGACTATGAATTGGGATGTTGCTGGAGGCACTTTAACAGCTATTACAGGTTATCGTGACCTTGATCAGTCAACCAATTCTGAGTTTGATGCCAGTGCTGTTGAGTTTAACAATGTTGTTAACAACAAGCAGTTTGAGCAGTTAAGTCAGGAAATTCGTTTCTCTGCTGAAGTTAATGACAACTTCAATTACGTGGCTGGTCTTTACTACTGGGAGTCAGAGCTTCAACAAGACTATGAGTCTTATGATTTCCCTTTCTGGTTGGATAAATACCTGGATGTTGTTCTTGGCTTCCCGCTAGGCACAGTTCAGTCTTTCCCTAACTATGGTCCAACTCCAAGAGATGCCTATGCTATTTCTGATGTGAGTCAGGATGTTGAATCCTATGCGGCCTTCTTCCAGAGTGACTGGGTTTTTGCTCCCAACTGGACTCTAACAGTTGGTGCCCGTTACACCTATGAAGAGAAAGACTTCAATGCTGTTCAACAGCGTACAGTTATGCCAGATGGGTCCGTTTGGACGGCTACTCCCGATGGCGGTCAGCAAGATCTTGTTATCAATTATCCAGACAAGGATGACTGGTCTGAGTTTTCTCCAAAAATTGGCGTCAAGTATGACCTCAATGATGACTCCATGGTCTTTGCCTCTTATGCAGAAGGTTTCAAGAGTGGTGGTTTCTTCGGTCGTAACTCTGACTTCTCTCTCGATAGCAAGTATGAGCCCGAATACGTAGATACTTTTGAACTGGGTTATAAAGGTTCCTGGATGGATGGGCGTGCGATTACTAATGCGACTTTGTTCTATTCAGAATACAGCGATAAGCAAGAAGAGGTTATCAAAGATGTAGGTAATACCTCTGTAGTTAACGCTGCCGATGTTGAAATGCTGGGCTTTGAATTTGAAGGTGAAATTCAAGTTACTGCTGGCTGGAGTGCGCGTACCTCTATTGGCTACCTTGATTCAGAATACTCTGACTTCGAAGCTGAGTTGGTACAAGGTGGTGGTGAGCAGGATTACTCTTACCTGAATCTTCGTAACGCTCCTGAGTGGACTTTCAGTGCCGGTACGCAGTACGTTATGCAAGTAGGTAACGGTGATCTGGCATTTAACCTGAACTATCGCTGGACTGATGACTACGACACCATTTTGTTAAATGCTGACGTAGGAAAGCAGGAGTCTCATGAAACAGTTGATGCGTCTATCGACTATGAGTTTAACGAGCGTTACCGTATCAGTGCTTGGGCTCGCAACCTGACTGATGAGAAAACCCGCCGTGTTGTGGTTATCTCAGGTATCGAAAACTTCGGTCAGTACTCAATGGGTGAAGACTACGGCGTAGAGTTTACTGCCAAGTTCTAATCTTAAAAGACTGTGTTAAACAAAAGACCGCCTTATGGCGGTCTTTTTATTTAAGGAATAACAATGATTGAAATTCGTAACTACCATATCGCTGCTGATGCCTATTCAGCCTATAAGCACTGGGCAGAATATATTGCCGTACCCTATTTAAAACAGCAGTTACCAATGATTGGGTTTTGGTTGAATGACAATACTGAAGTCGAAGTGTTAGGAGAGGCGATGGATGCTGTCGGGCCGGCCAATGTGACCTGGATACTTGAATGGGACTCTATGGAGCAGCGCAATGAGCAGATGGCTGCAGCGTTTACTGGTGAACGGTGGGATGAAGTGTTTGCCAAGCTTGAAGGGGGTTTTGATATTTATGTCCGACGAGAGACGCGTTTCTGTCGGGCTATATAAGACGATGTGGCGCGGCTTAAATTCCACGGCCACATCGTTAATTGCCTTACCGGCGTGTTGGCAAAACCGCTTTGATTTTGTCACGCATAGTGCGTAAGGCAGTAGCGGTAGTCTCCCAGTCAATACAGCCATCCGTCACCGAAACACCATATTTCAATTGCGATAAGTCATCCGGAATTGACTGATTGCCTTCATTAATATTGGATTCGATCATCAGACCAACAATCGAGGTGTTGCCGCCAACGATCTGGTTGCTGACATCGTCCATTACCGCAGGTTGAAGTGAAGGTTGTTTGCTGGAATTAGCGTGGGAGCAATCCACCATAATATTCTTGGCAGCGCCGGCTTTTTCCAAAGCTTGCTCGGTAAGCTCAATATGGACTGAGTCATAATTTGGACCTTTTGAACCACCGCGCAGTACCACATGGGCATAAGGGTTGCCTTTAGTATGGATAACAGCAACCTGACCTTCACCGTTGATACCTAAAAAGCGATGTGGCTTGCTGGCCGATTGAATAGCGTTCATAGCCACGGGTAAGCCACCATCGGTACCATTTTTAAACCCTACGGCAGAAGAAAGGCCGCTGGCCATTTCGCGGTGAGTTTGTGATTCGGTAGTGCGAGCGCCAATAGCTGACCAGGCAATACAGTCTTGCATATACTGGGGTGAAATCGGGTCAAGGGCTTCGGTAGAAGTAGGCAGGCCCATTTCAGCTACATCTAATAATAGTTTGCGACCAATATGCAGCCCTTCCTGAATTTTAAAGGTATCGTTCAGGTGCGGGTCATTAATCAATCCTTTCCAACCAACGGTAGTACGGGGTTTTTCAAAATAGACACGCATAACAATATACAGCGTATCTTCAACTTCAGCGGCCAGCTCCTTAAGCCGTGCGGCATAATCCAAAGCAGCATCAACATCGTGAATAGAGCAGGGGCCCACCACAACAAATAAGCGGTGATCTTTGCCGTCGAGAATATTGCGGATCACCTCGCGGCTATCGGCAATACTTTTGGCCGCTGCTGCGGACATGGGTAAGTCTTGCTTGAGCTGCTCAGGGGTAATCAGGATTTCTTGTGATTCCACGTTTAAATTATCTACTTGTGATGTGATGGAGCTGTCGTTCATGGTTCTTTATCCCGGAAATTCTTAGCCGTTAGTCTGTGTGGTTAGCGGCCTGTTGTCGGCCAATAAGCAAGCTAGCCCAGTATTGTAGCCGATCTGGCCAGCAGATGTGCAGCCAAGCTAGAAAAAGCGGCAGTAGTCACTATAAAACCTATGTATTTAGCCGCCTGAAGGTTACAATTTATCCACGTTAGCCATAAAAAACACCATGCCTCCACAACTCTCATTTTTTGATGTAAAGCCAATCTGGCAGCCATTGGCGGCCGGTCAATTGATATTGACCCCCAACCAGCGTCTGGCTAGCCGAATTCGCACCGCCTATGCCATTGCCTGCGGGCAAATCAATGCCCCGGTTGTTGACGCACCGGCGGTGTATTCCATCAGTCAGTGGATTGACCGCTGTTGGCAGCAACTGCTGGGCCGCGCCGACCCTCTGGCTTTAACCGTCAAGCCACTGACCGCCACGCAGGAGCATGCTTTATGGGAGCAAATTGTTGCTGGCTCTAACCTGGGGGCAGCACTATTACGCCCATCAGCTACCGCACAACAGGCCGCCAGTGCCTACCGTACACTGATCGATTGGCGTCAGGACCTCAGTCAAGCAGACCTCAGAGAGCAACTGACTGCCGATGAAGATGCAGCAGTATTATTGCAGTGGGTTGACCAATTTGAGCAGCGCTGTGAAAACCATCACTGGTTGCCCTCAGCAAAAATAACCGAGCGCGTTATCCAGGCGTTTACGCAGGGAGTACTGGCCCAGGAAGAGCGCATATTGGCGATTGGCTTTGAAGATATCACACCACTTCATCAGCACTTAATGAAGAGTGCGGGTGGTTATACCGAGTATTCGCCACTGTCGGAGGCTGCTAGCGTTAATGTGGTGGAGTGCGACAGTAGCCAGCAGGAGTTATTGGCCGCTGCGGTTTGGGCCAAGCACATACTAAAAAATACACCACAGGCCCGTGTCGCTATTGTTATCCCGGATCTGGCGCAGCAGCGACAGGCCGTACACCGTGTACTCTTGGAAGTGTTTGATCCAGCCTATAACCAGCCCTTAGATGAGCTCGGTGCTGCAAGCCCAAGACGTAATATGCCGTTTAACTTCTCTGCGGGTTACCCGTTAATCGAAGCGCCGATTATTAGCGCGTCTATAAATGCGCTGTCACTGGCCTTTCAAACAGTTGATATCGATACCTTACAAACTCTGTGCCAGTCATCTTTTTATGCTCAGGATGTGAACGACGAGGAATTGTTCAGTCGTTTAATTCTGGCAGTGCGGGAAGAGCGAATGTTCGAGCTGTCGGTTGCCAGATTTCGGCAACTGGCTGAAAAAATTTCCATAGCTTATCAACAGCATGAAGCAGAGCAGCAGGGCATAGCGCCAGAGCAGATTGAGCCCTGGCCGTTTGTAACAAAGCTTCAGGCTATTGCCGAATTATCGCGCAGTCATAATCTGGGTCAATCACGCTCAGCTTTGCAGTGGCGTGAAACCTTTGAGCAAGTAGTAGACCTGCTGGGCTGGCCCGGGCAACGGCGCTTAGATAGTACCGAGTATCAACAGGTCAGCCAGTGGCAGCAAATATTAACGGAATTTAGCTCGCTTAATTTTGTGACCGGTGCCATGAGCTATAGCGAAGCGGTGACAGCGCTTCGCAGTATTTTATCGCGGCATATTTTTCAGCCGCAAAGCGCTGACTCCAGCTTGCAAATATTGGGTACGCTGGAAGCGGCCGGTTTGCAGTTTAGTCATTTATGGCTGCAATCCATGTCAGAAAAAGTATGGCCACCTGCCCCAAGCCCCAATCCGTTGTTGCCTTTTGCCTTGCAGCGGCAAGAGGGCATGCCCCATGCAAGCGCCGAGCGTGAGCTACGGTTTGCCAGAAATCTCAGCCAGCGCTTTCTCGCCAGTGCGCAGCATATTGTTGTCAGTTCACCCGCTGTTATTGATGATAACCCTGCCAGTGTTAGCAGCCTGTTTGATGCCTACCCCCGTAGCAGCCTTGAGAGGGTTTTGGGGCGTTCATTGGACGCTCTGGTACCACTGAGTGAAATCCGTCGTCGTCATTTTGAATCACAGGCCCTGGAGGGATTTGATGCGGGCCTGGCACCAGTACTGTCTGCCGGCGAAAAAGTTCGCGGCGGTAGCAGTCTATTTGCCAGTCAATCGGCCTGTCCGTTTAGAGCCTTTGCTACGCACCGTTTAGCTTTACGCGCCTTGCCCCAGCCCGAGTTAGGGCTTAATGCCGCAGACCGGGGTTCTATTTTACACCGCGCGCTGGAGCTGATCTGGCAGAAACTAAAAAATCAGCAGGCTTTACTGGATTTGTCTGACGATCAACTTAAACAGCTTTGTCAGGAAACCAGCCGCTATACCCTCAATGAATTTTCACAAAAACTCAGCCATCGGCTGGGGGAGCGTAACCAGCAACTGGAACAGCAGCGTCTACAACCTTTGCTGCTGGCCTGGCTGGGGATTGAAAAAAAACGTGCTGATTTTACGGTAACGGCAACCGAAGCCCGGCAAGTCTTTCATGTTAAAGATTTAACGCTGGAAACCCGCATCGATCGAGTCGACACTCTGGAAGATGGCAGTAGCGTGATTATCGATTATAAAACCGGTAATACCGCTATTAACAAATGGTGGGGCGATCGTCCTGATGAGCCGCAATTGCCGCTCTATAGTATGTTGGCAGATAATGGTGGCGACACTGTCGGCGGTATTGCCTTTGCTCAGATTCGTGCAGATGGCAGTGCTATCAAAGGGGTTGGAGCAGAAGATTCTCCAGAGGCGGCGCTGCAATGGAAAGAAAAATACAAAACCGATGCCGGCGTGATGGGTTGGTCGCAGCTTAAGCAGCATTGGCAAAAAATCCTGTCCGCTTTGGCGGAGGACTTTATGGCAGGCAAGGCCACAGTAGACCCCAAGGCGCCGGCAAAAACCTGTCAGTACTGTGATTTAAGTAGCACCTGCCGAATCAACCACCAGCAGGTAGAAGCATTATGATATTGCCGGTTGATAATGAGCAGCGCCTGGCAGCGCTAAACCCTCTGCATTCAGTCTGTGTAACCGCGCCAGCGGGTTCCGGTAAAACCGAATTACTCAGCCAGCGCGTATTAAAATTACTTGCCAGCGCCGACCAGCCCGAAGACATATTGGCGATAACCTTTACCCGTAAAGCGGCGGCAGAAATGCACCATCGTATTATTGATGCATTGCGATTTGCCGCCAGTTCGCCGGAGCCCGAGCAGGCCCATAAAAAACTGACCTGGCAATTGGCCCGAGATGCGCTGGACCGCGACCAACAGTGCCAATGGCATTTACTGGAAAATACCGGCCGTTTAAAAGTGCAGACCATTGATAGCCTCTGTGCCAGCCTGACACGGCAAATGCCGATACTCTCTAATTTCGGCGCCCAGCCACAGGTTAGTGATAGCTCCCAGCGCCTCTATCAAATGGCAGTCCATAATTTCCTACAGCAACTGGAGCAGAATACCTATTTTGCTGATGACCTGATGTTGCTAATGGCCCATGTCGATAACGATATGGCTAAGGCAGAGCGCTTATTGATTGGCTTATTGCAGCGGCGTGACCAGTGGTTAATCCATATCGGTATTTCCAGTGACCCAGAGACGGCCAAGGAGAAGCTGGAGCTCAGTTTGCAGCAGTTGATTAGCGATGTGTTAGAGCAGCTTTACAGTGAACTACTAGCTATAGCGCCTGAACTACTGCCGCTATTAGATTATGCCGGCTGTAATATGCAGTGGCAGCAGAGTGATTCGCCGATCTGCGCCTTGGCGGGCATTATCGAATTACCTGCCAATGACCCCGTCGCGCTAAGCCAGTGGCGCGCCATTGCCGATATGTTATTGACCCAATCCAATAGCTGGCGCAAAACGGTGGATAAGCGCGCCGGTTTTCCCACGGAAACTCAGGACGGCGATAAAGCGCTGGCTAAAAGCTTAAAGGCTAACTACGTTGAGCTGCTAAAAGGTTTTCATGACAATGACGCTTTATTAGCCCTGTTGCTAGAGTTGCGTCACTTGCCCGATGCGGAGTTTGATCAACAGCAGTGGCAGCTTTTAGCGGCGCTAACTCGCTTACTGCCAACCCTGGTGGCACAACTTACGCTGGTGTTTCAGCAGCAGGGTGAGGTGGATTATAGTGAAATTTCCATGGCCGCTTTGCAGGCGCTGGGGGACGGCCTAAGTCCTACCGAGTTGGCGATGAAACTGGATCACCAGCTCTGCCATATTTTGGTGGATGAATTTCAGGATACGGCGAGCCCACAGTTTCGTTTATTGGATCGTTTGTTAGAGGGGTGGTCAGAATACAACAGTGTTAACCCAGAAAAACCTAACACCTTATTTATTGTTGGCGATGGCATGCAGTCCATTTATGGTTTTCGGGAAGCCAATGTCGGCTTATTTCTGGAAGCCAGAGCGCAAGGGCTTAATGGTGTTCCGTTGCAAGACTTACCGCTAACCGTCAACTTTCGCTCGGACCCGGCTATTGTCAGCTGGATTAATAGTACCTTTAGCCAGGCGTTTCCATTGCTGGAAAATTTATCCCGGGGTGCTGTGCCGTTTGAGCATGCCGAAGCGTTTAACGCCAGTGATAGCGGTAGCGAGATCACCGTTGAAGGCTTTATGGGTGAAGATGCCCGCCTGCAGGAGGCGGAACGAGTGGTGCAGTTAGTTCAGCACAGCCAGGCTGAAAACCCCCGGGCCAGTATTGCCATTTTGGTGCGTAATCGCAGTCATCTGCGGGATATTATCCCGGCTTTAAGTCGTGCAGGCTTATCCTGGAATGCAACGGATATTGACCCTCTGGCCAGTTATAGCCCTATCCTCGATCTATTAAGCCTGACCAAGGCTCTGTTTAATACGGCAGACCGTATTAGCTGGTCGGCCTTATTAAGAACTCCCTGGTTGGGGTTAAATAATACAGACCTACATGCCTTGTTAGCGCTTTCCAGGCGTTATTCCATCTGGTCATCGATGCAAGACCCTGAGCTACTTGCCCCATTAAGCGCCCATGGCCGCCAGCGATTAAATGCCGTTATTCCCATCTTGAGCGCTGCTTACCAGCAACGTTATCGCCTGTCTGCCCGCAGCTGGGTTGAAGGTGTATGGATGGCATTGGGGGGCGCTGCTGTGGTGACCAGTCGCAGTGAGTTTGATTTTATTGATGACTATTTTGAGCTGCTGGAGAATTACCAACAAGGCGAGCTATTACCGTCGATCGATGAATTTGAACAGGCCGTGCAGCGTTTATATGCCGCACCGCAAACCACCGATAGCCAGCTGCATGTTATGACTATTCATAAGGCCAAGGGGCTGGAGTTTGATCGGGTTATCCTGCCGGCTATGGCCAGACAGCCACGCAGTGATGATAAAAGCCTATTAATGTGGCGCGAATATTTATCGGCGGATGGTCATAGCTCAGGTTTGATTATGAGCCCGCTGGGTGCCACCGGCAACGAAGAAGATTCCATTTATCGTTATCTGCGTTTTGAACAAAAGCAGAGTACCCGTTTAGAAAATACGCGCCTGTTTTATGTGGCCGCTACCCGCGCGATAAAACAGTTACATATTTTGCTAACTGCTGAAAAAGATAGCAAAACCGATCTACCTAAGCCGCCGTCACAAAACAGTTTGCTACACAGTGCCTGGCCGGTGCTGGAACAGCAGGTACAGTGGACAGAGGCCGTGGCAGACTTAAAAGCCGAACAGTTTGGTTTGGATTTTGACCAGTCTTCCTTATCGCTGCAACGCCTGAGGGCTAACTGGGTCGCTCCAGCATGGAACTTCCCCAACCCCTTGCAAGACTATTATCTGAACGATGAGCCGATGTCAGAGCAGGGCTGTGACGATTTAAATATTCCACAGGCAGTCACTGATCCTTTACCGCAGATTGTTGGCACAGTTAGCCACTGGCTGTTTGAAGTGATGGTGAAACAGGGCGTGGATTGCTGGCTGGAAAAAACTCAACAACAGCAGCAACAGTGGTTGCAGGCCTTATTGCATTATCACAATTTACCCGAACTGTTATGGCCGCAGGCGATTGAGCAGATAACACGGTCGGTGGATAATACGCTGACTGACGCAAAGGGACGCTGGCTTTTTGCTCCTGAGCATAGCCAGTCATTGGCCGAATTGTCATTGCTTTCCACCGTTGATGGCAGTGTCAGAAGTAATAGTATTGACCGCTGCTTTATTGATGCAGCGAATGTGTTATGGATTGTTGATTATAAAACATCAAGCCCGCAGGATAATGAGTCGAAGCGGGATTTTGTCGCCCGTGAAATAGAGCATTACCAGCATCAATTGGCCCACTATAAAAAACTGCTGTCGGCGAGGTTGGAGCAACAGCTTGTTATAAAGACAGCCCTGTATTTTACTTATTATCCCTATTGGTGCGAGTTAGACCTATGATTCGATGGTTGTTTGTTACGCTGTTATTTACCAGTAACTGCTTTGCTATTGATAAGCAGGATGAGCCCAAGCCATCAATGCGTGTGGTGGATCGGGATTGGTCTTATTTTAAATCCATACCTTGTGAGCAGGTCAATAAGCTGGTATTTCATTCCCGCTCAGAGGAAATTTTATTGGCTAAGCGAAAGCGTCAGTGTGTGGAGCAGTATAAAGCGTTTTTACCCGTCCCCATTGATCGTTAAGCAGGTGGCAGCTTTTGGCTAAATTCAGATCCAGTAGTAAACCCTTAAGAACCTTTAAGCCAAAGAGGCGGCAAGTGCCTGCGGGAAAATATACACTGGCTATCGAGTCGCTGGCTGAAGATGGCCGTGGTGTGGCGCGGGTAAACGGTAAGACCGTCTTTGTGGCTGGCGCATTGGCGGGGGAACAGGTCGAAGTCAATTACCAGCAAAGCCATAAGCGCTTTGATGAAGCCGTTGTGGTCAAGGTGTTAGACGCTTCTGCTGAGCGGGTAACACCGGTATGTCAGTATTATTCACAGTGCGGAGGCTGTAATCTGCAACACCTCGCCGCTACTGCGCAACGTGACTATAAGCGCAAAACACTGCAAAGCAAATTTAGTGGCTTACAGGGCGACACCCGGTTTGATGACTCCTTATTAGGGCAGGCCCTGCATTATAGGCACCGTGTGCGTTTTGCGATTAAGGCGGACCGCAAACATTTTTTATTGGGGTTTCGGCAGGCAAACAGTCATCAAGTGGTGGATATTGCCGAGTGTCATGTGGTTAAACCGTCAATTAATGCTTTATTACCCCGGATAAAACCGGTGTTGGCTGGCTTAAAGCAACGTTCTAGCCTGCTGGAATTATCTATCACCGAAGCTGCCAATCAGCAGTTGGCAGTTGTGGTGTTAGCCAAGCAGGCATTGTGCGCTGAAGATCAGGCAGTACTGGCAGAGTTTGCTGATCAACAGGACTTGCTGTTTGAGCTTTATCAATCCGGTGACAAAGCAAAACAATTACTGTTCAGGCAAGGTAGTGCAATGCTATTTTATACTTTGCAGAGTCAGCTAAACATGCAGTTTGCCGCGACGGATTTTACTCAGGTCAATCCGCAGATAAACCAGCAGCTGATTGATGCGGCCATCGATTGGCTGGCCTTAAATCAGCAAGATAGCGTTGCAGATTACTTCTGTGGTATTGGTAATTTTACATTGCCCATTGCCAGGCGGGTTAAAGCGGTGACTGGTTATGAGTTAGTGGCTGATATGGTGGCTAAGGCCAGAGGCAATGCCGCCCTTAATCAGTTGGCCAATGCCGATTTTCAAGTGGCTGATTTGATGGCCAGTGGTGGAAAACGGTCGCAGGCCTATAATAAAGTATTGCTGGATCCCCCAAGGGCAGGCGCTGAGGCTTTGTGTCAGCAGTTACTGCATTCATCGGCGGAGAAAATATTGTATATTTCGTGCAACCCAAAAACCTTATATCGCGATGCTGATATTTTAGTGGCGGGGGGCTACCAGCTAGCGCGAATCGCTTTGGCTGATATGTTCCCACAAACTTCGCACTGTGAGGTGCTGGCATTGTTTAGCTTGGCGGATCCTGATCATTAATAACAATAACCCAGAGAACGATAATGGCTTCTATATTTAGATATTTGACCCTGTTTATACTGCTGCCCACGTTGCTTGCCTGTGAGCAAAAAAGTGAAAGTTTTATCGAGGTCAATGGTAAAACCTATTTTGCTAACAGTGAATTTGTCGTATTGGATACACCGATTAAATTCTCTGAAGGCCCTTCACCCAATTTTATTGAGATATTTTGGTATGGCTGTCCTCATTGTGAGCGTTTTGAGCCCATATTTCAGGACTGGCAAAAAACACTGCCATCTGGCTTGTTGGTTGGGCGTTCTCCAGCGATCTGGAGTGAGGTCATGGTCGTGCATGCCTATGCCTACCATATTGCCCAGGAGTTGCAATTGGGTCACGATTTTCATATGCAGCTATTTACCCGTATTTTAAGTTTGCGGGTCAGTAAGGATGTGGACTTTCACAAAACGCGTATTGCCAGTCTGTTTGCGGAGCAGGGTATTGATAGGCAGCAATTTGATACCTTATATGCGTCGGAACTGATTGCCCGCAAAGTGGCGTTTAGTGGATCTTTGATGAAGAAGGCCAGTATCAACTCAACCCCCAGTTTTCTTATCAACGGCAAATACCTGCTTACTGGATCGCAATTTGGCTCATCACAGGAGTTGTTGGCTGTAGCCAGGCATTTATTAGAAAAAGAGTTGCAAAATCAACCGTCAGATTGGTGGTGAATTAGCGATTTTGGCTTACTATATAGAGTGTAAATAGCAAATAGGCAGATTAGAGACTAACCCTTTCATAGCTGGAGGAATAAATGGCTGAAGACGATAGGGATGAGGGTGAGACTGAGGTCAACCCGGTAGATTTATTAAAGAAGGTTGAAAAACAGGCAGCGACCAATAAGATCCTGATGATTGCTGCTATGGCCATTTCCGGCATTATTATTTCGGTCATGGCTACAGGGATGACCGTTATGTTCTTGCGGATATCCGCCTTGACCGAAGCCTCCCAGATTGAAGAGGAAGACCCGCTGGAAGAGCAATTTATTGCACTGGAACAGCAATTGATGTTGTTGGCGGATTTTCGTAAAAGTGAGCTTAAAAAGATTACTGCCTATACCAAGCAGTTAGATAAAATTGCCAGCGACTGTAGTCTGGAGAAAGCGGCGCCTTATCAGGGCTTTTTATCGACCCGCGAACGGGATTTTCAGAAGTTGGTCACGACGATTAAAACCGGCACCAGTGATCTTGCCGCTATGAGCAAAGGCTCTAAAAAATGGCTCGATATCCACAATAAGACGCTGGATGATTTAAAGGATTTAAGTATCGAACGTAATGCCAAGTTAGATAAGCTAATCAAGAGAGCAAAATAGTGGCTGACGACAAAGACGATACAGAGGCCCAGGAAGTTACTCTGGAAGATAAGATCGAGATGGTCAGGAGAAAATCCTTTACTCAACTCTGGGTCGGGATTGTCTTTATGCCGGTGCTGCTGATTGTCTTTGTGGCAGGGCTGATTACCTTGGCCAGTGCCCATAAAACGACCTCGACAATGACAGCTAAAAAGCCCGAGAACCGGGTTGAGCTCTTTGCCAAGAAGATAGTGAGTGTTAAGTCCCGAGCAGAGGGGCAATATGGTAAGTACTTAAGTAAGATGGATGATGAGAGTATTTTTACCGTCAATAAGAAGTTTGAAATCTTGTATGAATTGTCGATGGAAAGCGAAGAGCAGTACACCGAATTTTTAGAGGCCTATCAGGCGATGGTCTATGGTGCTGCCAGTAGAACCCGTGGTTCCGGCGAGTGGTTTTATTATTATGAACAGAAAATCAATCGCTTTGTTAATGCGGCGAAAGGGCGTGAGCAAACGATGAAGCAGTACTTTGAAAGAGACTAATATTAGCGTTTAACCGCTTCTAAAATAACGAACTTTTTATTGCTTGCCACCGTCTTGCAGTTAGCAAAGAGGCGTTTAAGTTTATTGTGGTAGTCCAGATGGCGATTACCAATCACCCATAATCTTCCTTGCTTGTTTAGCGCTTTAAAACTCTGTTGAAACATTTGCCAGGCAATCTGATCGCCTACGGTATTGCTTTGGTGAAAGGGCGGGTTGCAGAGAATCAGATCAATAGCGGTTAAAGGGGTTTGTTCCAGACAGTGGCTAACCATAAACTGCTGCCGATCCTGCTCTTGCTGGCTATCAAGATTTAGTGCGTTAAAATAATTATCCTGGGCAGATGCCACTGCCATATAAGACTCATCAATAAAATAGACTCTGGCTTCTGGTTGCAGTCGTTTGGCCATAATACCGAGTATGCCATTGCCACAGCCCAAATCGACAATGCTGTTGGCAGAGGGTAACTGTTGATACTGTTGCAGCATAAATCGAGTGCCGATATCGAGTTTGTCCCGAGAAAAGACATTGGCATGCTGGCTGATATGCAGGTCAATTTCCTGATAGTGGTTTTGTTGCGGGTAAGGTGATTGAGCAACTTGTGTAGTTTTTTCTGTGCCAGCAAAGATAAGTCGGGCTTTTTTAACCGCCAGTGAGGTTGTTGTGTTACCCAGATATTGTTCAAATAATTGCTGATAGGACTTTTGCAGATATTTGACCATACCACCGGCGATAACCAGAGTCTTTTCCGTAACATGGGGCTGTAATGTAATCAGTTGATGCTCTAGCAGTGCCAGTGATTTGGGTACTTTGATTAATACCAGATCGAATAGCCCGCTAGGGCTGGAGATACTGTCTACCCAATCAATACGGTCTTCTAGATGGTTGCCATCGAGATTTTCTTTGCAGGCCAGTTGGCTGATTAACGAGTCACTCCAGTGGCTGATACAGTAGTCGGCCCTATAGTCGGCCAATGAGCAACTTAATGCACCAAAACTATCGTTGATAATTAACAGCTTCTGCCCGTTGCTGGGCAATTGTTGCTCTGCCAGATGTTTAAGCAGTAATTCATCAGCGGCATCCCAGGCCCTAAGCGGATTGCTCTGCTGTTTTGCACGTGGTATACGCTGCAAGCTCAGTTCGGCAAAGCTTGACTGAAAAAGGCTGTTAGAGGAGTCCATAGGGTTAAAGCCTTTAATCCATCTCCAGTGTTGGGGAGAGGGCCGCTGCCAATAAGTTTTGAGTATAGCGTTGTTGAGGGTGGTTAAAGATAGCTTCACTGCTACCGCTTTCCACAATCTCACCCTCTTTCATTACAATGGTATGGTGACTGATGGAGCGTACTACCTGTAAATCATGGCTAATAAAGATATAGCTTAGTTGGTGTTTACGCTGTAGCTTTTTAAGTAATTCCAATACCTGTACTTGTACCGAGCGATCCAGTGCCGAGGTTGGTTCATCCAGAATAATTAACTTTGGTTCAAGAATAACGGCCCGGGCGATGGCAATACGCTGGCGTTGGCCGCCAGAAAATTCATGGGGATAGCGGTGTCTGATAGCTGGGTCAAGATCAACCTCCTGCAAAATATCGATCACCTTTTGCTCGCGTTGTGCAGCGCTGAGTTGTTGGTGAACCGTTAATCCTTCGCTAATAATATCGGCAATGCATAAACGTGGGCTAAGGCTGCCAAAGGGGTCTTGAAACACCACTTGAATATCTTTGCGCAGCGGCCGCATGGCATTTTGATCGTATTGGCTAATGGTCTGCCCTTGAAAATTAATCTCTCCCTCTGAATCAACCATACGCAACAGCGCCATGGCCAGAGTGCTTTTACCGGAGCCGCTTTCACCAACAACCCCCAGGGTTTCACCGGCTAACAGACTGACTGCGGCATTGTTTACCGCGTTAAATAATGTCGGTTGTTGAAAAAACCAGCGTTTGCCTATTTCAAAGTTAACGCTAAGGTCTTTGCTTTCCAGCAGCGGTTGTTGCTCAGCCTGTACATCCAGTGGTACAGGTTCGCCACTGGGTTCGGCATCCAATAAGGTTTTGGTATAGTCTTGCTGTGGCTGGCTAAATAGCTCTGCTGTGGTGGCTTGTTCCACCTGTTTACCGTGTTGCATAACCAAAACGCGATCGGCTACTCGTTTAACAACGGACAGGTCATGGGTGATCAGCAGGATGGCCATGCCCATACGTTGCTGAATGGTTTTTAACAGTTTTAAAATTTGCGCCTGTACCGTCACATCCAACGCGGTGGTGGGTTCATCTGCAATCAGCAGGTCGGGCTCATTGGCAATAGCCATGGCAATCATAATTCTCTGGCGCTGGCCACCGGATAGTTCATGGGGGTAGGCACTGGCTTTTTCTGCCGGAATATCGACCTGTTGCAACAATTCTAAAATACGCTGTTTTAAAGCCTCGCCGCGCAGTTGTTTGTGCAGGCTGATGACTTCGCCAATTTGGTCACCCACTTTATGCAGCGGGTTAAGCGCGGTTAGGGGTTCTTGAAAAATCATGCTGATATTATTGCCGCGGATACTGCGCAATTTATCCGGCTTGATATTTAACAGCTCCTTGCCTTGAAAAAACACCTGGCCACCGGGGTGTTTGGCAACCGGGTAGGGAAGCAGTCGCAAAATAGAATGGGCGGTTACTGACTTGCCTGAGCCACTTTCACCGACAATAGCCAGAGTTTCCCCGGCGGCGATGGTAAAGCTTAAATCAATCACAGCATGGGTGGTATTGTCGCCCTGGATAAAGTCCGTCGATAAATGCTGCACGTCCAGTAGTGGAGTGGATGGGTTCATTTCACCAGCCTTGGGTCGAGGGCGTCGCGCACAGCTTCACCCACAAACACTAATAACGTTAACATAATCGAAAGAATGGCAAAGGCACTGATACCCAGCCAGCTAGCGTGAAGATTACCTTTTCCCTGCGCTACTAATTCGCCGAGGGAAGCGGAGCCCGGCGGCAGGCCAAAGCCGAGAAAGTCCAGCGAGGTTAAGGTTGTGATCGCACCGGTTAAAATAAAGGGCATATAGGTCAGTGTTGCCACAATCGCATTGGGTAGAATATGGCGGTACATAATCAGCTGATTGCTAACCCCCATAGCTCTGGCGGCTTTAACATATTCAAGATTGCGGCCCCGTAAAAATTCCGCTCTGACCACATCAACCAACTGGGTCCAGCTAAATAACAACATAATACCCAGTAGCCACCAGATACTGGGGGTAATAATACTGGACAGAATAATCAGTAAAAATAACACCGGCAGTCCACTCCATATTTCGATAAAGCGCTGGCCCAGTAGGTCAATTGTGCCACCGTAATAACCTTGCACAGCTCCCGCCGCTACCCCCATCACCGAGCTACCCAGAGTCAGTGCCAGCGCAAAGAGTACGGAGACCCTAAAGCCATAAATCACCCGGGCAAAAACATCCCGAGCCTGATCATCGGTCCCCAGCCAGTTTTGTTGACTGGGAGGAGAGGGGGCCGGTGTGGGCAGGTCGGCTATATGGGTGTCATAGCTATAGGGGATCAGCGGCCATAGTAGCCAGCCTTTCTCGTTAATCAATTCAACGACATAAGGGTCAGAATATTCCGCCTCGGTTTCAAAGTCGCCGCCAAAGGTGGTCTCAGGGTAGGAGAAAAACGTGGGTGAATAATAGCTGCCATCGTAGCTCACCAGTATCGGTTTATCGTTGGCGATAAACTCGGCAAACAGGCTTAGGGTAAACAGTAGTAAAAATATCCAGGTGCTGTAGTAGCCGCGCCGGTTAGATTTAAAGGTTAGCCAGCGCCGTTGATTGATGGCGCTTAAATTATCGCTATTTAACAACATATTTAGCCACCCCTCGATTCAAAATCAATCCGGGGGTCTATCCAGACATAGGTCAGGTCGCTGAGCAATTTCAGTAACAGGCCCATCAAGGTAAAAATAAATAGTGTGGCAAAAATAACCGGGTAGTCGCGGTTGATAACCGACTCGTAACCCAATAGGCCCAAACCATCCAGCGAGAAAATCACTTCAATCAGCATGGAGCCGGTAAAAAACATGGTGAGAAAGGCGGCGGGAAAGCCGGCAATAATAATTAGCATGCCGTTTCTAAAAACATGGTGGTAAAGTACTTTGTTTTCTTCCAGTCCTTTGGCTCTGGCAGTCACCACATATTGTTTATTGATTTCATCGAGAAAGGAGTTTTTGGTGAGCATGGTTAAAGTGGCAAAGCCGCCTATGGTATAGGCGGTCAGTGGTAGTGCCAGATGCCAAAAATAATCTTTAATTTTGCCAACAGTACTGAGCTCTTCAAAGTTATCCGAGCTTAAACCACGCAGGGGAAACCAGTCCAGATAGCTGCCGCCGGCAAACAGCACAATCAACATTATCGCAAACAGAAAACCCGGTATTGCATAACTCACCGTAATCACTGTGCTGCTCCAGACATCGAAGCGATTGCCATGGTTAATCGCTTTATGAATGCCCAGCGGAATGGAAATCAGGTAAACCAGCAGGGTGCTCCACAGTCCCAGCGAAATCGAGACCGGCAGTTTTTCAATCATTAAATCAATCACGGAGGTATTGCGGAAAAAGCTATCGCCAAAATCGAGCTGGCTATAATTAACGACCATATCCCAAAACCGTTCGGACATAGGTTTATCAAAGCCGTACATCTTTTCAATAGCGGCGACCACTTCTGGCTCAAGCCCCTGATACTTGCCGCCATCACTGGTCTGGCCGGTATCGCCACCGCTGGAGCCACTAATACGGGCTGTGGCGCTAACATCGAGGCCCTGTAGCTGGGCGATCATTTGGTCGACGGGGCCACCGGGTGCTGCCTGAATAATCAGGAAGTTAACTACCATTATCCCAAATAGAGTCGGAATAATCAGTAGCAGTCGTCGCAGTATATAGTTGGCCATAGGTAAGGTTAGCCCGCTTACTGCTTGATGGATTGTTTGGCGTTGTTAAGTTGCTTTTCTTTGTCCGGGTCAACCCACCAGGTCATTAAACCCATGCTATAGCCGGAGTCATATTTAGGGGCGATATCGGGTTGGCCAAATTTATCCCAGTAGGCGATGCGATGCGCACCACTATGAAATTGCGGCACAACATAATGGTTATGTAATAACACTCGATCCAGAGCACGAGTACGATAAACCAGTTCCTCGCGACTGGGGGCGGCGATGACCAGCTCTACCAGTTTATCAATGGCTTTATTTTGGATGCCGGCATAGTTTCGGCTGCCTTGTTTATCCGCCGAACTGGAATGCCAGTATTCCATTTGCTCATTGCCCGGTGACAGTGATTGGCCCATGCCGCCGGTTACCATGTCATAGTCAAAGCTACGCATGCGATTAATATATTGAGAAATCTCTACATTTTTAACCGTCATCACAATGCCAAGACGTTTTAGGGCCTTGGCATAGGGGTTAACAATGCGCTCAGAAGAGGGGGCGTAAATAATCATTTCAATGGTAAAGGGTTGCCCGGTTTTGGCGTTAACCAGTTGGTTGTCTTTGACTACCCAGCCCGCTTCTTTTAGTAACTTGGCTGCTTTGCGCAGGTTGCCCCGGTTATTGCCGCTGCCATCGCTGATGGGGTTTGTATAGGTTTGGGTAAATACACTGTCTGGCACGCTGCCCCGAAACTCTTCTAATATCTCCAGTTCGCGACCTTCGGGAATACCGGAGGAGGCCAGTTCAGAGTTGGCAAAGAAGCTATTGGTGCGGGCATAGAGGCCATAAAATAAATTCTTATTAGACCACTCATAATCAAAGGCATAATTTAATGCCTGGCGCACTCGGCTATCTTTAAATTTATCCTTTCGCAGGTTGATTAAAAAACACTGCATACCGGACGGGTTGTCGTGTTCAATCATGGATTTTTGCAATAGGCCCTGATCAAATGCCGGGCCGGTATAACTGGTGGCCCATTGCTTGGAAATATTTTCCCAGCGAAAATCAAAGCGGCCGGCTTTTAAAGCTTCCAGCACTACCACGCCATCTTTGTAGTAATCGATTTGTATGGTGTCAAAATTATTGATGCCGCGGTTAACCGGCAAGTCTTCTGCCCAGTAATCTTTAACCCGTTGGTAAACAATACTTCTACCGGCGTCGGCGGACTGGATTTGATAGGGGCCACTGCCCAGAGGAAACTCCAGTGAAGAGGCACTAAAGTCGCGGCTGCTCCAATAATGCTCTGGTAATACCGGCAGTTGGCCAATAATTAAGGCCAGCTCCCGGTTAACGCCGTCTTTAAAGGTGAACTTCACTTGATGGGGGGAAAGTGCCTCAACGGTGCTGACACCACCGTAATAGGAGCGATAAAAGGGCGCACCCTGTTCCATCAGTAAATTAAAGGTGAAGACAACATCCGAGGCTTTAACCGCTTCACCATCATGGAATTTGGCGGTTTTATGCAGATGGAAGATAACCCAGCTGCGGTCTTCCGGTATTTCTATATGCTCGGCCAGCAAGCCATATTGGCTAAACGCTTCATCGCCGGACTGTACGGTTAAGGTGTCATAAAGCAGGCTTAGCTTATCCCCTGAGCTGCCCTTGGCAATAAAGGGGTTAAGGCTATCAAAGGTGCCTTGCAGGCCCCGCCTGAGAGTACCGCCTTTAACGGCTTGGGCCGAGGTGTAGTCAAAGCGTTGGAAATCAGCGGGGTATTTTACCTCGCCATGCATGGCAATACCGTGGATTAGGCTTGAGTGGTTGTCGGGGGCTGCCAGGGCGGAAGTAGCCAGAGTGTAAATGCTGAAAGCTACTAATAGGTTTCTGATCATAAGATTATCGTGGCCTGTGTGCTCGGCTATGCGGTTTCTAGTCAACTCGCACGCCTAAATAATTGTTTTAGCAACGTATTTTGGCTCACACGTTACCAAGAAGTACTGTCGGATGGAAGACTTGCGTCTATACTGTTGAAAGGAAACTTAATTACCATTATTAATTAATGATTTAACCCCCAAGTTAACTATGGAATACCATAGGTTTAAGGATTTAAAACCGCAATGACTGATCAAAATTCAGACAGTATCAACCCATCCACGGAGAAGTGGATCAAGCAGTTAAGCTCTGTGCAGCTACCCGTATTATCCGGGGTGATGCAGGAGTTAAATGCCGTCACCCAAAATAGCGAGAGTTCGGCCAGTCAGCTCTCAGAGATTATTCTTAAAGACAGCGCTTTAACCACAAAAGTTCTGCGTATTGCCAATAGTGCCTATAACAATCCCAATGCCGATAACCAGATCACTACCATTAGCCGTGCGGTGGTGCAGCTGGGCTTTCAAGGCATTAAAGCTATTTCCCTATCCGTGATGATGGTGGATTCGCTGTTAAAGCAACATGCTAAAGAGCGGATGTTGCAGTGGATGGCGCGGGGTTTTCATACGGCGGTTCAAGCGGAAAATCTATTAACCAAGGCCGGTGGCAATGAGAAAGAAGAGGAAGTATTTATTACCGCCTTGTTATTGCATGTGGGTGATATGGCTTTTTGGAGTTGCCGCGGTGATGCGGTTGACCGGCTCGATGCTTCGCTGGATGCAGATAGTGCCGGTGATGCGGAACTAGAGAGTGAAATGCTCGGCACCAGTATGAAAGAGATTACTATTGCCCTTGCCCGTGAGTGGCAGCTGGGCAGTCGCTTGCAGGAAGCTCTCTCGCCAGGGGGGCACCCCAGTCAGGCGACAGAAGCGGTATTACTTGGCGAAGAGATCAGCCTGGCCACAGAAAAAGGCTGGGATTCCCAGGAGTTTCGCGATGTGCTGGTCAAGGCTTCGCTGTTCTCAGGTCTGGGGCTGGAAGATGTGCGCAATATGATTGAGCAGGGGGCGGAGAAGGCCGCCAGTGTTGCCGTGACTTACGGTGCCAATAAAATCTGCCACCTTATTCCCAGTTCCACCGAGCAGGAAGTCAAGCCCGAGGCCAAAGTGCTCAAGGCCGATCCGCAGCTACAGCTGGATATTTTGCGGGAAATGGGCGTGTTGGTGGAGCAGCAGGTCGACGTCAATACCTTATTCCAAATGGTGGTCGAGGGTATCCATCGTGGCATTGGGCTGGAGCGGGTTTGCCTGTGCCTGATCGACCCCAAAGTCACCAGTATGCAGGCTAAATATGTGCTGGGTGATAATACCGATGACTGGCGTGCAGATATGCAATTCCCGATTAAGGCCGAGCAGGACAATCTATTTGCCCAGTGCCTGCATAGCCGGGTGAACGTGTGGTTGCGCCGGGATGTGACGAGTAACCTGCGACATTTAATCAATAAAAAGATAGAGCGCTTAATTGATACCGATAATTGCCTGGTATCCTCAGTCTATGCCGGTTCGCGGCCCATTGGTTTGATCGTTGCCGATAGAGGCCTAAAAAAGCCCCAGGCAATCAGTGCCGAGCAGCATGAAAGCTTTGAGCACTTTAGTCAGCAGACCAGTATGAGCCTGTCGATGTTAGCGGAGAAGGCGAGGCAGCGGCGTCGTTAATTGACGCCGTTGGTGACATCAACATAAAGCGTCAGCCGTTGGCCTGGTTGCAGGTATTTTTTTGGGTTAACCGCATTCCATTTCACAATATCATTCACCCTGACATTAAATTTATTGGCAATACGAGCCAGTGAATCGCCATTGCGAACCTTATAACCCACCTTTCTGACAATGGCATCCCGCTGGCCCGAGGCCTGAGCTTTAACTGGCTTTTTAATCCATAGACTTAATTTCTGACCGGGTTTAAGCATATCTCTGGGGGCGATACCGTTCCAGTGGGCCAGTTTTTTTACCGTCACATCATAGCGGCGGGCGATGGTCCATAAGCTGTCGCCGTTTTTCACCGTATGAAAAATTTGCTGGCTATTACTGCCGCCGGTGCGTTTTTTATGAATCGTGGCAAGCCGCTGCTCGGCACTGAGGGCGTAGTGTTTGCCATCCTTTGACGCTGTCGGAATCATCAGCGACTGACCGGCACGTATCATATTGCCGTGGATGTTATTAATCGACTTAATTGTATCGACACCGGTATTGAAGCGCTTGGCGAGTAATAACAAGGAGTCACCGTTTTTTACCGTATAACGCTGCCAATGCAGTCTTTGCTCAGGGGGAAGCTGGGCAATTTGCTGTTGGAATAGCTTGGCGTTTGCCATGGGGACTAATAAGCGGTGGGGCCCCTTGGGTGAGGTGGCCCAGCGATTAAAGCCAGGGTTAAGTCGGTACAATTCATTGATATCGATACCGGCCATAGTGGCTGCCTGGGCCAGATCGATTTGGGACTGAGTGTCTACTTGGGCAAAGTAAGGGCTATTGGGCACAGGGAATAGGGTACAGCCATAGCGCTGGGGATTGTCGACCAGTTTTGCCAGTGCCAGTAATTTGGGCACATAGCTGCGGGTTTCTCGGGGCAGGTCCAAAGACCAGAAATCAGTGGCTTTGCCGCGCTTTTTGTTTTTACGGATGGCCTTATTCACATTGCCTTGTCCGGCATTATAAGCGGCCAGAGCTAATAGCCAGTCACCCTCATAATACTTATTGAGCTTATCCAGATATTGGATGGCGGCTTCGGTGGAATCGATAATATCCCTGCGCCCGTCGTACCACCAGGTTTGCTCCAGCTTGAACATCTTGCCGGTGCCGGGGATAAACTGCCACATACCGGAAGCGCGGCCATGGGAGTAGGCAAAGGGATCATAGGCGCTTTCTACAATAGGGAGCAGGGCCAGTTCCAGTGGCAGGCCCTCTTGCTCCAGTCGCTCAGTCACATGGTAAATATAGCGTCTTGAACGCTCGCTAACTCTGGCCATATAAGCGGGGTTGCGCTGGTACCAGTTAAATTCTGCGTCCAATCGCTTTTGCTGGATAGCGTAATCCATTTGAAAACCCAGTCTGATACGTGTCCAGACGGTGGGCGGTGTTGCCCAAAGCGGTTCATTGGCACTGGATTCTGTTTCGCTGTACAGGCAGGTATAAGGTGAGCCGTAATCGGTAAAATACTCCCAGGGGTTCTGGTCGATCAGTTCGCTGGCCGTTTCGTGGTCAATCACTATCGCTTCGGGGGGCGTTGGCGTGGCTGGCTCAGGTTGGAGGCTTTGGCAAGCCGTCAGCAATACCATAGATATTACTTTAATAATATCTTTTAAATTGTTGATAATACTTGTATTCATTAATTTTATTAGGTCTTGTTAATACAGCGAGGCGCTATTCTATGGGTGCATTTCTACCGGGTCAATATCTGCCGGTCTGGTGCTAGAAATTATCCTTCCAGCCGCGAATAGCGGCAAAAACAGCCGTTGTGTCCGTGCAGGCTTGTTCACTCTGCTGTGCAGCACTGGCAGCAACTTCGGGCTGGTCGCAGCGCAGAAAAGGGTTGGTAGCCAATTCCATAGCAACGGTAGAAGGCAGTGTCGGTCTATTTTGCTGTCTTAGCTGGCTATCGCTGGTGATGCGGGCCAGCAATGCCGGGTTGCCGGGCTCTACTGCTTTGGCAAAGGCCAGATTAGCCAGGGTATATTCATGGGCACAGTAGACTCGGGTGTTGGCGGGTAGTGCCGCCAGTTTATTGAGCGACGCCAGCATCATGCCGGGGTTGCCCTCAAAGACACGTCCACAGCCACCAGCAAATAAGGTGTCACCACAAAACAGGATGGGGCCGCCTTCGGCCTGCTCAGAATAAAGGGCAATATGGTCAAGGGTATGGCCGGGAATTTCCAGCGTGGTAAATTCAAGCCCCAATAGTGAGAGCGTTTCACCGTGACTAAGCCGTTGCGTTATTTGTGGAATATTCTCACTGTGGGGGCCGTAAACGGGTATATCCCCCAGAGCTAATAACGTATTAATACCGCCGGTATGGTCAAAATGGTGGTGGGTAATCAATAGGGCGGCCAGCTCAAGATTCATTGCCTCCAATGCGGCAATAACGACCTTGGCATCGCCGGGGTCAACGACGGCGGCTTGATGGCTGACATCGTCATAGAGGCACCAGATATAATTATCGTCAAAGGCTGGAATAGGTTTTACAAGGATCATTATTAGCGTCTCTTTTTTCGTTACTGCTAAGTGTGCCCTAAGTCTGGATAAATAACTATTTTCAGTTAAGATAAAAGCCGCTTTGCGCAGCTCGTTAAACTTTTAATGATTCCGGGGTAGGAAGTGAAGGATTTTTTAAACCGTTTTAAAAGGCAGCCTGATACCGAGCAGTTATTACCGCTGCTGGAAAGCTGGTTTGATGGCGAGGCGGGCCAGCTGATGCTGCAACGACAACGTGAGCATATTGATGAAGCCCTGGCTAGCAGCTTTGGTTATCACCTGTTACAGCTAAGCGTGGATTCCCGTGTGCAACTCTTTGAGCACTGTCGGGTGCAGAATAAATACCCTTGCCACCCGCTGGGCAATGGCAGTGCCCGCTGCGACTTTGAACAGCTGCCTTTTGCCAGTGAAAGTCTGGATGTTGTCTTGCTGCATCATGTGCAGGAATATGTCAGCACCCCCCACGCCTTATTGCGCGAGATACAGCGGGTGGTTATTCCTCACGGCCATGTCATTATTCTGGGTTTTAACCCCTGGTCACCGCTGGGGCTATATGGCCAGTTTGCTCGTTTATTGCCCCATTCTATCTGGCAGAATCACAGTATTAGCCCGCGCCGAATCAAAGATTGGTTAAGTCTGTTGGGTTTTGAAACACAGTCCTGTCATTTCGGTTATCATAACCCCGCCGTGTTGGAGCGCAGTGATAAGCTGATGCTAAAGCGGTTGTTAAAACAATGGCCGCTAGGTAATTTTTATATGATCTCGGCGATCAAAGAAGAGGCGGGTATGACACCGATAAAGCCGTCCTGGAAAAAAGCCGCTAAGCCCTTTGCCGGTTTGTCTCCAGTAAAGCCTGGGGTGACTCACAGTGCTGCGCATAAGCCAGTCAATAAGAACAAAGCATAAAATGATCGCATAAAGAGGATGTTGCTTGAAACAGATTGAAATTTTTACCGACGGCGCCTGTCGCGGTAACCCGGGCCCCGGTGGATGGGGGGCATTAATCCGTTTAAAAGGTCAGCCCTCTACTGAGAAGAGTCTCTGTGGTGGCGCCCAAAATACCACCAATAATAAGATGGAATTACAGGCAGCTATCGAGGGCTTAAAAGCCCTGAAAGAACCCTGTGAAGTGACACTCTATACCGATTCCAAATATGTCTTACAAGGTATTACTGAGTGGTTAAAAGGCTGGAAGGCCAAGGGGTGGAAAACCGCGGCTAAAAAGCCGGTTAAAAACGTCGAGTACTGGCAGGCATTGGATGAGCAGGTAGCTCGCCATAAGATCAGCTGGCAGTGGGTTAAGGGCCATAGTGGCCACCGTGAAAATGAAATTGCCGACCAGTTGGCCAACCAGGGTTGCGATCAACTGTAAATCAGGAGCATATCAGTGAGACAAGTAGTACTTGATACAGAAACCACCGGTCTGGAGCCCTCGCAGGGGCACCGGATTATTGAGATTGGCTGCGTTGAGTTAGTCGACCGTAAACTGACCGGGCGACACTACCATCAATATATTAATCCCGAGCGTGAAGTTGAGGCTGGGGCGATTGAAGTCCACGGCATTACCAATGAGTACCTGGCGGACAAGCCGCTGTTTGAGCAGATTGTGCAGGACTTTGTGGCCTTTATAGATGGCGCAGAATTAGTCATTCATAACGCACCCTTTGATGTGGGTTTTATCGATCATGAGTTTAAATTGCTGCAAAGTAAAAGTCCGGGCAAAGTAGCAGACTATTGCTCCGTGGTGGACTCGCTGGTTATGGCCCGGCAAAAACATCCCGGTCAGCGTAATAGTCTCGATGCGCTGTGCTCACGCTATGAGGTCGATAACTCTGCCCGTGATTTACACGGTGCATTACTGGATGCCGAGATACTGGCTGACGTCTATCTGTTTATGACCGGCGGTCAAACCAATTTATTGCTGGCCGGTGAAGATTCACAGGAAGGTGGTGCTGCGGATACCTCGATCAGGCGTGTGGCGGCAGGGCGTCCAGCCTTAAAAATAATTACCGCAGATAGTGAAGAGTTGGCGGCGCATGAAGTGCGCTTGCAGGAGATTGATAAAGCGAGTGATGGGAATAATCGTTGGCGTTAAAGCTGGGCCTTAACGCCAACATAGCGTAGTGCTTAAAGTACGATATAAACCGCAGCCAAACCAACGCCACCCATAATAAAGGTATAGGGCAAAGCCATTACCACCATCTTGCCGTAGGACAATCTGATGAGCGGGGCTAAGGCAGAGGTTAACAGGAATAAGAAAGCAGCCTGGCCATTGGGTGTGGCAACACTGGGGATATTGGTACCGGTGTTAATGGCAATAGCCATGGTATCAAACTCAGCACGGGTAATGGTGCCGGCATCAAAAGCCGCTCTGGCTTCGTTGATATAAACCGTTGCGACAAATACATTATCACTGATCATCGATAATACGCCGTTGGCGACAAAGAACATGGTCGGCCTAATATCATTATCCATTTCCAATACGGCATTGATAACGGGGCTAAACAGATGCTGCTGCTCAATCACTGCAACAATGGCAAAGAACACAACCAGTAATGCGGTAAAGGGCAGGGCCTCTTCAAAGGCGTGACCCAGTTGATGCTCTTCAATAATACCGTTAAAGGCGGTGAGCAAGACGATAATACTCAGGCCGACTATACCTACCGCAGCAACGTGTGTTGCCAGTGCAACGACCAGAAATAGAGCAACCAGTGCCTGAATCAGTAGAGCGGCGCGATCACGAGTGGTGCGCTTGGCATCTTCCTGTTTGGCAAATTCTTCCAATACTTCCCTAACCGCTTTCGGCAGTTCTGCACCGTAGCCAAAAGTTTTAGTGACTTCCAGCATTAGGCAGGTAAACAGGCCAGCGACTAATACCGGCATAGTGATAGGAGCCATTCTTAAGAAAAACTCAATAAAGTCCCAGCCGGCTTTTTCTGCGATCAGTAGATTTTGTGGTTCGCCTACCAGCGTACACACGCCACCCAGGGCAGTACCTACCGCACCGTGCATAAGCAGGCTGCGCAAAAAGCTGCGGAAATTTTCCAGGTCTTCTCGGTGGAACTCAACTACGCCGCCATCATCACTGTGGTCGTGAGGGTTATCAAGCTTCTTGCCGGAGGCAACTTTATGGTAAACCGCATAAAAGCCCGTACCGACGCTAATCAATACCGCGGTAACTGTTAAAGCGTCGAGGAAGGCACTTAATACCGCCGCGACCAGAGAGAACAGTAGTGATAGCAATTTCTTGGATTTAACGCCCAGTAGTATTTTGGTAAAGAGAAATAACAGCAGGCTTTTCATAAAGTAGATACCCGCCACCATAAACATCAATAGCAGGAGTACTTCAAAGTTATTGTGGGCTTCATGGTAAACCGCCTCGGGGGCGCCATACCAATGGCTATGGCCTCAATGGCCAATAAACCGCCTGGCTGCAGTGGGTAGCACTTGAGTGCCAGTGCCAGGGTAAAGATAAATTCCAGTATTAAAAGCCAGCCCGTAATAAAGGGCCCTAGGGTATATAAAAGAATCGGGTTCAAGACTAAAAAGGCGATAATCGTCTTTTTATACCATTGGGGGGCCTGGCCAAGAAAATTGGCGACAAGGGCCTGAGACATGGTTTGAGCCATGGGGTACTCCTTAAAAATGGGCTTTAGGCTGTTGAATAAAATACATTACCCATTGAATATAATAGGTTTTTCCAAAATTGCAGGGAATTTGGCGCAATTAAACCGGGAAATGCTTAATTTCTTGTTTTAGTCTGCCGATAAACCAGGCTTTATAGCCGGATTTGCCTTTAATTATGTGATGCAAGTACCTGTTAATGTTATTAAAAAGTCGGGATAACTGACTAATACAGACTATACTGAGCAGTACTTGTGTCACCAATAACGACGCTGTGTATACCGTTACTAATAAAAAGGAGCCTCTGTGTCTCTAGACGTCAGCATTAACCTTAATTCCCTGCGGGTTATTCAGGAAGAGTTGGGTAGCACCCTCAGCCAGGCCGCCAATGAATTTGAGGCTTATACCATTGACCAGAGTAACTCGGGACATATCAACGCCTGTCACGAGTGTCTGGTACAAGTTGGCGGTACTTTTCGCCTGTTAGAGTATCCCGGTGCGGCGCTGCTGGCTGATGAAATGGCTTTGCTAGTCTCGGTGATGGCGGATGAAGAGCGCAAAACCACTAACACCATGATTGAGGCGCTTACCCATGCCTTATTTGTGTTGCCTCGTTATATTGAATATATCTCTGTCCGCCAGTCTGAGCTGCCTATTCTGGTGATCCCTTATGTTAATGAGTTAAGGGTTAGCCGCCGCGCAGAGTTAATGGCCGAGTCACATTTTTATCAGGGTGAAATCCCCACCATGGGGCTAATGGCCGCCGCTGGCAGCGAACCTGACCTGCGTTTACTAAAGGCCACCGCGCCCCGTTTGCGCCATATGTACCAAACCGGCCTGGTTGGGGTGATTAAAGAGCCCGATAGTAGTCCTCATTATTTATTTATGTCCCGAGCGGTAGCCCGGTTTGTCGCCTTATTGGGCAATCATAGTCAGGCAGAAATCTGGCAGTTGGCCAGTGCTGTGCTGGAAGCCTTTGGGGCTGGCAAGCTGGAGATGACCTTAAACCGCAAACGCAACCTGGCCGATATTGAAAAGCTGATGCGTTTGGTGGTTAGTCAAGGTGATGAGGGGCTGGCTCAAGCGCCTCCGGCATCGCTCAAACAAGACCTGCTCTTTATGCTTATGCTTAGCAGCTATAGCAGTGATGCCATGTCCGCTATGCGTCAGGCCTATTCATTGCCCAGCCTGGCTATCAGTGATGATGATATCGCCAAACAGCGCGCCTCTATGCATGGCCCCAGTCTGGATACCATTGAGTCGGTTATCAAAGTACTTAGTGAAGAATTACGCAATGCCAAGGATGTGTTGGAAATCGGTTCACAAAACAACAGTATTGATGGCGAAGACCTGTCACTGTTAATTGATACCGTTGCCCGAGTGGCCGATACTTTAAGTGTACTGAATTTACAGGGCCCTAAAGATACGCTGACTGAACAGTTGGAGATCGTGCGTGCCTGGCAGTCCGATGCTAGCGATGTTGGCAGTGCCGACTTTATCAGCGTTGCCGATACCTTGCTCTATATTGAAAGTGCCCTGGGCGGGTTAGACCGACGTGAGTTAACGGTTGAAGACCTCAATCAGGCCACAGCGATTACCCGTAAAAAGATTATTGCCAGTAGCCAGTTGGCACAAGCCGAGCAGCTGGTGATTGAAGAAGCGCAATCGGGTATTGCTCTGGCCAAACGGGCGATTACCTCCTATGTCGATTCCAATTTTGATGTCGCGCATATTTCCAATGTGACCACAACATTAAATACCGTGCGTGGCGGCTTGCATATGCTTAATTACAACCGTGCTGCGGCAGTATTAAAAAGCTGTCACGATTTTGTCGAGCATCATATTGCCGAACGTAATCCGGGCGAGCAGCGTCACCAGTTACTGGAAACACTGGCCGATGCCCTGATTAGTCTCGAGTATTATTTAACGGAACTGGAAACAAGCCGTTCCGTCAACGAAGATATATTATTAGTGGCTGAAGAGAGCCTGGCAGCGCTTGGCTTTGCCGTGGAAACTGCTGAATAATCATTAAGGATGTTTTATGGCCTATACCCTATTGGCTGGCATTATTATTGTTGTCGCACTATTTATCGTCTTAGCGGCGGGGCGCCTATTATTTAAAGGGCGTTGGTTTTTAGGCTGGCTTCGGGGCATGTCGGGTCTACTGCTGGTGGTCGCTTCAGTGCTGTTGGCATTGGCAGCATTTGATTTTTACAGTTATAAACAGCTCAGCAAAGAAGAGACCATAGCGACTATCAGCTTTGCCAGGCTGGATGAGCAGCGCTTCCAGGTGTCGCTGGTTGATAGTGATGGGGTAGAGCGCAGCTATGAGCTTAATGGTGATCTGTGGCAGCTTGATGCGCGGATTATTAAATGGAACCGCTTTTTTGCCGGTATGGGAATGCAGCCGGGTTATCGTATGGACCGCTTAAGTGGCCGCTATTATTCGCTGGAAAAAGAGCATAGCGAACAGCGTACGGTCTACCAGTTAAGCAATAGTAAAAGTGTGCTCGATATGTGGTCGTGGTTGCATGAATATGGTCAAAATATGTCCGTAGTGGATGCCTCCTATGGCAGTGCGACATATCTGCCGATGGATGACGGTGCTTTATTTTCCGTCAGTCTGTCCAGTACCGGTCTGGTCAGTCGGCCACTCAATGAGCGCGCCAAAGAAGCCGTCGAAGGCTGGCAATAATACGCTTATCGTCGTTTGGGCCGCCTGCCTTATCTTGACTTACTCTTTCTATCCCTCCAAGATTGCCCGATTGTGGGTAACAATAATGACTTTTGCTGCACTGAAGCGGCTAATTGATTGAGGTAACACTTTGGAATTTCTAAGTAACTACGGCCTGTTTCTGGCCAAATCCCTTACGGTTGTGGCAGCTATTTTGTTTGTTGTTATAGGCATTATTGCGGCCAGTAGTCGTGGTAAGCGGGAGCAGGATGGTCAGATTGAAGTCACTCTGGTCAATGACAGCTATGAAGAGCATGAGCAAGCCATTAAAGCGGTAGTGTTAGATGAGAGCGAGCTAAAAGAAGAGGCCAAGGCCTTAAAGAAAAAGCAAAAAGAAGATAAGAAAAAGAAGAAAACAGAGGACGACGAGGCTAAGAAGCGTCTTTATGTATTGCATTTTGATGGTGATGTTAAAGCATCAGCGGTTGAGAGCTTACGGGAAGAAATTACGGCAATATTAACCATGGCTACCCCGGATGATGAAGTCGTATTATGTTTGGAAAGCCCTGGCGGTATGGTCCATACCTATGGCCTGGCAGCATCCCAGCTAAGCCGGATTACTAAAAAAGATATTCCCCTGACAGTGGTGGTCGATGCCGTCGCTGCCAGTGGCGGTTATATGATGGCCTGTATTGGCACTAAAATTCTGGCCGCTCCCTTTGCGATTATTGGTTCTATCGGTGTGGTTGCCCAGCTGCCGAATTTTCACCGTCTATTAAAGAAAAACGATGTGGACTTTGAGATGTTTACCGCGGGAGAGCACAAGCGCACCGTCACTATGTTTGGTGAGAATACAGAGAAGGGTAAAGCCAAATTTGTTGAAGAGCTGGAAGATACGCATGAGTTGTTTAAAAGCTTTGTCACAGAGCATCGTCCACAGGTCAATATTGCTGAAGTGGCTACCGGTGAAATCTGGTACGGCAAGCGGGCACTGGAAAATCACTTAATCGATGATATCCAGACCAGTGATGAGTATCTCATGTCACGTCGTCACGATAGCAATATCTACTCGGTGAGTTTTGAAGCCAAGAAAACCCTGCAAGAAAAACTGGGGCTGGCGGCATCTTATGTCACCGACGGGGTGGTTGATAAGTTAATTCAACGTTTTAGTAGTAATCGCCAGTTCTGATTGCAGAGATAATTACTGACGATACGCATAAAAAAAAGCCCCGATTGTATCGGGGCTTTTTTGTGCGGGATCATCACTACTTAGGGTAGCGCTGCAATCCAGCTATCATTCTCAAACCACTTCTTGCGCAGCTGCGCAGTCAAGCCGGTTTTTTCAAACATATTCAGGTAATTGCGAACCAGGTTTTGAAACTGTGCATCGTTGCTGGCTATCGCAATACCGACTGGCTCAACAGACAGAGGCGGAAGTACGGCCAGACCTGCACCGGGGTTGCGCAATACCGCCAGTTTACACGCTGGCATATCAGCTACCATGGCATCGGCATCACCGGCAGCAATCATTTTTAATCCTTCTTCGTAATTACTGATTGCCTTGTAGTTGGCGTTGGGTAATTTACGCTGCACAAAGGTTTCGCTGGTAGAATTTTCCAGTGCCACCAAAGTGATACCGGATTTGTTAAAGTCAGCGCCCGTTTTAACTTTAGCTTGAGTGGCCGCGCTAACCAGCATGGACTTGCCTGACATCATATAAGGCCCGACAAAGGTAACTGCCTGGCTGCGTTCGGGGGTAATCGCCATGCCGGAAAGTACCATATCGACCTTGCCGCTTTTAACCGCAGCCTGTAATTCGCCAAAAGGCATTTCGACAATTTCCAGTTTGACTTTCATTGCGCCGGCCATAGCCTGAGCCATATCAACATCAAAACCAATGACCGATTTATCACGGCTAACCGCGTTAAAGGGTGGTTGGTCGCCAGACATGGCGGCTTTAAGTACGCCACTTTTGATCACCCGGTCCAGAGTCGGGCTGCCAGCTACCGCGGCACTTGAAAGGCATAAAGCCAATAAGCCGGCGAAGGCTATGCTAAGCGGTTTAAACGAATTGAGAAACTTGAACATACAACTTTCCTTTTATTGTTAAGATAATGACTTTATGTTGCGGTCATGTCAGGGTTGAAGGGGGAGAATAAGAGCCCTTGCCGTGAATGTCTACTAAAGAGCGCGTCTTTGTCGTATCGATTCTGCCAGACCTGCCATAACCTCTTCAGTGGTTTCCCAGGCAATACAGGCATCGGTAATACTGACGCCGTAGGCCTCAGGTTTTTTCTGGTTGCCTTCAAACAGATGGCTTTCAATCATTACCCCGGCGATAGCCGTTGAACCCTGGCTGATTTGCTGGCCTATATCCTGTGCCACAATGGGCTGCCGTGAGAAATCTTTATTGCTGTTACCGTGGCTGCAATCCACCATCAACTGTATGGCCAGATTGTTCTTTTCCAGCAGGGCAGTGGCTTCACTGATCGCGGTATGATCGTAATTGGGGCCTTTGTTGGAGCCCCGTAAAATAATATGACAGTCCTTATTACCCCGTGTGGTCACAATGGCAGAAAGCCCTTGCTTGGTCACTGACAAAAAGTGGTGCGGATGTGACGCTGCACCAATAGCATCAATTGCTATCTGGGTGCTGCCATCGGTACCATTTTTAAAGCCAATGGGCATAGATAAACCAGAGGCTAACTCCCGGTGAATTTGACTTTCCGTGGTGCGTGCACCAATAGCGCCCCATGACACCAGATCTGCAAAAAATTGCGGAGAAATCGTATCGAGAAATTCGCAGCCCGTAGGCAGGCCAATCTCGGCGATATCAATCAGTAGCTTTCTGGCGATACGCAGGCCTTGATTGATATTAAAGCTTCCATCAAGGAAGGGGTCATTAATTAAACCTTTCCAGCCAACAGTGGTTCTTGGTTTTTCAAAATAAACTCGCATAACGATGAGTAGTTCATCTTTATGCTGGTCTACTACAGCTTTAAGGCGGTTGGCGTATTCAATCGCGGCAGCGGTATCGTGAATAGAGCAGGGGCCAACCACGACTAATAAACGATCATCGCTGCCATTAAAAATATTGGCTATATCATCGCGGGCCTGACTGATCATGGTGGCGGCACTGTCGCTGACCGGCAGCTCCTCCATTAAAATGGCGGGGGGCAGTAAGGGGCGCAGTTCGTCAATATGGACGTCGTCGGTTTTGCTGTGAGTACTCATAGTTTGGGTTCTTAAAGATTAGCGGGAATGGTTAGTTGTTCGTTTGATCTTGCCGGCGATGTTTTAGCACGGTATGGATAACATGGTCGTTTTCAAAATAGACACCGAAATCTTGATAATCCCAGCGGCTGATAGGCGGTTCGCCAGTGGCAGCGTGTTTTACCTGCGGCTCGCCAAATTGTTCTATCACATGTTGACTACTCTGCTGGCGCTGCGGGCGTTTAATATCAGCAAGATAAGCTCCCTGGCTATGGATGGGTACCACCACATCTTCCGCTAACAATAGCGGGCTGGCCAGTAACAGGGTTAGGAGCAGGCTGTGGTTATTTTTTTTATTGGTCATCAGTTTCTTGTCTACGTCGCGCCAGTTGCAGTTGCATAATATGTTTGGCAATCAATTGGCGGTCACTGTCTTTTAAATGGGTAAAGCTCAACGCAACATTATAGCCTCCTTGATGCGCCTCTGAACAATTAATGACTTTGGCAAAAACCACCAGACTATGGTGGTTGGGAAGCAGGGTGAGCTGGATGGCCAGATAACCATCGTTGGCCAATTCGGTCTCGCTATGAATAGAGAGGCCACCTTCGGATATCGAGATATGTTGCTTGCGTTGATCGGGTGCTTGTTCTTCCTGCTCAACAACTTTGGCAGCGATAAGCTCCAGCTTTTTATTCTGTCCTTTTAGGTAGGCTTCAAGATCGCGGCTCTGCTCACCAATTGCTCTGAGAAATTTGGCATTATCCTGCTCAATAGACTGTAGCTCCCGCATGAGAGAATAGCCGGGGTCTTCTTTAAAGGCCTGCGGGATGGTATTGGCAAAGGCGCAACTTTCTTCCACCGGCTGGTAACGCAGCAGCACCTTATCATCAACGCGGAAGTAGTTTCGGCGTTCATTGATCATCGGCTGGGAAGCGTGTTCATTTTTCAAGTGGCTAACTCCCTGATTGTAGGTTTTATTAGCATTATTAGGTACTATGAGTCATGTAAAGCATCGCTTTACTAACTGTAGTACAGCTTAGCCAAAATATCATTGGTATTTAAGCTGGTTACAAGGGGGGGCGGGATACTTATCAATAGGATCTCACTCAGGCAGCCACTGACCAGATATCATTAATGTATCAACCTTTATCACTGTTTATCGGGCTGCGCTATACTCGGGCCAAACAAAGGAATCAGTTTATCTCCTTTGTCTCCTTGATTTCCCTGCTGGGAATGATTCTCGGGGTCACCGCGTTGGTCGTGGTGATGTCGGTGATGAATGGCTTTGAAGCAGAA
Organism: Oceanicoccus sagamiensis; assembly: GCF_002117105.1. GTDB lineage: Bacteria > Pseudomonadota > Gammaproteobacteria > Pseudomonadales > Dasaniaceae > Oceanicoccus > Oceanicoccus sagamiensis. Next base: position 3,988,456 of record NZ_CP019343.1, on the reverse strand, counting down.
TTACGCAATCGCATTTTATCGGTGGTGCCCCATGGTTATATCGATGGGCCTGAACAGCGCTTATCCGATTGGCCTCGTTGGCAGCAGCAATTATCAGAGTCTGACACGGTAGTGGCTGCTGCGCCTTATATCGACGGTACGGTGATGCTTAGCCGGCCGGGTATGGTACGCGGTGCCGTCTTGCATGCTATTGAGCCAGAATCGGAGTCTCAGGTTTCTACCATGGGTGCCAGTATGGTGGCCGGTCAGTTGCAGGATTTACAGCAGGGCCAATACCGAATTGTCCTTGGTGAAATTCTGGCGCGATATTTAGGGGTTTATCTCGGCGATGAAATCAGTGTGATTTTACCCCGTGTTACCGTCACCCCTGTGGGGGTATTCCCCGAGTCAAACGCTTTACCGTGTCGGGTATCTTTCAGGTGGGTGCCGAGCTTGATAGCACCACGGTATTTATTCATTTGGCCGATGGTCAAAAACTGTTTCAAATGGGTGCTGATGTTAAAGGCTTGCGCCTGCAATTATCCGATTTATTTTTAGCCCCCAGCACGTTGCCCGGCTTACTTGAGCAAATGCCTGAGGGGAGTGATGCTAAAGCCTGGTCGGAAACTCAAGGTAGTTTATTTAGTGCCGTGGCCATGGAGAAAACCATGGTGTCCTTGCTGTTAATGATTATTGTCTTTATTGCGGCATTAAATATAGTGTCCATTGTCACCATGATGGTGTCCGATAAACGCTCTGATATTGCTGTCCTGCGAACAATGGGTGCTTCGCCCCAGTCTATTTTGCGCCTGTTTATGATTCAGGGTGTTACCGTAGGTTTTGCGGGAATATTGGTGGGTATTGCTATTGGTCTACCGATAGCGCTGAATGTGGGCGATATCGTTATTGCCTTAGAGGGTTTGTTAGGCGCGCAGGTATTTAACCCCGATGTCTATTTCATTAGCCGGATCCCTTCGGTGGTACAGGGTCAGGATATTCTGTGGATTGCCGTCTGTGGTTTATTATTGAGTGTGCTGGCCACCGTTTACCCGGCAATCAGAGCGTCTCTTATTCAACCGGCAGAGGCGCTGCGTTATGAATAATCTATTTAACCGATGGGCCTATTACAACAAGTGGAATTAGCTTTGCAACAGAAAACCGTTTTACAGTGTCAGGCACTGCGCAAAAGTTACCAGGAGGGCCCCAAGCCACTGGTGGTATTGGATGGCGTTGATTTTACCATTCGCAGTGGTGAGCGGGTGGCGATTGTCGGTGCCTCCGGTGCCGGCAAGTCTACCTTATTAAATATGTTAGGTGGTTTGGATACGCCGACTTCTGGTGATGTGATGATTGCCGGTCAGGCCATTGCCAGTATGAGCGAAAAGCAGCGCGGCCAATTACGCAATCGCTATCTGGGTTTTGTTTACCAGTTTCATCATTTACTGGGCGAGTTTACCGCACTGGAAAATGTCGCCATGCCCTTGTTGATAAGAGGTGAGAGTGCGGCGGCGATTAACCCTGTGGCCAGCGATATCTTAGCCAAAGTGGGCTTGGCTGACCGTCTGCAGCATAAACCTGCTGAGCTATCCGGTGGTGAGCGTCAGCGTGTTGCTATCGCTCGGGCGCTGGTAACGCAACCCCAGTGTGTACTGTTAGATGAACCCACGGGTAACCTCGATCATCATACCGCCGAATCTATTCACGCTTTAATGAAAACATTAAATGAACAACTAGGTACCTGCTTTATTATCGTTACCCATGACCTTTCGCTAGCCGAGCAAATGGACCGCAAGCTCTCGCTGATCGATGGCCGTCTGGTGGAAACTTAGCGCTGTGTTTAAACCCTATCCGATCTTTATTGGCCTGCGCTATGCCGGTGCCAAGCGCCGTAGCCAATTGGTCTCTTTTATATCTCTGGTCTCTATGTCGGGTATGGCGGTGGGTGTGGCCTTACTGATTTTAGTGTTGTCGGTGATGAATGGTTTTGATCGTGAAATGCGTACCCGTATTTTAGGTCTGGTGCCCCATATCAATGTAATTGCCTATGGCCAAACTGCCGATGCCCAGCAAGACTGGCAGCTGATCAAGGATAAGGTGCTTGCCCACCCCGATGTAAAAGCGGTGGCGCCCTTTGCTCAGTTAAACGCCATGTTATTAAAAGGCAGTGATGTTGAAGGGGTGATGATTTATGGTATCGATCCCGAGCAGGAACGGGCTGTTTCCATTATTGGCGACTATGTTAATGCCGAGTCACTGGCCAGTCTGCAAACCAGCGGCCGACAAATACTTCTGGGTTCCGCTCTGGCCGCCAAGCTGGGTGTTGCCAGCGGTGGCGTGTTAAATATGATGGTGCCCCAGGAAAATAACCGGGGGCGGATAGCACCAAGGTTTATTCAGCTGACAGTGGCTGAAGTCTTTGATACCGGTACCGAGTTAGATCAGACCGTGGCTCTGATTGCGCTGGAGACGGCGCTGTCTCTGATGCCCGCCGAGCAGCGACGGCAGGGTATGCGGATCACCCTAAACGATACCTTTGAAGCGCCCCGTGTCGCCTGGGAGTTAGCGCAAAATATCCCCTATGGTTATACCACCCGCGACTGGACCCGCACCCACGGCAATTTATATTCCGCCATCCAGCTCTCCAAGCAGCTGGTGGGTTTAATGTTATTAACTATTATTGCTGTGGCTGCTTTTAATGTGGTTTCTGCGCTGGTGATGGTAGTAACAGATAAGCGCGGTGATATTGCAATCTTGCGTACCGCTGGTGCCAGCCCGGCTGGTATTATGGCGGTATTTATGGTGCAGGGGACGGTGATAGCCTTAATCGGGACGATTGTCGGCACACTACTTGGGGTGATTTTATCACTGACCATTACCGATATCGTTGCAGCTATGGAAAGCCTGTTGCATATGCAGTTTTTAAATTCCGATGTGTATCCGGTGGATTATTTACCGTCTGATTTACGCTTAAATGATGTACTGATGATCTGCGGCACGGCATTTGTGATGAGTCTGTTAGCAACGATTTATCCCGCGTGGCGGGCGTCACGGGTATTGCCGGCAGAAGCGTTAAGGTATGAATAACTAGCGTTTGGCTTTGCGCTGGCTGCGGCGTTCCTTCCAGCGGCTGATCGTATGCTGGCGCCAGGCTAGCCGAACCAGCCCCGAGGCCAGTAAGCCCACCGATAAACCACAGATCACGCAGCCTAGCAGGAAGGGTTGCCAGTTATTTTCCAACCCATTTAATAGCCACTCCCAACTCAATTCAAAAGCAAATTGGCTGGCCTCGGTGCCAGTAACAGCAATGCCCACTTTATAGGCCGCATAAAAGATCGGAGCCATAGTAAAAGGGTTGGTAATCCAGACCAGTGCGACTGAAATCGGTAAATTGGCCCTGAGGAACATAGCGAGCAGGGCGGCAATAATCATTTGGGTAGGCAGGGGGACAAAGGCGACAAAAAAGCCGATAAAGGTAGCGGTGGCCACCGAATGGCGGTTTAAGTGCCATAGATTGGGGTCGTGTAGCAGGCCCCCGAGAAACTTCAGGGATTGCTGCTCCTTAACCCAGTCCGGGTCAGGTACAAAACGTTTGATAATCTTGCGAGCCATAGAGGCTAAGAGTCCCCACTAGTTAAACAATAAACCAATAGCCATTATAGCTGGCTAATAGGTATACGCAGCTGAATTGCGCTTTAGATGATAATTGCTTGCCAGCTGGGCGCCGCGTATTATGCATGGAATTAGCCGGCTTCTCTAGCCGGGTTCAAGGATCATGCCTTCCTGACTTAAGGATAAGTCTTATGCTATTAAGGATAATGGCGGCCGCCGCCGGTATTGCAGTGGTCAGTATATGCCCACAGCTCCCCCCTCTAACTAGCTTGATACTCTGTTTGCCGCTAGCGGCATGGCTGGCTTTGAAGCGTTTTTACTGTCTCTTGGGATTTACGGCGGGCCTTGCTTGGGGTGCGCTCTATGGTCATCAGTTGCTTGCCTCCCAATTGGTCGCCGACTGGCAGCAACAGCCGCTATGGCTGGAGGGGCAGGTGGTGGGTTTGCCGCTCACCAGCCTGCAGCGGGGCCAATCTGTAACCCGTTTTCAGTTACGGCTTAGTCAGCCGCCCTGTATAGCGCCGCAAGATTGCCGTCACGGGCTAAGGCTGGTGCAGCTCAACTGGTATCAACAACACTCCTCGCCGCAGACCATTATTCCTGGTCAGCAATGGCGTTTGCAGGTCTCGCTTAAGCGGCCCTATGGTATGGCCAACCCTGGTGGCTTCGATTATCAGAGCTGGTTAATCCAGCAAGGGGTTGGGGCTGTGGGGCGGGTGATTGGCAATCCGCACAATCGTCTGATTGCCGACAATAACGGTTCTGTGGATCGCTGGCGTTGGTGGCTGGGGGGTATTATTGATGATGCCGCTAATGAGTTAAGCCACCGCGATATTATTAAAGCCTTGCTGATTGGTGACCGGCGCGGTATTAGCCCGCAGCAGTGGCAATTATTTGCGGCCACAGGCACCACCCATTTAATGGTGATATCCGGTTTGCATCTTGGTCTGGTAACGACCCTGGTATTTACGGTGGTACGGGCGTTGGTATTGTTGCTTTTCCCCCGTTTGCCCGCAGAGCGCTGTGCCGCTTTGGTGGCGATATTGTTTGCTCTAATCTATGCCCTTGCCGCAGGTTTTACCTTGCCGACCCAGCGGGCATTGATCATGATTTCAGTCTTTATGTTGGGCTTGTGCTGGCGTCGCCAATTCCCTGCCGGGCAGGCGATGGCTGTTGCACTATTGCTGTGTTTGATGCACGACCCTCTGGCCACGGTATCACTATCCTTTTATTTGTCTTTTGCTGCTGTGGCCTGTTTGTTTTATGGCGGTGTTGGACGCTATCCCGTTTTAGGTGGTCTGGAAAAAATCTTACTGGCTCAAGGGCTGGTCTTTATTGGCTTATTGCCGGTGTTGGCCATATTTGTCGGGCAGCTTGGTTTTATATCCCCATTAGCCAATATGGTTCTGGTGCCGTTTTTTAGTCTGGTATTAGTGCCGGTCAATTTTATTGCCCTGTTAACCAGCTTGATCAGTTTACCGGCCGCCACTGTCTTATGGCAGCTTACGGATAGCTTGCTCACCCTGAGTCTGGACTATTTGCAGCTGCTTAATAGCATGGCTGTTGATCTGAATCTTTCTATTGCATACCGTCCCTGGCCGGTTCAGGTTTTGGCCTTGCTGGCAGTGCTTGTCCTGCTTTCACCAACAGGTGTGCCCGCTAAATACTGGGGCGGGTTGTTATTGCTGCCACTGATGGTTTATCAACCGACTAAATTGGCGGCGGGGGATCTGCGTGTTACTGTGCTGGATGTAGGGCAGGGGTTGTCGGTAGTACTGAATACACGTCATCACACACTGGTTTATGATGTTGGGCCAAGCTATAGCGCCCAATTTGATACCGCCACCGCGGTGGTGGTGCCTTACCTTCGTTATCTTGGGATAAACCGTGTCGATCGCTTGGTGCTAAGTCATGGGGATAATGATCATGCTGGTGCAGCGGCACCGTTTATTCAGCAAGTAGACACCAGGCGGTTATTCTATGGTGATGAAGTGCTTTCCGGGCTGCATGCTTCTGCTAGCTTATGCACGCCACAGTCCTGGTTCTGGGATGGTGTGCACTTTGAGTTTTTGCAACTGCCCGGTTTTCAGCGGGCAACCAAAAGTAATAACCGCTCCTGTGTGCTCAAGGTGACGGCGGGCAAACAGCGTTTTCTACTGCCAGGGGATATTGAGGCAGCAACCGAGTCACGCTTGCTGAACACATATCCGACTTTATTAACGGCTGATGTGTTACTGGCCCCACACCATGGCAGTGCCAGTTCTTCGTCCTGGGCTTTTATTAAAAGGGTTGATCCGGATAGGGTTGTATTTAGCAGTGGCTATCGCAATCAATTTGGCCATCCCCACCCGGCAATAGTGGATCGCTATCGCGTTTTAAACAGTGCTTTTTACCTTAGCAGTCAATCCGGGGCGCTAACGTTTACTGTTAGCCATGGCCAGATGCTCGGCCCCAGCCAATACCGGCAACAGCATAGACGCTATTGGTTATCTGCCAGTGAGTGAGGTTCAGCTCATCTTTTTTGGGCAGAATGAGTATTGCGCATAGTTTTTGTGCGTTTGATTAGTATAATGCCTACTATTAACGGGATAACAATAACAGTCAGCGAGGAATTAACGTGTTCGAATTGGTCAAAGCCGGTGGTTGGCTCATGCTACCGATTATCATTTGTTCCATCGCCGCAGCGGCTATTTGTATTGAGCGCTATTTTGCCTTGAACCCCGGTAAAATTTCCCCGCCTAATTTATTGGCTCAAGTGTGGGGCTGGATAAAAAACAATCAGCTCGATGCCGCTAAAATCCGTGAATTAAAAACCTCGTCTCCTCTGGGCCGTATTTTGGCCGCCGGGCTCAGTAACTCACGGCATGGTCGTGATGTGATGAAAGAAAGTATTCAGGAAGCAGCTAGCCATGTGGTGCATGATTTGGAACGCTACCTAAATACGCTGGGTACTATCGCAGCGGTGTCACCGTTACTCGGACTGCTCGGCACGGTGATTGGTATGATCAAAGTCTTTACTGAGATTATGTTGCAGGGCACCGGCAATGCGGCGGTTTTAGCAGGGGGTATTTCAGAGGCTTTGATTACCACCGCGGCAGGGCTTAGTGTGGCCATTCCCGCCTTGATTATGCACCGCTTCTATTCTCGTCGAATTGACTCTGTCATTGTCACGCTGGAGCAGGAAACCATTAAACTGGTTGATGCCCTGCATGGTGACCGCAAGGTCGACGTCAAAGAATCTTAATCAGACAGGATTAAATCCGTGCAATTTAAACGTCAAAGCAAAGCAGCGGTCTCGGTGGATTTAACCCCGTTGATTGATGTCGTTTTTTTATTGCTGATTTTCTTTATGGTCTCGACGACTTTTACCAAAGAAACTCATCTGAGTTTGGATTTACCGGAAGCCAGCGGTGAAGAAAAAACCGACCTGCCACAACAGATAGAAGTGTTAATCGATGCCAATGGTCAGTATGTCATTAATGGTCGCAGCCTTGTCTCTACGAGTATTGAAACCGTTATCGCCGCGCTGGAAACCGTGCAGGCGGGGGATGTAAAGGTTCCCTTGGTGATTACCGCAGATGCCGCCACACCTCACCAGGCCGTGATTACCGCCATGGATGCAGCCGGTCAATTAGGTTTTGTGCAGTTAAGCCTGACGACTAAAAAACCGGCGAGTGATTAAACGTCTATGGTCGCGTCCTCGCACGAACATCGCCTTGTTCACCACTGGTATCAGCAGTCACTGGGTTTATATCTACTAGCGCCATTTTCACTACTGTATTTTCTAATTACGGCTATACGTCGGCAGGCTTATCGCTGGGGGCTACTGTCCTCGTTTAAACCGCCTGTGCCCACGATTGTGGTCGGTAATATTACAGTCGGCGGTGCCGGTAAAACACCGGTGGTTATCGCTCTGGTTAAAGCCTTACAACAGCAGGGCTTTAATCCCGGTGTGATTAGCCGTGGTTATGGCAGCAAAGCCCCGTCTTATCCCTATGCGGTTACCTCTACCAGCCAGCCTGAACACAGTGGTGATGAGCCCTTGCTGATTGCACAGCAAAGCGATGCCCCCGTGGTTATCGATGGCAACCGTAAAAACGCCGTTGAGATGCTGATTGAGCAATATCAGTGTGATGTGGTGGTCAGTGATGATGGTTTACAGCACTATGCGCTACAACGGGATATAGAGATAGCGGTAGTCGATGTTAACCGAGGCTTTGGCAGTGGCTGGTTAATGCCGGTCGGACCATTAAGGGAGTTGCTAAGCCGTTTATCTCAGGTTGATTTTATTATTGGCAATGGTGATCAATCCCTGGGGTTGCCAGCGCCGGCGCCGTTTTATTCGATGCAGTTACAGGCTACAGCTTTGCAGGCTGTTACTAACGATACGATGATGGCGATTGAGCAATGGCCCCATAGCAAACGCGTCCATGCCGTGGCCGGTATAGGTAACCCTCAGCGTTTTTTTACCACGCTGCGTGATTTGGGTTTTGAGCCAGTTGAACATGCTTTTCCCGATCATTATAGTTACTGTGCTGATGACTTTCAGTTTGCTGAAACACTGCCGATTATTATGACGGAGAAAGACGCCGTGAAGGTTCGCGCCATCCAGCAGCCCCCACAGCACTGTTGGTCACTGCCGGTTGCGGCCGCTATTGATTCAGCATTTTACCATAGCATTAACCAGCAGCTTCGAGAGACTAACCATGAGCTTTAGCGTTGTTATACCTTCCCGATATGGTTCCAGTCGTTTGCCCGGTAAACCGCTGGCAGATATTGCCGGTAAAACCATGGTGCAACGTGTTTATGAGCAAGCGCAGCAAAGCCAGGCAGCCAGTGTCATTATTGCTACCGATGACCAGCGGATTATATCGGCGGCAGAGGGCTTTAATGCCGAGGTTATTATGACTTCAGCGGAGCATGAATCTGGCACTGATCGCTTACAGGAGGTGGTTGCCTCGCTGGCCTTGCCTGACGACCATATTGTGGTCAATGTGCAGGGTGACGAGCCATTAATTCCAGCCAGCGTCATCAATCAGGTTGCCAGCGATTTACAGAATAACCCGCAGGCTGGTATTGCCACACTGGTAGAAAAAATTGATGATATCGATACGGTCTTCAATCCCAATGCCGTTAAAGTGACTATCGATAAGCAGGGCAAGGCGCTGTATTTTTCCCGGGCGCCTATGCCCTGGAGTCGTGATAGTTTCGACGGTAGTAATGATCAACTGCCTGAGGGGGTTAACTATTATCGCCATATCGGCATTTATGCCTACCGAGTTTCTTTTTTACATCAGTTTGTACAGTGGCCAGCAAGTTCATTAGAGGTCACCGAAAAACTGGAGCAGCTTCGTGCTCTGGAAAATGGTGTAACGATTATGGCCTCTGAAGCCTGTGAAGCGATTCCTGCCGGTATCGATACAGAGCAGGACCTTCAAGCTATTCGCGCTTTATTTGATCAAGCGAATGACTGAGCCAATGTCCGTTAAGGTGCTGTTTGTCTGCCTGGGTAATATCTGTCGCTCACCGACGGCCCAGGGTGTATTTGAACAGCTGGTTACCGACCATCAACTGTCTAACATTATTACTACTGATTCGGCGGGCACTGCGGCCTGGCATATAGGCAAGCAACCCGATAGTCGTTCAATCGCAGCGGCGGCCAGACGCGGCTGTGATTTAACTGGATTGCGTGCACGTCAGGTCAGTCGCAGTGACTTTGATCAGTTTGATTATATTCTGGCGATGGATAGCTCTAATCTGGCTGATTTACAGGCACTATGCCCAGCGGATTACCGCGGTGAGCTGGCCTTGTTTTTAGACTATGGTGACAGTGATATTGAAGCAGTGCCTGACCCCTATTATGGTGATGGTGATGGCTTTGAGCAGGTGCTTGATTTAGTCGAGCAGGCCAGCGCCGGTTTACTGGCCTCTATTCAACAGCAGACCCATAACCCGGTATCCTAAGTTGTGACCCTATTGCTCCGTCAAAACGCTGACCTACAGCCCTTAAATACCTTAGCCGTGCCGGTCAGGGCTAAATTTTTGGCCGAGATCCATAAGCCTTCTGATGTGATTGATGCCCTTGAATTAGCCCAAATTAATGAATGGCCCGTGGTTTTTTTGGGTGGTGGTAGCAATATGCTGCTGACTCAGGATATTGATGGTTTGGCTATGCATTGTTTACTGAAAGGGATCTGTGCCCAACAACAGGGTGACACTGTTTTAGTAACAGCGCAGGCGGGGGAGAGTTGGCAGGGGTTGGTGGAGTATTGCCTGCAGCAAGGCTACTACGGCATTGAAAACCTGTCGCTTATTCCAGGTACAGTCGGTGCTGCCCCGATTCAAAATATCGGCGCCTACGGTGTTGAGTTAGAGCAGGTGTTTGAATCGGTAGAAGGCTGGGATATTGAGCAACAGCAATGGCGCACGTTGTCGGCGAGTGACTGTCAGTTTTCTTACCGCAATAGTATTTTTAAACAGCAGCTAAAGCAGCGTTTCTTTATTAGCGCTGTTACTTTGCGACTTTCTTTAAACGATACCCCAAACCTTAGTTACGGTGTACTGCAGCAGCACTTTAAAGATCTGGCGATCCCGTCACCCTCGGCCCGGCAGGTTGCCCAGGCGGTGATAGCCATCCGTCAAAGCAAATTACCGGACCCGGCAGTACTGGCCAATGCCGGCAGCTTTTTTAAAAACCCGATTATTAGCCAGCAACAACAGCAGCAGCTCAGCATCGACTACCCGGATATGGTCTGTTACCCGCAACCGGATGGCCGAGTAAAAGTGGCCGCGGGCTGGTTGTTAGAGCAAGCCGGTTGGAAGGGAAAGACAATAGGTCCTGTCGGTATGCACGAGCAACAGGCTTTAGTATTAATCAATTACCAACAGGGTGATGGTCAATCGGTACTTGCGCTAGCCGAGGCGATTACGCAAGATATAGCACAGCGCTTTGCTATCCATTTGGAAATAGAGCCGCAAGTTTACTGAGTCGAGGTTGTTGTTTTGCAAGCCGGTTTGTTCTCATCCACCCCCCAGGTTTTTGATCTGCCGCAGGCAGATATTAGCTATTATGAGGACTTTATTGCCGATGAGGCTCAGGTCTATCAGCAGCTATTGGCCGATTTACAATGGCATCAAGATACGATTCAAATGTACGGCAAACCCGTGTTAATCCCCAGAATGAATGCCTGGTACGGTGATAAAGAGGCGGCCTATAGCTATTCCGGTTTAAAGCTGACACCTATTCCCTGGACAGAGAGTTTGCTGCTATTAAAACAGACCGTAGAGCAGCAGCTCAATAGACGCTTTAATAGCGTGCTGGCTAATTATTACCGGGATGGTGCTGATAGTGTGGCCTGGCATAGCGATGATGAGGCTGAACTGGGGCTCAACCCGGTTATCGCCTCACTGAGTTTTGGTGCTACCCGACGTTTCTCCCTGCGAAGAAAAAAACAACAGCAAGCGCCAATCCATATCGACTTGCATGGTGGCTCATTATTAGTGATGGCGGGGCAAACCCAGCAGTACTGGCATCATCAAATTGCAAAAACGACGAAGCCTGTGGCAGGGCGCATTAACTTAACTTTTCGTAGTATCCAGCTATAAAGCCCTATGACTGATAATAACGGTAATCACAGCGACAATACCGCCAAACCGCAGGAAAAAAAGCGGCCGGCGTTTGATTATAGTTCTTTTTTAAAATCGCTGACGACCAAGCCCGGTATTTACCAAATGTACGATGCCGATGGCAGCATACTCTATACCGGTAAAGCCAAAAATCTTAAAAACCGTTTATCCAGTTATTTTCGCCAGCAGGGCCTGGCGATTAAAACCGCAGCGCTGGTATCTAAAATTGCTTCGATTGAAGTGACGATCACCAATACCGAGGCGGAAGCCTTATTATTGGAGCATAACCTGATTAAGCAGCAGCGCCCGCCCTATAATATTTTGCTGCGCGATGATAAGTCATTTCCCTCTATTTATTTATCGTCCCAGCATGAGTTTCCCCGTATTGCGATTCATCGCGGGGCGAAAAAAAGTAAAGGCCGTTATTTTGGGCCTTATCCCAGTGCCGGTGCGGTTAAAGAAAGCCTTAATTTTTTACAGAAGGTGTTTAAGGTGCGCCAGTGTGAAGATAGTTTTTACAACAACCGTTCACGGCCATGTTTGCAACATCAAATTAATCGCTGCAGCGCTCCCTGTGTTAATAAAATTTCTGCCGAGGAGTATGAAGAGTCGGTTCGCCATACGGTGATGTTTTTGGAAGGTAAAAATAAAAGCCTGATCAATGAGTTGGCGAATAAGATGGAGGCCGCCTCTGGCGCCCTGGCGTTTGAACAGGCGGGGGAGTATCGCGATAAAATTCAATATTTACAGCAAGTGCAAGCCAGTCAGTATATCGAGGGTGAATCAGGTGATATTGATATTGCTGCCTGTGACTACCGTGCCGGGGTTGTCTGTATTCAGGTGTTGTTTGTCCGTGGCGGCCGTGTTTTAGGCAGCAAAAGTTATTTCCCCAAAGTCTATCTGGATGAGCAGCAGCCACAAATTCTGGAGGCGTTTTTAGCACAGTACTACTTGGCAGATGGTGCCGGTGCCCGGGCTGATAATATGCCCCGAGAGATTGTTGTTAGTCATGACTTTGATGGGGCGGCGGCCTTGGCTGAAGCCTTATCCTCTCGCTTGGGGCGCAAGACGACCATTAGCACTCAGGTTCGCAGCAATCGCGCCAAATGGCTAAAACTGGCGATTGAAACCGCACAGCAAAACCTTACCGGCCATTTGGCCAATAAGCAGACCATTTATCAACGCTTTGAAGCTTTGCAAGACGCGCTTAAGCTCAGCGAGATGCCACAGCGCTTAGAGTGCTTTGATATCAGCCATAGCAGCGGAGAAGCCACCGTGGCTTCCTGTGTGGTGTTTGATAATAACGGTCCACTCAAATCTGACTATCGTCGCTTTAATATTGAAGATGTTGCCGCCGGTGATGACTATGGTGCTATGCGTCAGGCTCTTAGCCGGCGTTATACCCGGATTAAATCCGGTGAAGGTGCGATGCCCGATATTTTGTTTATCGACGGCGGCAAGGGGCAGGTGAACCAGGCTTTGTCGGTATTGGAAGAATTGCAGATTAACGATCTGCTGGTGGTTGGGGTGGCCAAAGGTACTACCCGTAAAGCGGGTTTTGAGGTGCTTTATCGTGCGGATACCGGTGAAGAGTTTGTAATGCCATCGGATTCTTCCGGTTTGCATTTGGTCCAGCATATTCGCGATGAGTCACATCGCTTTGCGATTACCGGCCATAAACAGCGGCGGGATAAGAAGCGGCGCGAGTCGCCGCTGGAAGGTATACCCGGTGTTGGGCCCAAGCGGCGCCGTGAATTACTGCGTCATTTTGGCGGTTGGCAGGAAGTCAAAGCCGCCAGCGCCGAAGATTTGGCCAATATTCCGGGAATTAGCGAAAAATTGGCCAGAGATATAGTGGCGGCGCTGCATAATAGGTAGAATGCCCCCACGTTTTAATGAAGCCCAATCAATGAATATACCTAACGCACTAACACTGTTTAGAATCGCTCTGATACCAGTCTTTGTACTTGTCTTTTATCTTCCTTACCACTGGAGCTTTATGGCGTCTGCGGTGATCTTTGCGTTGGCGGGAATTACCGATTGGCTGGATGGCTATATGGCCCGTAAGCTGGACCAATTTACGCCGTTTGGCGCCTTTTTGGACCCGGTAGCGGATAAATTGATGGTGGCTATCGCTCTGGTCTTACTGGTTGAACGCTTTGGCAGTTGGTGGTTTACCATCCCTGCGATGGTGATTATTGGCCGTGAGATCGTGATCTCTGCACTGCGTGAGTGGATGGCTGAGCTTGGCAAGCGCACCAGTGTGGCCGTGTCCTATGTGGGTAAAGTTAAAACCACCTTCCAGATACTCTCTATATTGGTCCTGTTAGCGGCAGCCCCGGAGCGCAGCGGTTGGTTGTTAAATTCAGGCCTGGTCTTGTTGTACTTATCAGCGCTATTAACCCTGTGGTCGATGATTATCTATATCCGTGCCGCCTGGCCGACCTTTGAAATGGGTGGTGATAGTTAGCGCCAGGGCTTCTGCGCTAAAAAGATGGTGTGTTTGCTGCCTTTGCCCGCATGGGCTCTAACGGTTTTAGTGCTTGCCTGATAGCCCGCTTTTTTTAACCGTATAACAAACATCGGGTCATAGCCCGCTGACCAGATCGCCAGCATCCCTTCGGGTTTCAGGCTCTTATAGATATCATCCAGGCCCTCGACCGAATACAGCCAGTTATTATCTTTTTGGGTAATACCCTCAGGGCCATTATCAACATCCAGCAAAATCGCATCGTAATGTTCGTTCTTTTGCAGCAACAGATCGGCGACATCACCGAGATAGACCTCGCTGCGGCTATCTTGCAGTGGGTGGCCGGCACAATCACCCAGCGGGCCTTTATTCCATTCCACCACTTCCGGGATAAGTTCTGCCACGGTAACCTGTGATGATGGGCCAACCGCGTTTAGCGCTGCGGCGAGGGTATAGCCCATGCCCAGACCTCCCACTAATACCTGCGCAGAGTCAGATTGCTTGATATGGGCACAGCCCAGTTCCGATAAAGCCTGTTCCGAGCCATACATACGGCTATTCATTAATTCACCGCGCACACCGGACAGACGAATAGAAAACTCATTGTCGCGGCGGGAAAACTTCAGTTCACCACCGTTATTGGGAATACTGGCAGTTCCTAAATGCACCCAGGGTTTCATAGCGTTTCTTCCGCGTTGTTTTTCTCTTCTACCAGATTGGCATATATACCGTTAGCTGCCACCAGGCTGTGGTGGGTGCCACGCTCTTGAATCAGGCCTTCACTTAATACCAGTATTTGGTCCGAGTGCTGGATAGTGCTGAGGCGGTGAGCAATAGCGATCACGGTTTTATCCATAAAGACGTGGTCAATGGCTTTTTGTATCAACTGCTCAGTGACTGAATCCACCGCACTGGTGGCTTCATCTAACATAATAACTTCGCTGCCACCGGCAATGGCGCGGGCAAAGGCGATTAATTGTGCCTGGCCTACGGATAAGTTTTTACCGCCATCCCGGCATTGAAATTGGTAGCTGTCGGGCAGCTGCTCAATAAACTCGTCGGCATAAACATATTTTGCGGCATCAATAATATCTTGCTGGCTAATCGTCTCTCTACCGAGGCCAATATTAAAGGCAATACTCTTATTAAATAGAAAGACTTCCTGTTGCATCAGGGAGAAAAACTCTCTGACAGTGGTTTTAGGAATGCCGGATAATTCAATACCATTGAGCTTGATAGAGCCCTGATAGTTATCATAGGTTTTGGTCAGCAGTCGCAAAATGGTGGATTTTCCGGAACCGGTGGTGCCTACCAGCGCAATCTTTTCACCTTTATTTAAACTAAACGAAATACCTTTTAAGACTTCGGGGCCGTCTTCACTGTAACGGAATCTAACATCTTCAAATACCAGTGATTCAAAGCCCGCCAGTGCTTTGCTGGGTTGAAAGTCCAGTTCTTTGCTATCTTCCAGCGGCTGTGAAAAGACCTCTTCAATATGCTGCAAGGCTGCCAGTGCGCGCTGGATAGAAGCCAGTTGTGAGGTAAAGTCTCTGATGGGGACAAAGATTTTATCCAGCGTATTAATAAAGCCAATTAACACACCCACGCTAATGGTTGCCGTGAGAACCTCACCGGAACCATACCAAATAATTAAGCCCAGACTAACGGTGGTAACACCTTCTATCAGCGAATAAAGCGCAGAGTCATAGAGGTTGGATTTGGCCTGAGTCTTTTGAAAACTGCGGGTGTATTGTTGGTAGTTTTTTTGCACTTCCTGCTCGGCACTATAGAGCTGTACGGTTTTAATACCGTTCAGACACTCTTGTAAATAACCTGTGCCCTTGGATAGTATCTGGCGGGCCGTGACAAAAGCATCACGCATTAGGCGGCGTAATTTTTCGGTGATGTAATAAATAATCGGACCGATAAGTAGAAGCACCAGAGTTAAGCGCCAGCTTATCGAGGCGAGAAAGATTAATAGCGCGACCGTAATTAATAAATCCCGCACCATATTCAGAAAGCCCTGAGCAAAGGATTCATTAATCGCTTCAAGGTCGCTGGTTAATCGAGTCAGGGTAACGCCCATGGGGGTTTTATCGAAGTAGCTACGGGGGAAGTGCAACACCCGGTCAAACATGACCTGACGTAAATCCAATATGGCTTTTTGCGCCGCTTTTTGTAAGGAGTAATTGTAGATAGCATCACTGATATAGTTGGCCAATAAAATGCCTAATAGACCTGCTACCCATAGCCATAGGCCATCAAATTTTCTGGGCACCAATTGCTCATCGATTATTTGCATAATCATCCATGGGTACAGCACGCTAAACAGTACTGAGAAGGGGATTAATGCAACACCAATAGCCACTTCTTTACGGTAGGGGCCAAGAAAGCTGATAAAGCGTTTAATCAGCGGCCAATCAAAGCCTGCCGGTTTGTTCTCCGGGGTCGTTTTACTGTGCGCCGGGTTGTGGCCTACAGGGGCAGTCATGGGATATTCCCCCCGTTGGATTCTTGCTGTAACTCCCAGGTTTCCCGATAAAAGGCGGAGCTTTGCATCAGTTGCTGATGGCTGCCTTTGGCAATAATTTCACCGCCCTCCAGGACTAAAATCTGGTCGACTTTTTCCAGTACGCTGGCGCGATGAGACACAATCAGCGTACAGTCACTGCGCAGCTTATTAAAGATTTGGTCGAGTAAATAGCGTTCAGTTTTGTTATCCACCGCCGACAGCACATTATCCAACACCATTAACTTGCTGGGGGTATACATTGCGCGGGATAAACTGAGGCGCTGTTTTTGTCCGCCGGACAAGAGAATACCTTTTTCACCCACTAAGGTATTTTCTCGTTCCGGAAATTGCTGTACTTCTTTATACATATCCCCTTGGGTCAGGGCGGTTTCAAGGCTTAATGCATCAGGATGATCGCTGCCACCAAAGCTAATATTATTGGCCACGCTATCGGAGAATAAAAACGGCTCCTGAGTAATGGTGCGGACAGCACTGCGTAGATCCTGTTTGGATAGCCGGGTAACATCGTTGCCATCGATATAAATCTGTCCACTATCAATATCCAGATAGCGATTTAAGCAGTTAACCAGTGTGCTTTTACCAGAACCCACTTTGCCCAGTATGCCCAGTGTTTGGCCGGGGATAATATCGAAGCTGATATCTTTCAACGTCGGCTGATCATTCTCCGGGTAAGTGTAGCTAAGGTGATTAACTTGAATGCCTGCGCTAAATAACTGTTGCTGCTCGGCCTCGCTTAAATGCTCGGACTCTTGCTGATCGACAGGTTGGTCTAAAATTTTGCGCATACTTTCCAGGCTGACCATGCCCGTTTGATAGGCTGAGAAAATCATGCCCAGTGAAATAAAGGGAATAGCTAACAAGGTGGCATAGGAGAGCAGGGCAGTGATCTCACCGATGGTTAAATCCTGATTGATCAAATAAAAACCACCGACCGACAAGATCAGGACTTTCATAATACGGTCGGTATAGGTGATGATCGGCAATACAATGGTGCGAATACGGGCCAGTATTAGGGAGCGCTTAAGAATGGCCTGGTTATGTTCGGCAAACTCAGCGATGGCCCAGGGCTGCACCTGATAGGATTTGATCTCTTCAATACCGGACAGCATGCCTATGGTATGGCTGGACAGCGTCTGTAGTTCTTCCATCCGCTTTTTGGTCATGGCCCGCATATGGGCGATGGCCCGGTGGGCAATAAAAAAGGTCACCACCACCGGAATAATGCAATACAGGGTGAGTGATGGAGAAATCTCCCACATCTTGACCGGGGTTAGTGACAGGGCAAAGCCAATATTAAAAATTTGCAGCATCACAATACCGGCTAGCGCCCTGACGCCGTTGATATCATTATTGACAATAGAGATCAGTTTGCCGGTCTCATGTTGGTCATAAAACTCTTTTTGCAATTGTGTCAGCTTGCTAAAGGCATCATTTTTTAGCTCCCGCTCAATGGCTCGGCCGGGGTTAAAAAATAAAATTCGGGAAACGGTGCGGGTTACAATCATCACCACGGCAAATACCACGACCATACTGACGTTATAGATCAGGGCATCCTGGTTTTTTTCCAACTCACCGGTCAGCAAGTCAATACTAAGCCCGATATGAATAGGAATATTGACGGCTAACCAGTTGGTCAGGAAGATAAATACAATTCCTAAACCATAGGATTTTTTGTGATGTAGTAAATACGTTAGAAGAAAGCGCGCATTACTTTGTTTACTGGCAGGTTTCAAAATGCTTGTAGTTTTGTTGATCAGTGGGAGGCAGTCTTTAACGTGACCGCTAAAATAGGGCGTTATTGTACTGTATATTTGCTGCTGGCAGTCATAGAATAAAGTAACTAATTAGCCAGAATACGTAATAATGATAAAAAGCTACGCCTGTATTGGTCTGCACAACCCCAAATCCCCTGAAAATGTCGGTTCTGTGATGCGTGCGGCCGGCTGCTATGGGGTCAATTCGGTGTTTTATACCGGCAATCGCTATGATATGGCCAAGCCCTTTCATACCGATACCCAAAAGGCCTATGAGCAATTGCCTTTGGTCGGGGTCGACGACTTAAAAAGCATTATTCCGCTGGGCTGTGTACCCGTGGCGGTGGATTTAATCGATGGGGCCAAACCCTTGCCTGAGTATAAGCACCCAGCTCGGGCGTTTTATATCTTTGGCCCTGAAGATGGGACATTGCAAAAGGATATTGTTCGATTTTGCAGTGATTCGATTTATGTGCCCACTATCGGCTGTATGAATCTGGCGGCGACCGTCAATGTCGTGCTTTATGACCGCTTGGCCAAGGGGGATAATTTCTCCCACCATCAAGATGAATTAAGAGTTTAAATGACAATAATAAGGTGTATGGATAATGGATCGAGATACCGCAGTCAGTATGGCCCAGCAAGCCATTAAAGCGCAAAACCAACAAATTGTTGAGGATATTCTTAAGCTGAAAGCTGAGCGTGAAGCCCAGCCCCACAGCGAAAAGCCGATTGCTGAATTACCCTTGATTGGCGTTACCTGTTCAACCGGTTGGGAGTGTCATGCCATTGTTCATGAGCTAAGCCTGACCCGCAAATACCGGGTGCGGGCGATGTATCGTTCCAAAGGCACTCGCGCTGAAGAGCGATTGCAGCGGCTGGTGGATGAAACAGAGAAGACCCATCCCGGCTTATTGGAAATGCGCGCCGGTGTGGATATGTACTCAGAAGAGGTGCTGACCCGCGAGTTTGCCGATTGCCATGGTGTAGTGCTGTACGTTACCGCCAATAGTGCCAAAGCCGGTCAAATTGAGAACCATGGTAATGACCCGCTAAATGGCCGTGCGGCGGTCATGCGCCAGGCGGTGGCAATGGTCAATGCGGTTCAGGCCAATCCTTCTATCCAGCATTGTGTGACGCTGGTTTTTCCCCCGGATAAAGTCACGGGCGTGACCACTGTTGAGGCCGAGATTCCCTGGTGGATTGACCAGCGTTTGCGGATTACTGATTTTTTTCGCGGTCAGGGTCTTAATGTGACCTGTGTCCATCGCCCGGCTTATTACTATGGTTTGCACCGGGTGGATTACACCACCTCTACGGCGGATTTTCGTGGCGAAACGGCTTTGTCCCGCAACCTGATTAAAGAAGATACTGTGCCCGGTATTAATGAGCCGGACTTTACCGTCAACTGGGTCGATGTTCGGGATATCGGTAAATGGGTCGGGACTATCTTTGAATACCCGGAAGTCTTTTCCAATATCAATTTCTCTATGGCTTCCTGTGTGATGAGTGGTGATGAGTGTGTAGAGCGCTGCCATAAAATTAATAAACATGGCACCACCTTTAAGTACAAACAGTTTCCGCAATGGGTGATGAAAATGATTAGCCTGTTTAATAATGAGGTGATTTACCCGCTGCGTTATAGCCAATGGTATAACGCCGATGGCAATGCCTATGATTTTGCCCATGAGGATGATTTGGCGGATTTAGACCGCATTCACCCGCGCTGGACCTTTGAGCAAAAGCTGGAGTCATGGGGTATTGACGAGTTAAAGCCGGGCGCTAAGTAGGGTGGATTATAATCCACCGAGCCCCGCCATGAGCCCTGCCTGAGCCCCCATATACCGGTGGATTATAATCCACCCTACGGGCAACGTGACGCAGCCCCTGCTCAGTGCAGCTCGTTCCCAGACTGTAAAGAACTATAACCCACCCCGCGAGAGTCACCATAAAGATAGGTTGACATGCTGTATATACATACAGTATAAATAGCTGTCTTATGAAAGTGATTCTCGTTCCCAAATTTAGCTGTTCTGTCTCCGCAGGTTTTCCCAGCCCGGCAGATGATTTTATCGATGAGGAGATTGATCTCCTTAAAAAACTGATTGAGCAGCCCAGCTCCACCTTTCTTGCCCGTGTGGTGGGGATGTCGCAGATTAATGTCGGCCTGTTTCCCGGTGACCTGTTAATTGTTGAGCGACATCTTGAACCGAAAAACGGCAGTTTGGTGATTGCGGCATTGGATGGCGAGCTAACCTGCAAAACGATTGATACTGAACGGCAGCTACTGCTGCCAGCCAACGATGCGATGCGGCCTATCCCGGTAGGGAACAGCGAACTGGTGATTGAGGGTGTGGTTCGACGCTGGATACGTTGTCATGTTCCTCTTAGCTGATTGTCGCAGCTGTTTTGCCAGTTGTGAGCAGATTTATCGCCCGGATTTGCGCGGCAAACCGGTGGTGGTATTGAGTAATAACGATGGCTGTGTGGTGGCACGCAGCCGTGAAGCCAAGGCCTTGGGTATCCCCGACCTGGAAGCCTTTTATAAAATACAGCCTTTGTTAAGGCAGCATAATGTGACGATTTTTTCTTCCAACTACGCACTCTATGGTGATATTAGCAATCGGGTTATGACGACCTTAAGCCGCTTCTCACCTGAAGTGGAAATCTATTCCATCGATGAAATGTTTTTAGATATCAATGGTGTGCTGGAAGCGTTGGCTGACTATGGGCAAACGATTAAGCAAACCGTATGGCGCGATGTCAGGATGCCTATCGAAGTGGGTATTGCTCCCACCAAAACCCTGACTAAAATTGCCAGCCATGCCGCTAAAAAAATCTCTAAACTTAATGGTGTATGTGTACTGGATCAGCCTCATAAATGGCAGTGGGTGCAGCAGCGCCTGCCGGTTAAAAAAATATGGGGTATTGGCTCACGCTTTGCCCGGCGCTTAAATGCGCTGGATATTTTTACCGCCTACGATCTGGCTAACGCTGACCCCAAGCAGTTGCGAAAACAGTTTAATATCAATGTAGAGCGTACTATTAATGAATTAAATGGTATTGCCTGTTATTCGCTGGAGCAGCAGCCACCGGCACGGCAGCAAATTTTCTGTACCCGTTCCTTTGGTAGTAAGCTGACTACACTGGCACCACTTGAACAGTCTGTTAGTGGTTATGCCGCCCGAGCCGCAGAAAAACTTCGGGCGCAAAACCATACGGTAAAAACCTTGCAAGTATTTATTAACACCTCTCCCTATGAGCCTGATTATTACAGCCGTAGTTGTACCATTAAGCTGCCTTTTGCTACGGATGATAGCCGCTTTATTATTCATCATGCGCGCAAGGGGTTGCGAAAAATTTTTCAAGCTAACCGACGTTATTTAAAAGCGGGGGTAGGCTTGGTTGAGTTGCAAGATAAGAGCTTCCAGCAACATGATTTATTTCACCCGGGGCAACCGTTGCAATCAGCTCAGTTGATGGCGGCACTGGATACCATTAATCGACGTTATGGTCAGGGCTCCGCCTATATTGGCGCAGAGGGCTCCAGCAAGCGCTGGAAAATGCGCCAGCAGTATTTGTCACCGGGCTATACCACCCGCTGGAGTGATATGCCTCGGGTTCGTTGTTAGCCCGGTAGCGGCGTTTACAAGCGGCAGCATTCTTGTCAGTATCATAGCCTTCTTTAACAACAGGTTTATTCCCTTGCAGCGCTGGCTTTATTTACTCTTGATCACATCGCTTACCGCATGCACCACGGTCACCGATAAATCGGATGTCCGTGTTAATGCCAATGCTGCCCAGTGCCGTGAAGTAATCAGTGCGGCGCAGCAGTTAATTGATCAAGAGGGAGTTGCTGATAGTCAGGCTGTCAGGGTAGAGGGCTTTGGCTATTTGCGCAGCAATCGACTGCTGGCCAGTTTTAAAGATCAGCTAAATGAGCCGGGTCAGTTTGACGCCTGGCTGGATCAATTACAGCAGTTGGGTATAGACGGTCTGACGATTGAGCTGGCTAATCTCCCTGCGCAAAGCCGGGCGTTATTACCGCAGCAGCCTGTGTTTTATGCGTGTGTGTCTACCCTGCGGCAAGCCGATTTTGCAGAGGCGGCGGCGCAACAGCGTTTAATAGATAGCGTAGCGGTGCCCGATGAATACCAAACCTGGAAGCGTATTGCCGGTTTATATTGGTTAACGGCCTGGGCGACAAAATACGGGACGGAGGGTTTATATAGCGATATACAAGCAACCTATAATAAACCCATGGTGACCGATAATCTGATCAGTTATAGGCCACCCACAGAGGAAAACTATGATGCAGCAGCGATTATGGCCAGAGCTTACCGTGATCAGGCGCTGGGTATACCGGCCTTAACGACTGAGGATAAAAACCGGTTATTTGCAGCCTTTGCTCCGACAATTGCTGTGGAGACAAAAACTGATAATGATCGAATAGGGCGCCTGGCCTGGTCGGCCACTAATAAACCCACCGTTGTTATCACGGAACGGCCAACAGTCTACAGGCATTTATCGTATACACGCTTTAATCAGCAAACGTTATTGCAACTCAATTACAGCTTCTGGTTTCCTGCGCGGCCCAAGCAGTCGGCGCTGGATTATCTCGGTGGCAATATTGATGGCTTAATATGGCGGGTGACACTGTCGCGTGCAGGGGAGCCTATCGCTTATGACTCCATCCATCACTGTGGTTGTTATCATTTGTTTTTTCCAACGCAGCAAAGCTGTATCAAACCCTCTACAGCCTTATTGGAAGAGCCGGGATTTTCTTTTCAAACCATCCAGTCAAATTCCAATACCCCCTTAACCTTGCAACTTGCCCATAGCTCACATTATTTGGACCGGGTTATTGAACAGCCATTAACCACGGATACCGAGGTCGAATATCAATGGGCAGACTATAAAGAGCTGCGTTCACTGGAAAAACCGGGAACCGCAGGGCGGCGACAAAGCCTATTCCAGAGTGATGGCATTATGGCAGGCACGGAGCGGGGCGAACGGTTTTTTCTCTGGCCTATGGGGATACCCGCCCCCGGTGAAATGCGACAGTGGGGTCACCATGCGACGGCCTTCTATGGTCGCAGGCATTTTGATGATGCCGATATTATTGAGCGATACATTGGTTTAAACGATAAAACGGTTTGCCAGTAAAGCCTGCTCACCACATATAGGCAAAACTGGCCAGCAAGCTTTCAATATCGGCGCCGGTGTCTTCTTCGGTGCGGGTGCTGACATAAGCGATATTAATGCCAAGGGTGCGGCTGATCGGGATGGCGCCGCGTAAGCTCCAGCCGGTATTTTGTTTGGTATCGTCTTTGCTTTGGCCATTCAGTGTGCTTTCACCACCATAATCATAGCCAGCACTGGCACTGACCCACAGGCCGGGGCGGAAGGTATAAATCAAATGGGCATGGACAATATAGAGCGGGTCCTGTTCGAGTTTGTTGCCATCAAAAAACTCGTCATTATCAAAAAAGAGTGAGGCTTCCGTGGTGGCTTCAAGGGTCCACGGGCCGTGTTGGCGTGAGATACCCAGTTGTGGCCGGAGCACATAGCGATTACCCCCCAGATTCAGTAAGCGTTTGTCGTGATAGTCGCCGGTGGGTAGGCGCAGCACCAAACCAAAACCGACAATGGTGTCATTGCTGTTAGCGGCTCGGTAAGCTGCGAAGTCTTTACCCTGTAAAGCGGGTGCACCATAGAGATTGCTGGAAAAGCGTACAAAGGTATCGGTAGGGCCGTTGCGTGTGGCTTTAGCCGGTTCGTCTTGTAGTAGCCCGGTCCATTCTGCTTCCTGATAGCCCTGAGTGATATCGATGCGTGCTGAGCGATCAAAAAGGGCAAAGGTATGAATATATTTTCCCAGCCATAACTCTGATTCCATCTCGACATCGGCGAGTTCCAATACCGGGTCAAAATTAATATCTGCCTCGACATAGGCATAACCCATGCCGCCAAAATTAAGCCCGGTAGGCAGATGGCTCCATTGCCGTGGCGATAGCTCAAGGGCCAGGGTATAGCTACAAGAGAGGAGCAGTGAAAACGCAATAAGTGTGCGGCTTATCATTAATACTGGCCTGTATGGCGGTTGGGCAAAGTGATTGTTATGGTTTGCAGCGTACTCTACTTGGAAGCTTGGCGCTAAGCAATCGGTGGATATGCTAGCTGATTAACAAAAACGGGCTTTTAAAAGAGGGGAATACTTGGCATTATAACCGTGCTATTTAATTCGCCTGACAATAATAATAAGCGTGATAGCGATAACCGATCAACCATCATATACGTACTACCCTTAGCCCAACATTCGGCCTGTGCGCCTATAGGTTTGGCCAAGGCTTTCTAAGAAGCAAATTTAGCATTGGAGCTTTATACGTCACGAGGGATTGCGGCGTAATGTGTTCGATAGAAACGTATGATAACGATATAAAATATACGTAGGAGCATCCATGAGAAGCATCAAGTTTGAACACTTTTCCACGGCAGCATTAATGCT
Source organism: Oceanicoccus sagamiensis (assembly GCF_002117105.1). Lineage (GTDB taxonomy): Bacteria > Pseudomonadota > Gammaproteobacteria > Pseudomonadales > Dasaniaceae > Oceanicoccus > Oceanicoccus sagamiensis. The sequence continues at coordinate 3,963,977 of NZ_CP019343.1, read as the reverse complement.
GTTATTAACCGCGCTGGCCGGTTGTACCACCGGTATAGTCAAAGACTCAAACGGCGTTGCCGTTGCTGGCGTTGCAGTGACGGCCTATGGCCAATGTGCTGGTGAAGGTTGTGAAGCCAGCCAGGTAGAAACCGCTACACCTGCAGGTTTATTAACCGGTTACCAAACCAGTAGTGATAGTAATGGCCAGTACTTTTATGACCCCTATGGGGAAAAAGTGGCGGCTGAAGAAGCGATGACAATCGCTGCAGCCGAAGGTAGTGACACTTATCAGTTGCAATATAGCCAGGCCGGTTATCAGGATGTTTGGTTGGATTACACACCCAACTTCCAGCAATACAGCAGCGACGGTCAGCAGTATTTGATTACCGGCGTACCCGAGGTGTATCTGTGTTTAGACGGTGCAGCGGATAGCGATGGTGACGGCATCTGTGATGATGCAGAAGCTCAGTACGGCACCGACCCACAAAACGCCGATAGCAATGGTGATGGTGTCTATGATGATCAGGCGCTATTTGGTTCAGGCTCACCCTTTGCCACTAATCTGCGTGCATTGCTGCATTACAATATCAATGTCAGTGATTTTGAAGCGTCTAAAGCGTTTTACCAGTTGCTCGGCTTTAGCGTTCTGTTAGAGGTAGATGTTGATGTGCCTGATGCGGCTGAAGCCCAGGGTCTTAACTTAGCCCCTTATAGCTTAAAAGCAGCGCCAATGATTCTGGCTGACGGTTTTATTATTGACCTGATTAAGTTTCATTCGCCCTATGATGATACCGCGCCCCATAGCGATATTTACTCTCTGGGTTTAGCAACGCTAAGCTTAAAGACCGATAATATCCAGGCGGATATGGCCACCTTAGAGGCTAATGGTATTGGCTATAGCATCCTGTTTGGCAGTGAAACCAACCCTGTCACTATCCAGTTTGCAGACCCTGATGGCACCGTTATTTTACTGTCACAGGTGTTTGAAGATAAGGGCTTAAACAGTTCCGGCGAGACGTATGTGCACGGTGTGTTTTCAACCAATATTAATGTTAGCGATCTCGCTGTCGCTACCGCCTTTTACCAGCAGGCAGGCTTTCGCCTAATTGGTGAAAATAAGGGTATTGCCACCTTGGGTTTACAGGACGGTCGTCACTTTACTCTGACTGAATCAGACAGCGAAGACCTGGCCTATGAAGACGTGAACCACTTGGGTATTGCTCGTATTGCCATTGAAACCAGCAATATCGACCAGGATATTCAAGTGCTGGAAGCAGCGGGTATCGAGTTCTATACCTCAGAGGCGATTATCCCTTCGGGTCCTTTAAGCATTCTACGTTATGTAGCATTTGAAGACCCCGATGGTACCGTGATTGAATTGGTAGAGTACAACTAAGCGCTAGTTAATTGACCTGCGCAAATAATCAAAGGCTCTGGAAACAGGGCCTTTTTTTTCGGCTGTTATCTGCTGAGTTATAACAAGCTGGCATGGACAGCGTATAAGCATTAGAATCAAAGCCTCAGCAAGGCTAAATAGCCAGTATCACTTTAAAGGGTAAAGATTATGTGGCGCCCCAGTAATATTCTTTGTATCCATTCATTTGAAGATAGCAATCAGGACGCTGTGCAGAGAGCGATTGCGCTAGCGAATAATTTGCAGGCAAAGCTGACTGTTGCAACCTTTATCCCCTTGAGCTCTGGCAAGCTCGCCGCTTTTTTTCAAGGCGACCCGGACCAGTTGATGATTGATGAGCGTGAGCAGGCATTGCAGGCAATAGTAGAGCCGTTAAAAGGCTCGCTGGATATTCAATGCAGTGTGATTAGTGGTACGACCTACCAGGAAGTGATCCAACACGTGTTGGCCAATGACTATGACCTGTTATTAAAGACCGCCGGTGACGAGGCTACCAAGAGTAAGCTATTTGGTGGCTATGATATGGGGCTGCTGCGTCAGTGCCCTTGCCCGGTCTGGTTGCTTAAGCCCAATGTAAAACCCGAGTATAAAAGCATAGTGGCTGCCATCGACGTAAAAGATGACTATCCTGAACATGAGCAGGCCACCCGGCGTGAGCTGAACCTTAAGGTACTGCAAACGGCGTATTCTTTGGCGCTGGCCGAATCAGCCGACCTCCATGTGGTGTCAGTATGGTCTGCCGAGCACGAAGGGGCGATGCGCTCCTCCGGTTTTCTGAAACGGCCGGATGATGAAGTGGATAGCTATGTCGAAGGTATTAAAAATAACTACCAGAAAAACTACGACTCCTTGCTGGATGAAGCCAAGGCATTGGTGGGGCCGGGTGTAGAAACCTATTTAGAGCCGCAAATACAATTAATTAAAGGTGAGCCCAGGCAGTTAATACCGGACTATGCCAATGATGTTAATGCGGATCTTGTGGTGATGGGCACTGTAGCTCGCACCGGTATCCCCGGCTTTATTATGGGTAATACCGCTGAAAATATTTTAAGCGGTTTAAGTCAATCCGTACTGGCCATCAAACCCACCGGTTTTACCTCGCCGGTTACAGCCTAAGTTGTCATGTTAGTTATTGCCTTGCCGGTCTCTGCTATGGAGTGTGCTGAATAGCCTTATGGATTATCTCTGGATAGTCATTGCGTTTTTTTTCGGCTTTGCTGTCAAGCAAATTAACCTGCCTCCGCTGGTCGGCTATCTGCTGGCTGGCTTTGCCTTAAATGCTTTTGGCTATGTTCCTGATGGTAGCCTGGAAACCCTGGCCAACTTAGGGGTAACGTTGCTGCTATTTACCATCGGGTTAAAAATTAATATCAGTACCCTGATTAAGCCCGAAGTGCTGTTTACTGCGATAGGCCATACCCTGATCTGGTGCCTCTCGCTGATTGCCATTAAGTGGCTTATTCTGGTGGGTCTGGGTTTTGGCCTGAACAGCGCGTTAAACCTGCCACTGGAAACAGCTTTACTCGTCGCCTTTGCCTTAAGCTTTAGTAGCACCATCGGTGTTATCAAGCTATTAGAAGATCAGGATGAGTTAAAAACCAAGCACGGCAATGTGGCCGTCGGTATTTTGGTAATACAAGATATTCTGGCGGTGATATTCCTGGCGGTGGCAACCGGGCAAATACCCACAATATGGGCCGCCTTACTGCTGCTGTTTATTCCGGCCAAGCCATTGATTAATCGCCTGGTTAAAAAAGCGGGACACGGTGAACTATTACCCTTAACCGGCTTTGTTTTGGCGTTGGGGGCCTCTGAAATCTTTGCCCTGGTTAATATCAAGGCTGATCTGGGGGCATTATGTATGGGGATCTTACTGGCCAATACCCATAAAGCCACCGAGCTGTATAAATCATTAATTATCTTTAAGGATTTATTTCTGGTCGGTTTCTTTTTATTGATTGGCTTGTCTGCCTTGCCGACCGCTGAAATGTTAGTGACGGCACTCTCGATATCCACCTTATTAATATTTAAGTTTCTTTTATTTTGGGTGTTATTTCTGTTCTTTCGTATGCGTCCACGCAACGCTTTTCTCAGCGCCATCACCCTAAGCAGCTTTAGTGAGTTTGGTTTGATTGTGGTGAAGATGGCAGTCTCCAAATCGATGATTGATGATGAGTGGTTAGTGATTATTGCTTTGGCAGTGACGTTCTCATTAATTATCAGCAGCATTATTTCCAAATTTTCGCATTCGATTTATGCCCGTCATAAAGTCTTTATCAATAGCCTGCAGTGGCCTGGCCAGCAGGTGACGTTGGTATTAAATACCAGCGTCCATGCCAAAATTTTAGTGATTGGTTTGGGGCGGGTAGGGACAGCCACCTATGATTCGCTGGCTCAAACCAGTCCGGGTAGCGTCATCGGTATCGAGGCTGATGAAGACAGGGCCAAGAGGCATCAGCAAGCGGGGCGAGAAGTGATAACCGGTGATGGCGAGGATGCCGATTTTTGGGCGGCGATTAATTTAACCGATACTGAACTGATTATGCTGTCTACTCCCAGCGTGCTTGAGATGATGTTTATTATTGAGCAAATAAGGCTAACCGACTTTAAGGGCAAGATTGTGTGTATTGCCCGCTTTGACGATGAGCGACAGCAACTGCTTGATGGTGGTGCCGATGTGGTGTTTAGCTATTTTGCTGAAGTCGGTAATGGCTTTGCGGAAGAGGGCAAAAGGCTGCTGAGTAATAACGCAACAGCCTGACCGCGCTTAGCGGCTGCTTGATACTGTTAGGCAGCCTTTATCCTTGATCCAATAGCGCACGCTATCAAGGATTAAATAATCCAGATAACCGCTGACCTCATAGCGTTGAATTAGCCCATCTATTTTTTTTAATTGCGCGGCATGGGCTGCTGTATTTTGGGTGTATAAATAAAATCTGGAAGTGACGCCTACTTCTATAGATGAGAAGCGCAGCTGTTGAACAACATCCAGACTTTTTGCCAGATGGTGAACCGTATGACGGTCTGTTATCCAGTAGTCAGCCCGTCGTTGCGCAATATCCATTAAGGCTTGCTCCATCGAAGGCGAGGCTTTAATTGATAGCTTAAGACCCTGCCGGCTTAGGCCGTTAATAATATGTTCCGGGTTTACCGCGACACCAGTGAGTGACTCCAGCGTTTTTAATGAGTCTATATTTGCAGCGGTACTGCTTTGCACAATGGTAGGGCGATTTCTTAGGACCACTTGAGACCCCATTAAGGCCCGTTTGTTTTCAGCGGTTAAGCTTGGGCTGGCGATGGTAAAATCGGCATCGCCATTGAGTACCATGCCTGTTGTACCCTGCATCAGTTCCAGCAATGACGACGCGGGAGGGGCTTCAACAAAAACTGGCTCACGGCCAAGGTCAGTAGCAAGCCGTGTATAGAGATCACTAAGTACACCGCGGAAGTTATTGCTACAGTGGTTAAACCATCGATAGGGGGGGAGTGGTTCTGTGCTGCGGTGGTCAATAGCAAAGCGCAGCGGCCCCTGTGTTTGGGCACTGCTGTTGCCTACCAGGCAGAAGCAGTAGATCATCAGCAGTAAGATGTAATGGCTAGTTAGCTTACACATAGTGATATCTTTAAAGCGCATTGATGGCTTTGATACAGGCATAATGCCAAATTGCCAGACGTTAATCACCCTATTAGTGAACCACCGGACGGTTCTAACGTATATACTTTTTTCGTGTTATTTATAAACCTGATTTAATAAAAAAGGATTGAGCATGCTATCAACTGATACATTTCATCGCATTGCGTCGTTGCAGCCAGATATTGCTGCGCAATTGCAGCATATAATGCAGCTGGCTCCGCAGACAACGGACGCCGAGTTATTAAGCCTGTGCCGCAGTTATATTGATGCTGCACTACAGCGTCAGGATTGGACGCCCCGGCTGGCAGTTTGAGCGCTAAAGAGCAGGCTTTTATTGCCTTTACCGAGCAGTTTATTGTGTCGGTGGGGACGATGACTGATGAGCAGGTACAGCGCTTACTGGCATTTGCCAGCGCCGATGAAGTTTATGCCTTTGTTAATGCGCTCTATGTGACCGATATGTCACGACGTCTGGAGCTGGTAGCTGGGAGGGTTTTAGGATGAGCGTACAAACACCCAGATTAGCTGAATCAGAACTGACCCCCGGAGTTGCCGTCAACGGCCCGCTGGAACAGGCGATTGCCAATTTCGCGGCCGCTGTTGTCAATGCCAAAACAGTGGACCCGCTGATTACCGAGTTAGTACGCTTACGCTGTGCGCAGACTCATGACTGCCGGCTATGCGGTTCATTGCGCAATCAGGAAGCGCTGGACGAAGGTTTTGATGAGATAATGCAGCGTAAAATTGCCAGCTATGAAAGCAGTGATTTTAGCCCTGAGATTATTGCCGCATTGCGATTATGCGACGCGATGATACTGACACCCGCCGATGCGGATACCGCGCTAAAAGAAGAGCTGCAGCGCTATTTCTCACCGGAACAAATTGCTGAAATTTGTCTGGATGTTATGAAGTGGAGCCAACAGAAAGCCTTAGTGGCGCTGCGGGTTGAAGCGCCCCCCTGGGATGAGGTGACCGTGCTGACCTTTGATAAGCAGGGGAATCCAGGATTTGGTGGCCCCGCGTATAAAAGCTAGCGGTGCTATATTTTGGTCCGCGGCCAATATCTGCTATCTTGAAACCAGACTATAGCGTTTGCGGATACTGTGAGCGTATAAAAACAATGAAGTCAGCTGGATGATAACTATGAATATGATAAGACTATCGCTCGCTTTAATCCTGTGTTGCTGCCACTGGGCAGTGGCTGCTACAGCAGCAGAAAACAACAGTAAGCTGCACTTAAACTGGTCCTGTGATAACGAGTACCGCAAGCAGGGTGATCAATGTGTTGAAATCGAGTTACCCGACAATGCCTATGCCAGTGGCGAGAGCTGGACCTGTGATAATGGCTACCGCCAACAGGGTAATAGCTGCGTTGCTATCGAGCTGCCTGAGCATGCCTATGCCAGTGGCCCAGGCTGGTCCTGCGATAGAGGCTACCGCCAGCAGGGTAATGGCTGTATGGCTGTTGAACTACCCGATAATGCCGATAGCAATGGTGCAACCTGGTCCTGCGAGAATGGCTATCGTCAGCAGGACAAGCAATGTGTCGAGGTTGAAATCCCGGATAATGCCTATGCCGAAGGTTCCTCCTGGGCCTGCGAGAACGGCTACCGCCAACAAGATAATCAATGTGTCGCCGTCGATAATCTACCCGATAATGCTTATGCCAGCGGCCCAAACTGGTCCTGTGAGAGCGGCTATAGTAAACAGCAAAATCAGTGTGTAGCGCTGGAGCTGCCCGATAATAGTTATGCCAGCGGCGAAATGTGGTTTTGTGATAATGGCTACCGCAAGCAAACAGGGGAGTGTCTGGAGATTGAAGTGCCAGATAATGCCTATGCCGCAGGGGCAAGTTGGTATTGCGAGAATGGTTATCGGCAACAGGGCAACAGCTGTGTAGCGATTGAGGTGCCGGATAATGCCTATGCCGCAGGACCAGGCTGGTCCTGTGAGAATGGTTACCGCCGCAATCAGGGGCAGTGTGAAGCCATTGCTATACCAGATAATGCTTCGGCCAATGGTATCAATTGGTTTTAAGTTAAGTGCCAGAGAGATAGATGGCCTTGGCAATACGTTTGCAGACCAGTCAACAAAAGCAGTCGTGAAGCAGGACGGCTTTACGCTTTGGGTTTTATATTCGCATTTAACCTGAACATATTGTTGGGGTCATACTGCGTTTTAATTGCCTGCAAGCGATCAAAGTTAGCACCATAAGTGCCCCGTACTTTCTGATCAGTAAAATCATAAGCAGCATTAACGTAGAAGCCTTTGGTATGAGGCTCGACTTTTTTCCAGAGTGAACGCATATTGGCGACGTTTTCTTCGCTGTCTTCTGGTTTTTTCCAGCTGCCTGCAATCATGCAGTCAGAGTGAGCGTCACGGTGGGCAAAAGCGGTCTCGTTATTGCCCACTCTGGAGATCTGCCCACCCAGCATGGTGATTAAGCCGGTAAAGCTACGTTTGGGGTGGGGTTCAGCGATCTCGGTATAGGTATCGATAAGCTGCGGTGTAATACCGTGGGTAAAGCCGGATTTCATATAGTACATTTGGCCACGGGGCAAACGGCCGTTGCGGCCTTGTTCATCCATATAGGTTTTGGGTCCCATTCTATCCATCATCGGTTTCATCGAATGGCGCAGCGGTGCAACCAGCTTTTCACCGGCGGCGATATCGCCGATATAAGTCAACCCAATTGAAATAAACCCACTGTTCTTTTTACCCCCTTTGGGGACGACATAGACCAATGCGGCAGACAGTTCATCCGGGGCAGTCTGGATAAAGTCGGCAAACATGGTGAGCACATCTTTGGCGTGTTTAACGGAATACATCAGTTGGCCGCCATAGATAGTCTCAGGGATACTATGCAAGTTATATTCAAAAGAGCTGACCGCGCCAAAGTTGCCGCCGCCACCTCTCAGTGCCCATAGCAGGTCCTGGTTTTGCTCTTCACTGGCTCGAATAAAGCGGCCATCGGCGGTGATAACATCGGCGCTACGCAAATTATCACAGGCCAGCCCGTGCAAGCGGCCCAGTCGGCCAAAGCCTCCACCCAGCGTTAAGCCGGCGGCACCCGTGTCAGGGTCGGTTCCCATCGTGGTTGCAAGGCCAAAAGAAGTACATTCATAATCAAATTCCCCGAGCAAAGTACCCGGTTCAACACGCGCTGTTTTGTTAAAAGGGTCAACATGCACGCCAACCATTTTAGACAGGTCTATTAAAAGGCCGCCATCACAGGTGGACTTGCCTGACATACTATGGCCGCCACTTTTGATAGCGACTAATAAGTTATTGCTACGTGCAAAATCTACAGCCCGTTTTACATCTGAAGGGTTGCCACATTGAGCGATCAGCCCCGGAAATTTATCAAAGGCACCGTTCCAGATTCTACGGGCGCTGTCATAGCCATTGTGCCCGGGCAATAAGAGCGGCCCATGCATGCTTTTACCAAAGTCTTTAACAATGCTGCGAGGCAGAATAGTTTCTTTACCATTGCTTTGTATCGCGTTGACATCAGCAGTTACTTTGGCAATGGATGCCAGAGCAGGGTTGGTAAATGTACCTGCGGCAACAGCGGCGGATAGGGTAGATAGGCAAAAGTCACGTCGTTTCATAGGGGTAACGGCTTATTATTGTAGGGTTACTTAGTGTGCCTAAATTAGCAGCGTTTTCCTAGTGCCGGGGTTTGTACTGAAAAAGGTCTGACGGCTTTATGGGTGAGTGAGGCTGCTAGGGGTCTATAGTATGTCTTTTGTTGCAGATAGAGGGTGTAATCCTCACCACTGATTGATAGTCTTTTATTGGCACTGAGTTGCTGTTTTAGGTGTTTTTTTCGTATAGAAACACAATGAGAAAGTTGTTGTAAGCTTCTGATCTATATGGATAATTGGTGCCCGGGGCCGGACTTGAACCGGCACGACCGTGAAGTCGGGAGATTTTAAGTCTCCTGTGTCTACCAATTCCACCACCCGGGCTTATCGAGAGGTTGTTTATCCACGGTGGTAGCCGTGCTGCTTAGGCTTGAACCTTAAGCTTTTTAACAAGCAATGGAGGCGCGGGTCGGAATCGAACCGGCGTACACTGAGTTGCAGTCAGCTGCATGACCACTCTGCCACCGCGCCTTAAGCTTGCTGTTAAAAATGGAGCGGGAAAGGAGACTCGAACTCCCGACCACCTCGTTGGCAACGAGGAGCTCTACCACTGAGCTATTCCCGCACTATTTCTAACTCTTCCAGAACAGGGCATGATTGTAGTAACCAGTGGCTGTCAAAAAGAGCGCCTATTCTAATGGCTGCGCTTTTAGAGTCAAGAAAAGCCTGTGCTTCTGGTGAAAATACCTGTTTAAGCCTTTGTTTTTGGTCAGTTTTTAAGCTGAGAATGGCGAAGAGCAGTTGGCAGGGCTGTGCTGGATACAAAAAAGCCCGGTCCAGGACCGGGCTTTTCTTAAATATGGCGGTGAGAGAGAGATTCGAACTCTCGAAACTTGCGTTTACACACTTTCCAGGCGTGCTCCTTCAGCCACTCGGACACCTCACCAATTGGGCTGCTTAAGCGGTGACAGGCACCGGATTAAGAGGGCCGCTAATGTACTGGAGAATGGGGTCAAAGGCAACTAAATCAGTGTTTTAAAAGGTCTTTTTTGCGGCTAAATTGCTGCTTGTGCTATTCTCAGCGCCCAAATCCAACGTGACCGAGTTTTTCCATGAAGTGTGCCATTGTTCCCGTAACCGCCTATCAGCAAAATTGTTCTATCCTGGTCTGTGAAGCCACGAAAAAAGCGGCCGTAGTAGACCCCGGCGGTGATTTAGAGAAAATTGAAGATGCCCTAAAGCAGCTGGATGTAGAGCTTGAAAAGGTGTTTTTGACCCACGGCCATATGGATCACTGTGCTATTGCCGATGATGTCCGCAAAAAGTACGGCGTGATTATAGAAGGCCCACACGAAGCGGACCGCTTTTGGATTGATAAATTACCCGAATGGTGCGCGATGTCTGGTTTCCCCCATGCCGATGCTTTTGAGTCTGACCGCTGGTTGGTTGAAGGGGATACCGTGCAATTTGGTAACCAGACTCTACAGGTTAGGCATTGCCCAGGGCATACACCGGGTCATGTGGTGTTTTTCCACCCCGAGGTAAAAGTGGCGATTGTGGGGGATGTCTTATTCCAGGGCTCTATTGGTCGTACCGATTTCCCAATGGGCAATCATGATGATTTGCTGACCTCGATTCGTGAAAAACTCTGGCCGCTAGGCGATGATGTGTCTTTTATTCCTGGCCATGGCCCAACGTCAACCTTTGGACAGGAGCGCCAAAGCAATCCTTTTGTTGCTGATACCCGGTTTGGGTAGCAGGGCAAATAACGGAGCCTACTGATGCCGGTAACGACAGCGCGCTGGGTTTTATGGATTGGCTTATTAGTGATTTTGCCATTTCCATTTTTTGCCGATAACTGGGTTTTACTGCCCATTATTAATTTGTTGAAGGCATTATTGGTTTTTGACATCCCCCTTAGCAGTGCGGCAGTGTTATTAATGCAGAGCTGTCTGGGGAGTTGGCTTTGCTGGCTGTTGGCGTTAGCTTATGGTCATTGGTCTGGGTCATGGCCAGCAAAAATTCGAGGTTCTATTGTCGGCCTGCTATTGCTTAGCGCGATCATTATCTTATCGTCAGTCGACGTTTATATCCCGTTGACTTCAGGCTCGGAGCGGCTGACTTTTTTAGAGCTTTATTAAATCGCCTCGGCCGAAGCAGGTCGATCTTTAAAGCGCAATACCACAATCCATAGTCCTAGCAGGCAGGCGAAAATAGCAACGCCCCAAATAACGGTAAGCGATTGTGTTAGGCTGGCGCCGATAAAGTTACCATGATTATTAATGGCCCCACCCAAACCTGCAGATAGCCCGATACCCAAAGAAGCAGCAATACCATTGGCTGTTGACGTCGCACCTTCTGCACCGGCTTTAGTAAAGTCCATCGAGGCGGAAACAACCGAGTTAAAGGCGATACCCATACCAAAACCCGCTATTGCCCAGCCCAGGTATATCACCCACAAAGGCATTGTTGGAATTAGCAGACTGGAAACCATCACCAGCCCAACTAAAACAATCACCATACCTCTGCCAAGGGATTGCGAGAGTGCCCATGTTTTTGATAACCGTGCCTGCAAAAACGAAGCGGCAATCCAGGTGACGGCGCAGGAGGTAAAGACAAGTCCTGTCACTGAGCTGCTAAGCCCCCTGACTTCAATAAGCAATAACGGCATAAAGAGCTCCATGCCATAAAAACTGTAAAACATCAGAAAGTGCAGCATGACAGCTGCAGCAAGCCCGGCCCTGGCTACGATAAAGCCTTCGGGCATAGCTTTGAGTAAAGGCCGCCAGAGTATCCATGCCGCCACTGGTATTAGCAGCCAACTCCAATCAATATTACGCGCTAATACGGTAACCAGTATGGCTGCTCCTAACGCAATACGGCAGGCACCCCATAGCGCTCGACTGGAATTTTTGCTGTGATCGATCTCGGTTTTACTCAGCGGTAGCAGGTGAGGGTAGAGTAATAGCCCGGCTATAAAGACAAAGGGAATTTGGATAAGAAAGATCCAGTGCCAATCCAGATAGTCGATCAGGTAGCCGCCAATGGTCGGTGCCAGTAATGAAGGGACTAGCCAGGCCGAGTCTAACCAGGCCACCATCTTCGGGCGATCGGTGGAAGGTATCGCGATATTGGTAACAGCAAATGCAACGGTCCAGCTAATGCCTCCGCCAAGCCCTTGCAGGCAGCGGGCAAGGATAAACTGGTTCATATCTTTGGCAAGCATCGCCATAACCAGGCCTGCCAGAAACAAGCTATAGCCAAGAATAAAGATCTTTAAGGGGCCACGCTTATCAGTACTGGTACCACCCCAGACGCCGCCGATCAGTGAGGCCAGTATATAGCTGGCGAGGCTAACACCATACCAATCGCCACCGCCCAAATCATTGACAATCGTTGGCAGGGCAATGGTCAGCACTAATTCATCAAAGGCATGCAGTGATACCGCAATAACCAGTCCGATTTTTAAGGGGCGATGGCTCATAGGAAAGGGGCTATAGCTATTAATAAATCTTAAATCATCCGTTGACGGAAGGCTGGTAGACTAACAGACAATACGGTATAAAACCGCTAACTTTCAAACACAATGTTAAAAAACGTGTTAAAAAATATAGGTTGAACCCATGAAGAAAATCCTGCTGTCTTTGTTACTTATTGTTGTCCTGTTTTCCCTCTGGTCCTATAACGCAATGGATGGATTTGACACCGTGGAGCCCCATTTTGCCGGTAGCTGCGAGGTGGTAAGGGGTGAAGGCAGTGCAGAGGATATTGAAATAGACCATCAGGCGGGTGTGGCCTTTATCTCGGCCAAAGATCGGTTGGGGGCGGCCAGCTCCGGTGACAATAACGGCACGATTACAGTCTATGATTTGGCTGCGGCCAAAGACCGCTTTGAGATGGAACCGCTACAGGGCATGGATGACTTCTCACCTCACGGTATCAGTCTTTATCAGGCGGAGGATGGCCGCCGCCGGCTCTATGTGATTAACCATCGGGCGACTGGGGAAGAGACCATTGAGGTATTTGATGTTGCAGCTGATCATTCCTTAAACTTTGTAAAAACGCTGCGTGATCCCTTATTCTTTTCCCCCAATGATTTAGTCGCGGTGGGCTGGGACCAACTCTATATCGCCAACGACTCGGGTGCTACCAATGGTTTTGAAACCGGTATGCAGATGATGGGCTTAATGGATATATCGACCATTGTGTATTTTGATCAAGACCGGGCTACGGTTGCGATTGATAGTTTTCCAACCTCGGGTGGCATTAATAGTAGCAAGGATGGCAAAACACTTTATATTGGCGGCACATCAAGTAAGAGTCTGGAAGTCTATCGACGTGACGTGAATAATGGTGCACTCAGTTTTTTACAAAGCTTTGACCTGAAGATGGGTGTGGACAATATTGATGTTGCGGTAGATGGCGCCGTTTGGGTTGCAGGCCACCCCAAGGTGATTGATTTGATTGGCCACTTTGCCAGCCAGGGTGAAAAGCCAGCGCCATCACAAGTGTATATTCTCCCTCTGGATACCATGGCAAATGATGGTAGCTTGGCTGCACCAGTAGACATCTTTACCAGTTTGGGGGATGATCTTTCTGCCTCCAGTGTGGCAGCTGAGCATCAGGGTAAATTTTATATCGGCGGTATTACCCCTAAAAAAATGCTGGTATGCACACCGGGCTAAATCGGTTTATTAATTTAGCCGCTCCTTGTTGGTAGAACTTTTGACCGGGTACTTATGACAAAGTCTCGAAGTAACAATGTTGTTTCCATTAAAAAGGCGGTAAAGGCTGATACTGGCAGTGCACGAGAGAAGATTATAGATGCCCTGGTTGCGTTGATTACCGAACAGGGCTTTGTTGCAGCGACTAATCGTCGGGTTGCAGAGTGGGCCGAAGTTTCTCAAAGCACTGTGCAATACCATTTTAGTACCAAGGCGCGCATGTTTGAAGCGGTGCTGCAACGCTGCCATGCAGAATTTTTACAGCTTGTCGACAATGATGCTTTGTTGTCAGGCCGGTTGGAAGCTCGAGCCAATCTGTTTGTGGTGCTATCCTGGCGTCACTATCAAAGCGCTCTCTATTTAGCCACTATTGAAATTTTAATGGCTACCCGCAGTCAGCGTGAAATAGTAACGCTGACTCAGTTAACAGACCATCAGGCAGTTGAACAGCGGCAGCGTATTCGCGAAATATTTCCTGAGTGCCAATTAGATGATAGGGCGCTGGCTGAGGTGCTGACGTCTACCCATGTGTTTCTTACCGGCCTAACGGTTGAAACTATTCTTGAACCGAAGCTGGTCAATATTGGTGGTTACCTCCGCCGCTGCACACGCGCCATGGTGGTGATGTTAAAAACACCGGTTTAGTTTTATTGTCAGTGATTCTTAAGCCATCTTTTAGCTCTTTCTTGATCATATCCAGTCATTTTTTCTATCGATAGGGAGTAAAGTCCTTAAAATAGTATCTAAGCAGCATTATCTGTCACTTTGGCTTAACACTGATGTATCAAGGAGTAGTGAATGATTTCGGCTTTTTACCAGCGCCTGTCTCTGGTCTTTATAATCACTTTTTTCGCACCGTCTCTCTGGGCCGTTTTGCCGGCTGTTGATGGCGAAGGCAGACAACTACCCAGTCTGGCTCCGCTGCTACAAGAGGTTAATCCCTCGGTGGTGAATATTTCTACTTATACCACTCTTACTATGCGGCAAAACCCTCTGTTGAATGATCCCTTTTTTAGGCGTTTCTTTAATATCCCTGAAGGTCAGCAGGCTCCTCGAACCCGGCGCACGCAAAGTGCGGGTTCCGGTGTCATTATCAATGCTGCCAAGGGTACCGTGGTAACCAATCATCACGTTATTGATGGTGCTGATGAGATTTATGTAGGTCTGGAAGATGGCCGCAGTTATAAAGCAACGCTGATCGGTTCGGACCCTGAAGTGGATATTGCAGTGCTCAAGCTGGAAGAGTTTGAAAATTTAACGCAGCTAGTCATAGCTGATTCTGATCAGTTGCTGGTTGGCGATTTTGTGATTGCTATCGGCAACCCCTTTGGCCTTGGTCAGACTGTCACCTCCGGTGTGGTCAGTGCCTTGGGTAGAAGTGGTTTGGGGATTGAAGGCTATGAAAACTTTATCCAAACCGATGCCTCGATAAACCCGGGTAACTCAGGTGGCGCACTGGTTAATCTCAGGGGTGAATTGGTCGGTATCAATACGGCTATTTTGGCGCCCGCTGGGGGTAATGTGGGTATCGGTTTTGCTATCCCCACCAATATGGCTAAGGCCAGTATTGACCAGATTTTAGAATATGGTGAAGTTCGGCGTGGCCAATTGGGTATTATTATTCAGGATTTAACCCGTGAATTGGCTGAGGCCTTTGATATGGATAAACAGCAGCGCGGTGTGGTGATTGCCGAGGTACAGTTGGATTCTGCTGCCGAAAAAGCTGGCTTGCAGCCCGGTGATATTGTTATTAGCGTCGATGGTAGCAAGGTTGAGAGCAGTGCCGAGTTGCGCAATGAAATTGGCCGGCGTCGAATTGGTGATGAGATACAACTGACGGTGTTACGCGAAGGTCGTAGTAAGCTTATTAGCGCTCAGGTTGGTGAAGCACTGGGGCAGCAGGCTAACAGCGACACTGTGCACCCATTATTACAGGGAGCAACCCTGCAGCCAGCCAAGCAGGGTGGGATTGAAGTGGTTGATATAGAGCAGGGCTCTAAAGCGGCTAGCTCCGGTTTGCGCCCCGGTGATGTGATTTTATCCGCCAATCGCCGGGTAGTATCCGGTTTGGCGGATTTAGAACAGGCGGCGAGCATGTCGCAGCGCCGATTGGTGCTGCGGATTAAACGCGGCAATATGGCTCTCTACCTGGTGATGCAATAAAGCGTAACTGCGAGGGCTTGTTGATCAGGATTTATTGGCCGTTATGGTCCAATAACGTATATAGTATTGGCTTATAGACTTCTGTCGATAGAAGGGATCGCAATATCAAGGCTTAAAAGAGGTGATGTCATGAATAAATATTCTTTAATGTCTCATGGAGTTAAGGCGACTTGGGTAAAGTTGGCGTTATTGTTAGCAATTGCCAGTCTGGCAGCCTGCACCGGTATTCAGGTCAGTACCGACTACGATACCGAGCGGGATTTTAACCGTTTAAGCACCTATGCCTGGATGGAGCCCAAGCAAAAGTTACTGGTTGACCCCCTGGTTGATAATGACCTGATGAATAAGCGTGTGCGGCGTGCTGTAGAGCAGCAGTTGGCGGCTTTGGGCTATGTTAAAGCTGAGGGTGATAAAGGGGCAGACTTTTTTATTACCTATCATGTCAGCGCTGAAACCAAGCTTAGTGTGAATAGCTTCCATAGTAGCTATGGCTACTATCCATCATGCTGGAACGGTTGCTATGGCTATGGTGCCGGTTATGGCCGCGATATTTCTGTCCGCCAGTACAAACAGGGCACCTTTATGCTGGATGTGATTGAGCCAGCCAGTAGTGAACTGATTTGGCGGGGGTTGCAGGTAGACGGCTGAATAATGGTACCCCGCAGGAGCGGGATGCCTATGTGGATGAAATTGTCACAGCCATCTTGATGCAGTTTCCCCCCCAACCAGAAGCAGCAACGCTGTAGTCGGCTGTTTATTAACCAATAGCGTTGCTTGTGTTTCTATATCGTTAAAATGCTCTTGCAAGGGCCGCTAATTTTGAGCACAATACGCGGCCTTTGAATCAGGGCTATACGTTAGCCTGAGTTCCGTTTCAAAGATGTTATGGTGGTCCTTCCGGTCCTCTCGCAACGTTAGATAGCGAACTCCGCCAGGCCCGGAAGGGAGCAACGGTAGTTATCAACGCGTGTGCCGGGATGTGGCTGGTTGGACTGCCACCCAATTTAAAACCTCACCACAGTACAGACTACGGCTTTATTGTTGTTAATTGACAGCTGAGTCACTGCCAATTCCTTGGCTTCAAGTAGACTTACGATGCTTGCCTCAAAGGCCGCTGTCAATATATCAATAGCGCTTCCATATCCCAGGCCAACTGTTGTGCTATGACTCAATAGATCCCCGTTCATTTTGCCTGGTGTCGTGATCCAGCTATTGCTTAACATAGGGGCCCATCCGTATTACGGGACCATCACTCAGTTTTAACCCATACCAATAATGTAACGATTGTTGTTTAAGCCATAACTAAGCTATTGTTCAACAACTCTGGCAATGAGGAATTGGCCGTTTTCATAAAGGCCTATCCGGAGGTTTTGCAGCGACCTTTATTGTCTTTATCTGTGGCGGCCCAGTAAGGCTGTTGTTTATATCAGGGTGTAGTGACTTATGTTTAAAGATAAAACCGTCGTTATTACCGGAGCCTCAGCCGGCGTTGGTGCTGCCTGTGCCCGAAGCTTTGCTGAGCTGGGTGCCAGGTTGGTGTTGATTGCACGCGGTAAGTCGGCGCTGGATGCTATTGCTGAAGAGTTAGGCCAAAAAACCGAGGTGTTAACCATTGTTATGGATGTGGCCGATACCGCGGCTTGTGCCACCCTGGCTGAGCAATGTATCAGCCGTTTCGGAGCTATTCATATTCTGGTTAATAATGCTGGCTTGCACCATCGCGGCGATATGACGACGCGTACCGCCATGGAAATTACGGCGATGGTCGATGTTAATCTAAGGGCTCCGTTACAGCTAACAGCAGAGCTATTGCCTTCAATTCAAGCCGCAGGTGGTGGCGCTATTGTTATGGTGGGGTCATTGGCGGGGAGGGCACCGCTGCAGGGTGCTGCAACCTATGCTGCCACGAAAGCTGGCCTGCGTGCATTTACCTACTCACTGAGCGACGAATTAGCGGGCAGCGGTGTTCATGTAGGTGTGGTATCGGTGGGGCCCATTGATACTGGCTTTATTATGGACAATATCGATGCCGTTGAGGATATTGTCTATTCTCAACCCATGAGTAGCGCAGCAGAAGTGGCTGCCAGTGTTGTGGCTATCGCACGGGGCGAAGCTGTAGAAATCTCTATGCCGCTGATCAGTGGTAAGATGCTGACCCTGGCGTATTTATTTCCATGGCTAAGGCGGTCGACCAGAGGCTTGCTGTACCGGATTGGCAAAAACAACAAGGCTAAATACCGGCAGCGTTAATCAGCTAAGCTGTATTACAATGATGGAACCTTTATTAACTATCTATTACTAAGAATAGGCAGAATGAATCGAGTTGGGAGGTGGTCGCGTATAGTCATGCTACTGATTCTGAACTTTATACCTGGCGCTTTTTAAGGAGAGCAAACAATGCGAATTTACGATCAATTTTATATCAACGGTGAGTGGGTCGATCCGGTGACGCCCAGATCGTTGGATGTTATCAACCCGGCAACAGAGCAGGTTTGTGGGAAAATTTCTATTGGCTCCGCAGCGGATGTTGATAAAGCCGCTCAGGCAGCTAGAGCTGCCTTTGCTACTTTTGGTCAGAGCAGTCGTCAAGAGCGCATTGAGTTATTAGCCGCTATCTGCGAAGCCTACCAAAATAACTATCAGGATTTGGCGGATGCGATTTCTGAAGAAATGGGTGCTCCTACCAAGTTGGCAGTAGAAGCTCAGGCTGCCTCAGGTATTGGTCACTTAAGTACCGCGCTGGAAGTCTTAAAGAATTATGAGTTTGAGGGTACCGCTGGCCACTCAATGATTGTTAAAGAACCCATTGGTGTCTGCGGCTTAATTACCCCCTGGAATTGGCCGGTTAACCAAATTACCTGTAAGGTGGCACCGGCTTTGGCGGTTGGCTGTACGGTGATATTAAAACCCTCAGAAGTAGCGCCGATGTGCGGCTATATCTTTAGTAAGATTATGGAAGAGGCCGGTGTGCCAGCCGGTGTCTACAATATGATTAATGGCGATGGGCCAGGCGTGGGTACTGCGCTTTCTTCACATCCCGAAGTGGATATGATGTCCTTTACCGGTTCTACGCGGGCAGGGGCTTTAGTGGCTCAAAATGCAGCACCTACCGTTAAACGAGTTACCCAGGAACTGGGTGGCAAGTCCCCCAATATTGTTCTGGATGATGTTGACCTTGAGGCGGCCGTGACTCGTAGTACCATGACGATGTTTATGAATACCGGTCAGTCCTGCAATGCACCTTCAAGAATGCTGGTACCAGCGGATAAGATGGAAGCTGCAGCCGAGATTGCAGCCAGAGTGGCAGACGCCGTGGTGGTGGGTGACCCCAAGGCAGAGACAACTACGATGGGGCCTGTGGTCAGCGATGTGCAATTTAATAAAATCCAGAGCTTAATTCAAACAGGTATTGATGAGGGCGCAACGTTGGTGACCGGTGGTACAGGTTTGCCAGATGGTCTCGATAAAGGTTATTTTGTTAAGCCGACAATTTTTTCCAATGTTAATAATGAAATGACTATTGCCCAAGAAGAAATCTTTGGCCCGGTTATGGCGATTTTGCCTTATAACAGTGAAGAAGAGGCGATTGCTATTGCCAACGATACCCCTTATGGCCTCGCGGGTTATATACAGGGCGATAATATGGAAAAAGTACGCTCTGTGGCAGCAAAAATACGTGCGGGTAATATCAATGTGAACGGTGTGTCCGGCGATTTAAATACGCCTTTTGGTGGCTTTAAGCAGTCGGGCAATGGCCGTGAGTGGGGCGAGCATGGTTTTATTGATTTTCTGGAAATTAAGGCGATTTCCGGCGCTGGTTAATCACTAAGTAGTGCTCAATAAAAGCAGGGTTTTTAAACCCTGCTTTTTTATGCCTAACCGACCAGTCGTATTTTAGTTTCTTCAAATAAGCTGCCAGTCAACAACTCAATCTCGGTGAGCATTTCAGGCTCCAGTGAATGCAGAAAGGCATCATACTGCTTGCAGACACTGGTGTTATCCGAGCGATTGCAATAGCGTATTAGTGATTTCATTTCTTCGTCATTGCGTAAGCGGTATTTCTTTTGTGTAATTCCTGTAACCACTAAACCTAATCGATACAGATGAAAAATACTATTCTGTGAAAAAATAAGTTTCATAACTCTGTCCTTTGATCCGTTTGTAGAAGGGTAATTATGCACAGTAGGCGGCATGCCCACTAGCAAAAAACCGTGCCGTTGTTGGCTTGAGTGTCGTTCTGAGAAATTGATCACGAGCAATCTGTGACCGGCTAGTACTACTGTCGCTTATAGCAGAGAGAATATTTGTAGTTCTCTGGATGAATCGCTAAGTCCAGCGACTGCGATCACTGCCTTTTGCTGGTTAGGGAATGTAATCGTGGTGGTCTGTTGACTGTGGTGGACAGCCTGGCTGTCGCGGATCAGTAGTGACTGTTGTTGTTTGTGGGCAATAATGGCTTCAGAAGTAGAGTCGTTGTCGCTGTTCGATAGTTCGATAGCTGTAAACTCACGGCTGATAATTTTTGCGACGAATAAGATCTTACCCTGGCTGATGCGTTCTAGTTTCACAATAGAGCATAGCAGATGCTCGGTACTGGTTTTATCCTCTTCGTTATCGGATTCAACGTCAACGGTTTTAATCAGTTCAACTAAATATCCTATATCGATGGGTATACCGAGTTTGCACTCGCTGGTTTGCAGGTAAATAGTCTCCTCATCTTCCATTGCACACTGCCACTGGCTTTTACTGGCTGGTGGCTTTACCGGTAAATCCTTGCTGGGTTGGCCTTTATGCTGAGGGCCTTTTTGTTGTAGGGCATAGTCATATAGCGTGTAGCGAATAATTTGTTCTATACCACTATAGGCTTTAAGTTCAATCGGTCGATAGAGTGTATAGGTCGGCGAACTTAAGCCTTTTTCTAATAACCTGATACTAAGATTTAACGGACTAAGTAAGCTTAATACTGCTTGCATGCTACTTTTTGCCAAAGCAGCAGAGCTGTGTTGTGATCGTTGGTTGATCGTTAGTTTCAAGGCTTCTACATAGTCCGCTTTTATTTGATTAAATAGAGGCTGGATTAATAGGAAGACAGGGGCGTGTTGTGCCGCCTCAATTTCTAGTCTGGCGCTGTGCTGGATCAGCGCTGCGTTGCCGTTATCATGGCTTATTGCAAGAAGTTGCTGGCCTGTCATTAGACTTGGTAGTCGTGAACTGATGGCATAGGGCACTATCTTTACCAACCGGTAGTGCTGTTGCAGATAAGCATGTAGCAAACGCTGTTGCGAGGTTGAGATGGAAAGATGGTCAAAGCTGGCCAGGATTTGGTAGCGAATAAACAAGGTATCAATAGTTGCTGTCCCGCCCAGTGAATAAGCCTCGCATTCAGCGGTTAATTGCTGGGGTTCATAGTGGGATAGAATATGATACAGCTTGCTGCATGTTTTTAGCGAGGCGGCGGGGATTGTGCTATGTAGGGCAAGTGATAACAATTGTTCAAGATGCAGGCAATCAAAAAGGGTAAAGGCTACTTGGTTGGCGGTTTTGCGCTGCGGGCCATAAACCACATTGGCAGATTCATAAAGGTCTGCATAAATTTGTTTATAACCCGTGATTAACTGTTTGAGGCAGCCAAGCGAGCTGTCTACCATTGATGAGCGTTTTTCATCTTCATAGATAGAAGGTTTACGCTCGATCATGGCGATCAGCGATTTGGTTTTTTCGCTTAAGGGGTTTAGGTAGGCATTGAGTAAAGCCAGCCGCTTGTTATTGGCCAAGGGCGTTTTGGCTAGTTTGGCCAGTTCCTGCTCGGCCCTGGTTAGGATGGTCGCCAGTGGTTTGCCTTTGCTATAAAAGAGTTTTTCAATCGCCTGCTCGGTGAATAATTCTTCGCTATCCTTTTTATTTTTTAGTGTCGGCAGAATAAATTCCAGTGCCAGGGTTCGGTCGGGTAAGGTTCGGCCAAGGTATTCGTCAAGACCTGCTTTGGATTGGTCCACTTTAGCCAGGCCTTTTTTTGACAGTGCTTTGCCTTTGGCTTTGAGTTTTTGCGTGATAGTGGACAGTTTTCCACCCTCGCTAATGGGTTCTGGTGTGGGTTCCAGTGCTTTGTTTTTTGCTTCTATAGCCTGCTGTTCTTCCTGGGCAATGGTTGTGGCTATCTTATCGAGTGTTGCCTGAAAGGCGCTTGAGGCATCAGTGGCTGCAATGGTTTTGCGGGCAGGGGAGTCATTAAGGGTGTTATTGATAATGCTGAGTTTGCCGCTGTGAGTATTTGTGTTTTGGCTGAATCCGCCGTCACGGGATTGTTGGCTAAGCAGGCCGGTAAAGTCGATAGTTGCTACTGCTGCCTCAAGCTCTGGGGCTTTGTCGGATTGAGCGTTGGGCTTTTCTTCAGTCTGGCTTGAGGCGCTATCCAATAGCGCGCTATCCAGCTCGCTTTCACTGGCAAAGAGCGCATCACTGTATTCATCTTTGGTTTCCAGAGTGATTTCATAATCGGAATAATTTTTGATCGGCACAGCTGCTGCGGCATCCAGCATACCCTGGTGGTCTTGCGCATTTTCCTCATAGCTTTTTTGGGGCTGAGGTTTAGCTGGCTTGGGTGGCTTATCGTTCATGATTGGCTGTGGTCGGCTCTTGCTGCTGTATTTAGGCTCTCTTTAATATAGCAATGTTTCGACGTCTGTGACGGGTTTTCAGAGAGGTAATACTGCCAATCCCTCCGTTTGTGAGACATGGATTAGAACCGTTATGAGCTATGCATCACAAAAGGCAGATAAGACTGAATGTTTCACTACCCAGCGGCTTAAATTCGCTCTATTTTTACTCAGTAACAGTGTTAGTGATTCCTTGATGATTACTCGATAAATAGCGGAGGCAGAGTCGATGGCAAAGCGACATAACTCTAGAAAAACCCCCTCATTAGATGGCGATAACAGCCAGAGCAATGCATGGATTATGAGTACCAAATGCGTCGGTGATCAAATTGCCGGGTGGATGGTAGAGCGGGTCTACGATAAGAATACACGCCAGCTAAAGTCCAGTGAGCGTTGTGATATTACGTCTTTTTGTTACCCCCGTGGGGTCAAGCTGGTGCGGGCCAGGTTACAGAGGCAGTCTGCATAGTGCTTATTGACATTCTCGGCCGGTAATTATTCACAGCCATTATTTGGCTTGATGCTTATGCTGGGTTTAAACCATAACGGTGCTCAGGGTGTTGTTTTGCTATGTTCACATTACTACTAAATATCCTATTACTGCTGTTAGCAGCCACCATACTGATTGCCTGTGTTAATTACCGTTTCAATCAAGCCAAGGCCAGGTATCAGCGCTTAAATGATAGCCGTTACAAGCTTGCAACGCGTTCCTGAGCCGTTATCTACTTGCTGTTAATTCGCTGTACCTGCCAGTGTCTCCCGCCATCCGTGCAACAGGCTATAATCCATCCCTGCAATACGATAGACTGACTTAAAGGCAGTCTTTAAAGCCCGTTTATAACGATTACAATAACGAGACCACGGCTGACTGTATCCCTTTATCTCTATGACTCAACAGGAGCGTCTCCGTGCCAACTGACAAGCTATTTGCCAATACACCTAATATTCCCTGGCTCGATAGTTTTATTTATGGATTGATGGGCTTGGTGGTGGTGTTAGCCATCCTGTTACTTCTGGCAGGCAGAGGTAAAGATACCCGAGTCTATGATGCTAAATTAGCCTGGCTGCGGGCCTGGATATATTTTAGTGCCTGCTGGATTATCAGCTGGGCTACTGGTGTACTGCCGGTGTTGTTAAGCAGTCCATTGCTGAACCCGGAGCATCTGACAGAGCTTTCCTGGCAGGCCTTTATGGTCGTTGGTTGGGCTGTTGTTTTATTCGGTTATTTATATATCTGGCCTAAGGGAACAGTTACCTATAACCGTAAGCTCTACCCATTGTCTACCTTGGTACTGGGCGTTGTTTGGGGGCTGAGCGAGGCACAGCTGTTTTTATCGTTTTGGGCTATCGGTGAGAGTTTTATTGACCGCACCTGGTTAATTGCTCTGTTTACTTATCTGTTGGTTTCCATGTCGAATGGCCCATTGCATTTCTTCTATTGGGACCGTTATGTATCACCTGACCATAATATTTATGAGTGGAATATGAAAAAAGTGGGCCTGGCCCATAACCCTACACTGATCGTCGCATTAATCTATCTATCGGTGTGGGGGATTTATGGGTGTATCTCTTGTGGCCGGCTTTTGGATTATTAGCCTGTGCCTTTGCGCAAAAATTTCCAGCCCCATGGGATAAGCTGGCCCACGGTGAGTTAGAGGCGCAATTGGGCTTGTGTGATGTTAAGAGCATGTCGCTGCCGCCAGAAAAACGCAGCTAGCCGGCTTAGTGAGCCAGAATCCTAAATACAAGGTTGACCTGGCCGAGAGTGATTTTGTCGCTACTCATTAACGGGGATTCATTGATAGTAATATCGTTAACGGCAGTCCCGTTTTTTGACCTTTCATCACTGATGCCCCAGCGTCCCTGATTGTAAAAAACACAGGCATGGGTTGATGAAATGCTGGCATCCGTTAGCACAATAGGATGCCTGCCCGAACGTCCTATGGTCCACAGTTGTTCTTTATTATTTAATGAAAGCCCTATCAACCGCGTTTCATGTTTGCCTGAGGTCACGACCAGTACGGCTGATAAACTCTCTTTATCCGGCAGGTTATTGGCAATCAGGCCGTCAATCACCTGCATAGGGTAGCGATCAATCTCCTGAGTAGAACCTATGCCGCCTTCATCTTGCAGTGACCAGCTAGCAGGCAATGGGTAGGCTTCCCTGACGGCCGTATCATCATTGGTAGAAAAACCGCCGATAATGACGACAGAAGATTCCTCTTCCACTGCATTGGCCGGTTTAAGGTTTTTCATTAGTACGGTGCTTTCTTCGGTTTCATTAGAAACCAGGTGATAGCCAATGCTATCAAACTGGATAACATCACCTTCATGCACAATGGTTGGCTTATAAATCTTAATATTGTTGACGCAGGTACCGTTGGTTGAGCCGAGGTCCTCCAGAGTGATGACATTGCCAATAATGGTGAGTGTGGCGTGGTAGCGGGAGGGGTAGCCGTGGCGCAGTACGATATCCGAGTTCTTATCTCGGCCAATACTGAGTTTATGCTGGTTGAGTTCAAACTCTTCACCGGTTTCGATGGCAATGAGTTTGTGTAGCGTTTTCATAGAGGGTAGTGCTTTTTGTTATTGGGTCCATATCATAACTGAGTTTTTAGGGGCGGCCTATCAATTCTGGCCGTATCGAGGGGGTATTTGTCAGTGGCGTGATCGCTGCTTCCGCGGCTTTTTGCCCCGCTGATCCGTAATTTTTTGCCATTAGTCACATTGTTCGTCAATATTTCGCATTTATGGGCTTTCTACCACTCAAAATATTGTCACATTGGCTATATTAAAGTCAGAAATTAACCTTTTAGCAGGCTCTGTTATGCTCGCAAAGACCAAACCCGCCAAAATACGTGTATTGGTGATAGATGACTCCAGGCTGATTCGAATTGCTGCCAGCAAGATGTTTGGCGATGATTTTGATGTTGTGCTGGGTGTTGACGGTGCTGATGGCTGGGATATTATCCAGCGCGACCCGGATATTCAGGTGGTATTTACCGATTTGGTCATGCCAGAGATGGATGGTTTTGAGCTGTTAAAGCTGATTAGAACCAGTAATCGTCAGGCTATCAGTAACCTGCCTGTCATTGTCGCTACTGGAGCAGATAACCCGGAGGTTGCCAAGCAGAAGGCAATTAGTCTGGGTGCTACTGATTTTATTACCAAGCCTTTTGATGGTATGGCGATTAAAGCCAGAGCGATCTCCTATGCCAAATATCATCAGGCGAATAAGCAGTTACAGGAACATACTACCCTCGATGTTTTAACCGGCTTAATGAATGCCAAAGGTTTGTATCGCCAGCTGGAGAAGGAGGTGGCCTTTGTTGCACGCCATAACTCCAGCATGACGGTGATGTCGATTCAGGTCGATGGTTTTAAAGATTTGTTTATTCGTATTGGCCGCGCTGGAACAGAGGCAATTATCAAGAAGGTTGCCAGGGTGTTAAACGATACGGTTAGGAAAGAGGACACTATAGCCCGTACCGGTGTCGCTGCTTTTACTGTGAGTATGCCTTTGGCACAGGGTGAAAATGCGCTGGAGTTAGCTGACCGCATTTGTCAGAAGGTAGAGGCCTTTAGGGCCAAGTTGGACGGCAAGCGGATGAAGATAACAGTCTCTGTTGGCATCTGTGTGGTGGAAGATAATAGTGTTTCGGATGTTGAGACCTTGTTGGATATCTCTGAGCAGGCATTGTTGAAGGCCTCACGCCGTGGTAGCAGCCAGATGTCACAAATGACGATGCAGGAGTATCAAGCCTTGCAGGCGCAGGCTGCCAGAGACACCTTATCGATTGATACCTTGCTGGCTAAAATTGAGGCTGGTCAGCAAAGTGAGGTTATTCCTTGCTTGGATGTTGCGCTAGAGCGGCTTGCCCCGTTGTTAATGTTGCTTTCTAACGAACAGAAGCAAAGGGTGATTACCTATCGTTAGTGAGGTGGCATGCAATAGGCACTATTACAAGGATTGAATAGAGGTTAATGCCCGCCTTTTTTTCTATTCTTTTTTCGTGCAGCTTTTTTTGCTGCTCTGGCTTCTATCTGTTGCTCTACAATAACGGTTTCCCGCTCGGTTTGTTCCGGTGTTTCCAGAGTGATACGCCCAAGTGTACCGGCTCTAAGTTCGTGTAATAAAATCGTTGATATTTTTTCCAGATCTACCTTTCCTCCTGAGCGTAAGCAGCCGCGTTTTTTCCCGATAATTTCTAGAAACTCAAGTTCGGTGTCAGGCAGGTTATCTAGCTGGTAGCGCTTCTTTAGTAATTCAGGGTAATGCTTAAGCAAAAAGTCAGCGGCAAAAAAAGCCACATCGTCATAGCTCATAGCGGTATCCTTTATTGCGCCGGTAGTTGCCAGCCGGTAGCTACCTTGTTCGCTTTCTACTTTGGGCCACAGCATTCCAGGTGTATCAAATAGCATAATGCCATTGCGTAAATTGATACGTTGCTGGCCTTTGGTAACGGCAGGCTCGTTCCCCGTCTTGGCAATGGTTTTACCGGCGAGGGTATTGATCAGGGTAGATTTACCCACATTGGGTATACCCATAATCATTACGTGTATATCGTTGTGGCCTTTATCCCGTTCGGGCAATATTTTACGGCAGAGATCAATCAGGCTTTGAGTTTTTTCAGGTTGTTGAGTGGTGAGTGCCAGCGCCTTAACGCCTTGCTTTTGATCCAGATAAGTGATCCATTGTTTGGTCAGTGCCGGGTCGGCCAAATCACTTTTTGTTAATACTTTGATGCAGGGTTTGTCGCCACGCAATTTGGCGATCATGGGGTTTTCACTGCTAAAGGGAATGCGGGCGTCAAGCACTTCAATAATCAGGTGTATCTGAGGAAGTATTTCCTCAACCTGTTTGCGGGCCTTGTTCATATGGCCGGGAAACCATTGAATGCTCATCGTAAATGGCTCATTGCTTGCCTGTTAGCTGGCGGAAGCGTTGCGTATGGATTCGAGGTTAAAGTCGTTGCAGAATTCCTCGAGGTCAGAGGCTGGCAATGGACGGCTAAAGTAATAGCCTTGACCGTAATCACATTGACAGGACTCAAGGAATTGTAATTGCTCTTCAGTTTCAACACCTTCGGCAACCACTTGGTAGTTAAGTTTGTGTGCCATGGCAATAACAGCGGCGGTAATAGCCATATCATCTTTGTCCTGAGGGATATCCATCACAAAGGAGCGATCTACTTTAACGATATTAACAGGCAGGCGTTTTAGATAGCCCAAAGAAGAATAACCGGTGCCAAAGTCGTCAATAGAAATTAAAATCCCCAGCGCCTTTAATGCCTCAAGTTTGATTAGGGCATCATCCAGGTTCTCCATTAACACGGTTTCTGTTAATTCTATTTCAAACTGTCCCGGTTTTAATTGATATTCTTTCAGGTTCGATTGTATAAAGCTGATTAATTCATCATCCTGGAATTGTAAAACGGACAGATTGACGGTCATAACGACGTTATCACCGACTAAGCCGTTATCGCACATATGCCTTAGCTGTCGACAAGCTTCGGAAATGACCCATCGACCCAGTGGAATAATTAAGCCGGTCTCTTCTGCGGCGGGGATAAAGTCCATGGGGCTGACAAAACCGCGTTCAGAATTTTGCCAGCGTATCAAAGCTTCAAAACCAATCAGCTGGCCTTGCTTGATATCAATCTGTGGTTGGTAAACCAGATGAAACTCTCTGGCCTCCAGAGCTTTTCTTAAGTCCTGAATAAGCTGCAAGTGGTTGATCAGCTGGGTATTCATCTCTGAGGTGAAAAATTGGTAATTATCCCGACCCTGATCTTTGGCACGGTAGAGCGCAAGGTCGGCATTTTTAATCAGTTCTTCGGCGCTGTTACTATCTTCGGGTGCCATCGAAATACCAGCGCTGGCGGTAATGCGAATTTCTGTTTCGTTGAGTGCGATAGGTCTTTTCAGTGTGTCGATAATTTTTTCAGCAACATGAGATGCAGCCAGTGAACTACTGATGCCCGGCAGTATAATGGCAAATTCATCACCACCTAGTCTGGCTACTGTGTCGCTGGCACGAACACATTCCTGTAAACGTTCAGCAATAAGAGTGAGTAGGGCGTCACCGGAATCATGCCCCAATGAATCGTTAATGTTTTTAAAATTATCGAGATCGAGCAAGATCAAGCCCAGGCTATTACCTTCTCGCTTGAGGTTGCTTATCACATGTTCCAAGCGGTTTCTAAACAGGCGTCGGTTAGCCAGGCCCGTCAGGGTGTCATAAAACGCCATTTGCTCAAGTTGAACCTGTGCGTTTTTGATCTCAGTAATATCATTGATCGTGCCAAGGTAGCCAAGTACCTGGGCGTCATTGCTGGTGAGTAATCCCACGTGGCCGCTAATCCATTTAATGCTGCCATTTTGCAGGCGGCAATTAATATTGATAGCCTGGTTGTTAGATAGCATCGATTGCCAGCTATTTTCGATAACCGATCTATCATCATCATGAATAACCGATAGCCAGTTCTGTTCAATAATGGTGTTATTCGACAGGCCGGTGATTTGTGATAACTCATCGTTGGCATAAACAATATTGCCTTGAGTATCTAGCTGAAAGATACCGACTTTTGATGAGGCGCTAATCAGGCGGAATTTCTCTTCGCTCTCTCTTAAGTCTGCATCTTCACGCTCAATAACATCGAGCATCAGGTTAAAGGAATCTACCACGCGTCCCACTTCGTCATTGTGGTGTTTGTCGGCTCTGCGTGAATAATCATCTTCTTCAGCAATAGACTGTGCAGTTAAGCCAAGTGATAGTAGGGGGCCGGATATCCAGCGAGCAAATATATTGGCCAACCAAAAGGCAATCAGTACCGCAAATAAAGAAACAATCAACATCACATAGACGTGATTGGTTTGCCGGTCTTGCAGGTTTTTGGTGTTAGATTGCAGGTAGAGATAACCAATAATGCTGTTGTCGAGCATGATGGGTTGGATCAGCTCGATATACTGATTATCCACTGAATCAATTAAAAATGTGTCTGTGGGTGTATAGGTTGGGCAGTTAACCGAGTTGTTGGGAAAGCTTGCCAGTCGAGTGGTAATACCTGACTCTGGTTCGTTGTCGTCGAATTTATAGATACAGGCGGCGACAATGGCTTTTTGGAATGACAGGCTTTTCAGGTTGTTGCCAGCCAGCTCACTATCATCAAACACAATGGCGGCTGAACTGCGGTTACTGATAACCGACGCTAGCACCACTAGCTCATTTTTAAGGATATCTTCAAAGCTGTAACGGTCATAAAAAATAATGGCTATCATGGCCACGATCAAGCTGACCAGGCTGATAATCACGCAAAACAGCGTTAGCTTTTTTGCGATGGGTAAATCTCTGAATGGCTGCGAGGAAATCGGCATCGTTATACCATCTTCCTACTTAACAACTTTGGCAATTTCTAACAAATTGCCGCTGATCTCAAAGCCAAGTTCTTTTGCCTTGGTCAGATTGATCTGGAGTTGAACGTTATTGTTGGCGACAACAAGACTAATCAGGCCGCCTTCTTCGAGAAACTGCTTATCTTCTCCTACCGTGAGTAATTGTGGCTTGGTTTTATCATGCTTGGCGATTTCAGCTGAAGCGGATCTGGGTATAAAAAGGATATGGCAAGCCGCATTATCCTGTTGCGGCTGTAAATAGGTAATCTGGATATCACGGCCTTTGGCTTTTCGGCTGGATAATTTATTCAGGTGGCCGTCAAAAGGGTTGTCGCCAAAAACACAAATATTGGTGGTGGATTGTGATAAGGCCTCTGATTCAGGCCAGTTAACAAACTTGATCAGGTTATACAGGTAGGCCGCTTTGATTTTATATTCACGGGAGACGATGTCTTCATTAGCCAGCGCTGGAGCCGTCATCAATACCAAAAGGCATAAATAGCGGCTAATTAGAGGGCTTGGCTTATGCATGGTCTACTTGTGTGCCTGTCTTAAGGGCTATTACACGTGCTTGTTGCATGGTGACAACGCAGCACTTCGCCTGTCTATCGTTAGTAGTTATTATCAGTCAAATGTCCGCAGGATAGGTGGATCCTGAGCTTTGGCCTTTGCGGAACCGATTATTCACTATAATACAATAAGTTACTAGTCACTCTTGCGAAAAGACCTAAACTTCATCTGCGGGTGAAATTTAGCTGCTATGACCAAGATAGCCCCTTATTGGCCCATCATTTGTTGGCCTATATAGCATTTAGTAATATTTAAAGCTAAGTTTAGCTAACTCTGGCCTATTTGCTTGGATTCTTAATAAATATGACTATTATTTGAATCAAGCGTATATTGTCATTGATAATAATGAAGTAAAGCACATAGATAAGGCTTTAATGGCGCTTAAAAGTGATTTTAAGACCCGGTTAACCCAAATGATGACTCAAGCAGATATTTCTCAGGCCCCAAGGCAGCTTGCCCACCATACACAGTGGCTTGATAAGCTCTGGCAGTGCCTGTTTGACGGTGACGCTGGCGGTTTGATGAGCCCTGGGCAAATCCGCCGTGAACATCGGGATCGGGAGCATGTCCGTCAAATTGAAATGGCTGCCATATTGCAGGCTGAACAGGAGCTCAATGGCATACATACCGGTAAGAAGCGCCTGGATGACAATGGCAATCTGGTAGATACCCCTTCGGTAGATCTTGTCGCCACCCATAAAATCATTGAAAACTCTGCCATTGAGCAGGGTCTTGATATTGGTCTGGATAGCCCCGCTGCGATGATACGGTCGGTGGTTAAGGAGTTGAGCGTTCGCGATCTCGAGCGCTCCCTAAACCTCAGGAAAATAGCCATTTTATGTGAAAGTGAGATATTGCTCAGTGAGCCCCAGCCGGTTAGTCATCAGCCGGTGAATGCCGAGTGGATGACCCGCTGGCGTGAGTCTGCTGAAAATGTGTTTAACCCTGAGCTTCAAGTATTGTGGGCCAGAGCTCTGATACTGGAAGTTGCCCAACCCGGTAGTTTTAATCTGGGCGTGATGGCCGCATTATTGCAGCTTAGCGTTGATGATCTTGAGGTGGTTAAGATAGCTTCCAAATACGCCTTTCCGGATTTTATCTTCTGTGGCCCCGGTGCCTATTTGAGTACCGATTTTCACCAGGGCATGTTTGAGATTATGGAAGATCTGGGCTTACTATCGTCAGCGGCAACCACCGTGAGCCTGGCCAGTCATTCCAATGAGCAATTTCGACTTTTGTTGCCCTGTCAAAATAAAGCTCTGCAAATTGAGCACAGCCTCGCCAATAAATCCCTATCGCTTTCTGTTACCAAGCTAACCCGTATCGGCAAGCAGATGATGAAGTTGTGTCATAGCAATGCTGATTTGGCTTATTTGTTTGATTTAGGGCGCACCATTAAGGCCCAGGGTTATAGTGTCGCTATTGGTGATTGGAGGCTTGAAGGTTCCAAGCATCAGTTTGAAGTCCGGCTAGCCCTTTAAACCCCTCGGTGTTACCCCTTGAGTCAGTCTATGACAGATCTGCAGTACCCCTTTGAAAAGCCTCCTGAGTTTGGCGCTACCCTTGAGGTCGCCCCCGGTGTTTATTGGCTGCGAATGCCCCTGCCGATGGCGCTGGATCATATTAATCTCTATTTACTAGAGGATGACGACGGTTGGTGGATTGTTGATACTGGAATGAAATGGGGTAAGGTCAAAGACTACTGGCAAGAGGTCTTTGACCACAGTTTAAAGGACAAGCCGATTAAAGGGGTTATCGTCACTCATATGCATCCTGATCATGTGGGGCAGGCAGGCTGGCTTTGTGATCGTTTTCAGGTGCCCTTATTGATGACCCATGCCGAGTATTACCAAGCGCATTTCTTTGCCAGTTTTAGTGCGGAGCATTTAACCTGGAGTACGCAGCAATATTATCGGCGGGTTGGTCTTGCGGATGATTTTTTTATCACGATGAAACGGGATTTTAAGGGCTATGCCGGTATTGTAGAGCCGATCCCCAGTTCATTTCAGCGCCTGCAAGAAGGCGATGTGCTCACGATTGCCCAGCAGCAGTGGCGGGTGGTGATTGGCAGTGGGCATTCCCCCGAGCATGCCTGCCTGTATTGTGAGGCACTGGGTGTAATGCTGTCCGGCGACCAGATTATTCCCAAAATTACCTCTAACGTCAGTGTTATGCCTAGTGAGCCTGAGGCCAACCCCTTACTGCAATGGCTAAACTCTTTACAGCGGTTTATGGATTTTCCAGCGGACACTCTGGTGTTACCCGCTCACAACACACCCTTTGTGGGGATTCAGACGCGGGTGGAGTATTTGATGGCTCACCATCAGGATCATTTATTGGCTCTGGAAGAGGCCTGTGTTGAAGCCAAAACAGCCCACCAGTTATTGCCCGTGCTCTTTAAGCGTGAGCTGGATAATTCATTAATGATGATGGCAATGGGTGAGTGTGTAGCCCACCTTAATTATCTGATTTATGAGCACAAACTCAGTCGCACTGCAGTGGATGGGGTTGATTATTATTTGTCGATTGATGCGTCGCTTCAACAGCGCGCCAAACCCGGTAAGCATCGCCAGGATGATTTGCCGATTCAGGTGTAAGCCTGCGAGTTTAATCCTTTGCCAGAAAAGCGAGTATCTCTTCTGCCTGATCTTTGCCATCTTTATAGCCAAGGTTGATCAGATGCTGGCAAAACTTTGGTGTAAATAAGAGGTAGCTGGCGATATTAACACCGCCGCTACTAGAGCCGCCGCCACTAACTCGTAAGAAGGTTTTGATACTGGTGGGCAGTTCTTTAAAATGCTCGTCCGCCAGCGCATCAATATCTTCTGAGGGTGAAACCACATGGATGTCAACGGGGCGCAATGTCCTGCCTTCCTGATTTTTTAATTCGCTGTTACTAATCTTTAGCAATTGGTTCATTTGTTCCAATAGCTCGATATCGGTTTCCAGGCTATCGACAAATGCACTATTGAGCAGATGGCCAATAACCTGACCAAAAGCGGGGGAATGGATGCGGCTATAGGGTTGGTCATAATTGCGTTTGTGCCCAGTGGTACTAATAATCATCACTTTGTCAGCGCCAAGGTGCAGTGCAGGGCTGATTGGGGCCAGCTGCCTTAAAGCGCCGTCACCATAATAATTTCTACCGATACGCTGTGGTGGAAAAATGGTTGGGATGGCGGTAGATGCCAGCAAATGCCGTAGCTGTAGGGGGGTAGGAATACCTTGTCGACGCCAACGTTGCCATTCGGCGTTTTCAGGGCCGCCTTGGTAAAAACTCACCGATACCCGCTCTGTATAGTTCATCGCTGTAACACACACTGCCGAGAGCTTGCCTGCTTTTAAATTGCGACCAATACCGGAGAAGTCGATTTTTTCTCGCAGAAATTGTTTTAAGGGGGCATTGTCCAGCAGGGCAACCGGGCGACCAACAGCTATACCTGAATTAAATAATGAAGCGATTAAGCGCCAGGCATTGCGAAAAATACCCGACCAGTCGCTGCGGTAGACATGGTCCGTGCCCAGGTTAAGCCATAGTTCTTCCAGCCAGGCACAACTCTGCTCAAAACTCTGCTCTTTGCTGGCAATGGCGACGGCATTAAGTGCGCCGGCAGATGTGCCGCACAATACAGGGAAGGGGTAGTCATACTCTGCTTTGGTGATTTCTGCCAGAGCCTTAAGTACACCTACTTGATAGGCTGCCCGGGCACCACCGCCAGGCATAATCAATGCGGTGCCAGTATTCGGTGCTGCCGGGTTATCGCCGGTTTGTGTTGTTGCTTCGGTCATAAACGCTAGTTTTTATTGAGGGTTTATTATTGACAGTTTTTTATTGATGGTACTTGCAGTTTAACGGCATATTGCTTATTTTCCAGCCTCAGGACCTGCCAATGTTAATGATGACCGTTAGAACTGGATCTGGCTATGCGTTTTTATTCATTAGATAAATTAATCAACCTGCACGATGGCTATCGTAAGGTATTTAAAATTGACCTGTATAATTTGATTTTATTGCAGGTTGCCGGTGAGCGCTATTTACTGGAAAGTACTTGCCCGCACCGCGGTCACCCCATTTCTGAATCAGATATTGATGGCTCCAGATTGCGCTGTTCGCTGCATGGCTATCAGTTTGATATTGCCACCGGTGAGTTAATGGTGGCCACTGAAGCGCCTTGCCGCGGGCTTAAAACCTACGAGTTGATCTATCAGGGCACAGAGATTGGAGTGATGCTTTAGTTGGCCGGGGTGACTTTAATATATAAAGCATCGATATCACGGCTGTTGGTGCCGTAAGTTTTTGTGCTGGTGCTGGTGGTACGATTGCCATTGGAGCCGATAGATAACCACTGGTAGCTAGGTCCGCTGATTTCATTATTGATCATGGCAAATCGGCCATTCTGTAAGGTCTGCATTTTTACCGTTACATAGACATGGTCTTGTGAACCTTTTACGGTCAGTTGTAAGTACTCCTGCTGGACGGGTATTTCCTCAACCCTTGACCACAGCAGTGGTCGCACACCGTTAACCGTTTGCGCGCGCGTTTCTTTTACGGTAATAAAAGGGATATTCTCAGTTAGGGTAAAAACCCCCTGACTAACAGCACGGCTATTGGTTGAATAGGTTTTAGCGCCAGATTTTCCCGGGTTGTTGCTGATTTCTACATTGAAGCGTTGCGGTGCTTTATCCAATTTAGCGAGCATTTCCAGTATTTCATTCACCTTGGCGCGCTCACCGCGAATGATCAATTGCTGGTTTTCTACAGCAAGTTTGACTTCGTCCTCATACAAAGCGTTAATTGATGACTTTAATTCATCCGCTAATTGATGGCTGGGTTGATAAAACTCAACAACGTTTTCTTGCGCGGATTGGCCGCTGATATCGCTAGCGTAGACGCTTGCGCTTAGTACGGTGGTGATTAATAGCCATAAACATAATGCAGGGTAGGTATTGCTCTGCTTACTAGTCATTTAAATCTCCAGCTGCCTGAGGTCTTTATCTTCTTTGGCCCGTTCCCATAAATCATCGTACTGTTCTATATAGCTTTGTACAACCGGGTGGTTATGATAATTACCCCAGATCTTATCAGGGTCTTTCATAGATTGGCATATCATAGCGCATTGATCGGTAATAATAAGGTTGTGTTTAATATCGTGGGGGCTGGCGGTGGTTTTGCGAATCAGGATATTGCTGGATAAACGCCGCTGCAACGTCAGCAGTCTGTGACTCAGTCTAACCATCGGTGCAGTATCAACAACCAGTATACGAATTTCGGTATAGCGGCTTTTTCGGGCCAAATCAGAGAATATTTGCCGAAACTCATTGTTATCAAAGGTGCGCGCATCCAGATCATAGGAAAGTATGCGGCATTGCTTTTGCGCCTGGCGGCTAATATCCAGCGCCGCTTGTTTAAAATTGTCGATAACAAAATTGCCCCCATGAATGCCAACTAGTCGCTGTTCCGCTAAGGCGAGGCGCATGGTTTTATGGGGCATATTGGCATCCATAAATTCTTCACCTACAGCGATAAAACCAGCCTGCTGATAAAACGCGATAGCATGGGTCTGTGCATATAAGTAGGCTTCAAATAATTGATCAGAGCGGGCGCTCGCAATAGCCTGTTCCAATAAGGCCCGACCAACACCCTGGCCGCGATACGGTTTTAATGTGGCCATGCGGCCAATATGTCCATCTGCAAGCATCCGGCAGGTACCGATAGCTTCGTTCTGTTCGTTAAGAGCCAGCCAGTGCAAGGCTTGCTCATCATGCTCGTCCCATTCTAATTCAATTGGCACTTGCTGCTCTTCTACAAATACCGCTGTGCGCACCGCCCGCAGCAGCACTTTATCCTGTTGCCATATTGCCGCTCTAACCGTAAACGTCATCGTTATGCTGTTCCTCAAAATAGAGCTCGCCCTGCTGAATAAGTTGTTGAATCAGCGTAAAACTTTCTCTGTCGGCAAGCAATGCTTGAATAGCGGCCGTAGAATATTGATCATTATTGGCGAGCAGGGCGGCAAGTTCTAACGATGCATTATAGCTTTGGGCATTGATATGTAGAGTTGTTTGCTTGTTGGTGTTGGTATAGGCAAAGCGGGAGCTATTATCACGGTATAAAACGTTATGCTCGTTTAGCATTGAGCGGATGTCATTGTCACTGAGCTCCAGTCTGCTTACTTCTCTGGGGTATTTGGATAGCGTCATAAATTCGCCGAACCAGTGAGCGATAGCGTCTTTATCATCAACCAATTTTTTAAGTATGTCCTGTACTTTATCCAGTGTTGCTGGAGTAATTTGCCCGGGGTGCTGCTGGTGTTTTAGCTGTGGATCGCTATAGCGCTGCTGTTCATTCAGCAGGCTGATTTGGTGATCACAAAAATCCGATAATAATTCACCGTGGCTAGGTGCTCTAAACCCAATGGAATACGTCATACAGTCATTATCCATTGAGGTGCCCCGGTGGCCGAAGCCGGGCGGAACATAGAGCATATCGCCTGGATTTAATAGCCATTCTTGTTCAGGTTCAAAATCGTCCAATAGTTGCAGTTCTTCATTGCTTTGTAGCTGGCTGACGTGGGTGGTTTTTGAGCCGAGTTGCCACTGGCGGCAACCGGCGCCCTGCAATAAAAAAACATCATAGTTATCTGTATGGGCAGGAATTCCACCGTTTTTACTGGCATA
This sequence comes from Oceanicoccus sagamiensis, assembly GCF_002117105.1. Classification (GTDB taxonomy): domain Bacteria; phylum Pseudomonadota; class Gammaproteobacteria; order Pseudomonadales; family Dasaniaceae; genus Oceanicoccus; species Oceanicoccus sagamiensis. The sequence goes on along the minus strand of NZ_CP019343.1, from coordinate 3,927,174 downwards.
GCTGACCATAACGTCATCGATGCGCCAGTTAGGTATAAACCTGAATTGATTTAATAAATCGGCTACATCACGGTCATAGTGGTCTACAGCTTGTACCAGTAGGGTCCAGTCAGTATCGGGTAATGAAGTAAAGACCGATTCTTCAAAAGGTCCGTGAGCTAGTTCGTAATGGCCGTTTTTTTTGGCAACGATTCTGGATTCAACGTCTTCTTCGCAGGCAAGCCCCGCCAACTCTTCTGGCGTCAGCGGGTTGCTAAAATTCACAAAGGCGTTGCGAATCAGCAGTGGTTTTTGTTGCCAGTGATGTTGTAAAAAATCATCGATATCAAAATTATTGATCATAGCGTTACGTGTGATTGTCGGTTGCAAAAGAGTCATAAAAAAAGCCCCGCGTTGCGAGGCTTTGGGAGCGCTTAAATATTGTTGGCCTGGTCAATGGCGTTGCCTATATAGGTATCTGGTGACAGCTTTCTAAGGCTTTCTTTGGCTTCCTCAGGAATCTCCAGAGTATCAATAAACACATCCAGTGTTTCACGGTTAATCGTTTGGCCGCGAGTTAGTGCTTTGAGTTTTTCATAGGGCTCTTCAATATTGTAACGGCGCATCACTGTTTGGATAGGTTCAGCCAATACCTCCCAGCTATTGTCCAAATCTTCAGCCAGACGCTCGCGGTTGATTTGTAGTTTACCCAAGCCTTTTAGCGTTGCAGCATAAGCGATCAGGCTATACCCGATGCCTACCCCCATATTGCGTAATACCGTTGAGTCGGTCAGGTCTCGCTGCCAGCGTGACACTGGAAGTTTTGTGGCCATATGAGAAAACACCGCATTGGCCAATCCCAAGTTACCTTCTGAGTTTTCAAAATCAATAGGGTTCACTTTATGCGGCATAGTGGATGAACCCACTTCGCCGGCAATAACCCGTTGCTTGAAAAACCCCATAGAGATATAGGCCCAAATATCGCGGTCCAAATCAATCAGGATGGTATTAAAGCGGGCAAAGCCATCAAATAATTCCGCGATATAATCGTGGGGCTCAATCTGGGTTGTGTAGGGATTCCATTGAATACCCAAGCTCTCGACAAAGCTTTGCGCGTTGGCTTGCCAGTCAATATCCGGGTAAGCCGACAAGTGAGCGTTGTAGTTACCGACAGCGCCGTTGATTTTACCGAGCAGTTCAATTTTTTCGATTTGCTGTACCTGACGACGCAGGCGAGCCACCACATTGGCAAATTCTTTACCCATGGTGGAAGGGCTGGCTGTTTGGCCGTGGGTGCGCGATAGCATCGGCGTATCGGCATACTCACTGCTCAGCGCTGTCATTTTATCAATCAGGCCATTCATGGATGTCAGGATAATGTCACGGCCTTCTTTAAGCATTAAGGCGTGAGACAGATTGTTAATATCTTCAGAAGTACAGGCAAAGTGAATAAACTCGCTAACCGCATTCACTTCTTCGTTGTCAGCCACCGCTTTTTTCAGGAAGTACTCAACCGCCTTAACATCATGGTTGGTCGTACTCTCGATCTCTTTGATTGCCAGTGCGTCGGCTTCTGAGAAGTTGTCAGTAATACTGTTCAGCAAGTCATCGGCGGTATCGCTAAAGGCGGGGACTTCACTAATAGCGGGGTGGGCTGCCAGGCATTGCAGCCAGCGTACCTCTACCAATACACGGTTTTTAATTAAACCAAACTCACTAAAAACGCCCCTTAAAGAAGCGGTTTTGCTGCCGTAGCGGCCGTCGATAGGGGAGATCGCGGTTAGTGCTGATAAATCCATGGACTTGTCTCGTTGTCTAAAAGGGTTGTCTGGAAAGGGGCGCAATCATACATGATTCAGGCGGTGATTTCAGCGCTAATCAAGGCTGATTATAGCGTCGCCAGCAACTCTCTGGCGCTATTAAGCAGCTGGCGCCTATTGAGCAGTAATTTCCAGCGCCTGCCACCGGTTTGCCGCCATAGAACAGCGCTGCGAATACCGGCCAGTAACAAAGCTCTAATCGTATCGGCGTTCTGGCTGTTTTGCAGCTGCTGCATGCTGCCGCTCACTTGAATCCTGAACTTAAAAGTGCTCAGGGTATCCTGATAAATCGCCGCAATACTTTTTGTGGTAGATGCTGGGTTATCACTAAAATGCTCTGCATTGAGTGAGGCATGTTCTAGTCGGCTACGCATGATATTTAGCAGTTCATCGTTGGCTGATAGCTTCTTTTGTAAATACAGCATGCCCAGGGTGTAGCGAATAATGGTGCTATATTGTTGCCGCTTGGAGCCATTAAGAATATCAGTCAGTACTTGTAGGCCCAGTTTTACACCGTGAATTCCGCCATAAACGGCTTCAGTGCTATTGGCATCAAAGGCAAACAGGCTGTTAAGTGAAGGGTTAACACTTTCGGCCGGGGCTGTACCCGTACGCGCTATCTGGTCGACCAGATAAGCCGTTTGTAATACGCCAGCCAGAGCTAAAGTTTGCGAGGTGTTGGGATCAGTTGCCAAGGATAGTGACCTAAAGGTTATGCCGTTGCCGTACTGGCCGTCGTGGCCAGATTATACGCTTGTTCGATAACACCGCCGCCCAGACAGATTTCACCGTCGTAGAAAACGGCGGATTGCCCCGGTGTAATAGCGCGCTGGGGATCGTCGAAAATCACCTGATAAGTAGTGCCCTGACGGTTAATCTCGCAGGCTTGATCATGCTGTCGGTAACGTACTTTTGCCATACAGCGGTAGGGCAGTTCCGGTTCAATACCGTCAATCCAGTGTATCTCCCTGACGGACAGAGCTTGCTTAAATAAGCGCGGATGCTGTTTGCCCTGGGTAATAATTAAGACATTGCGATCCAGGTCCTTATCGACCACATACCAGGGTTGATCGCCAGCGCCTTTTACGCCGCCAATCCCCAGGCCCTGGCGCTGGCCGATGGTGTGATACATCAAGCCATTGTGTTGGCCCATTGGATTGCCATCAATATCTTCTATCTCGCCAGGTTGAGCCGGTAGGTATTGCTGTAAAAAATCTTTAAAACGCCGCTCGCCGATAAAACAAATACCGGTACTGTCTTTTTTGTTGTGAGTCACCAGATCGTGTTGTTCGGCAATGGCGCGCACTTCAGGTTTTGCTAATTCACCGACAGGAAAGAGTGTTTTAGCGATTTCTTTGCCGCTGACAGCATGTAAGAAATAGCTTTGATCTTTGTTATTATCCAGACCTTTGATTAGTTTGGCGCTGTCTCCATGCTGGTATTTGCGCACATAGTGGCCGGTGGCAATAAAATCTGCCCCTAATACCAGCGCATAATCCAAAAAAGCTTTGAACTTGATTTCCCGGTTACAAAGGATATCCGGGTTCGGTGTTCGCCCCGCTTTATACTCTTCAAGAAAATGCTCAAACACATTGTCCCAATATTCTGCGGCAAAGTTGGCAGTATGCAAATGTATGTTCAATTTATCGCACACCGCCTGCGCATCGGCAAGGTCATCTTTGGCCGTGCAGTATTCCGTGCCGTCGTCTTCGTCCCAGTTTTTCATAAACAAGCCTTCGACCTGATAGCCTTGCTGCTGTAGCAGCAGGGCTGAGACCGAAGAATCGACACCGCCGGACATGCCGACAATGACTTTTTGTTGGGAAAGGGGGTTCATATAAGCGTGTTCACACAGGTTGTTGATTAAGGGACAGTATTACTCGAATACCATCTCAATCGGGTAGCGATGACCTTGCTGGTATTGCTCTATACACTTGATCACCAGATTAGAGCGCATTCTATCACTGCTGGCGAGCATTTCCTCATAGCTCATCCAGACCGCTTGTTCGATGCCGTCATCGAGTGGTTGCTGCTGGTCATGCTCCAGGGCGTTGGCGTAAAAAGTGGTGCGGTGGTAGGTCACCTGATTGTGGGGAGAGGTGTATAAAGCAACACCGACGACACCTTGCAATTCAATGTGCCAGCCGGTTTCTTCAAAGGTTTCACGGACAGCAGCCTGTTCCAGTGTTTCATTAGGGTCCAGATGGCCTGCGGGCTGATTAAAAACCAGTTCACCGTTACAGCGTTCCTCTACTAATAAATACTTGCCATCTTTTTCTATTACCGTGGCTACGGTAACGTGGGGCTGCCAATCCATCATTCTACCTACAACTGATTTACGAAAAGTAGCGATTATAGCCTTCTATTGCGCCGAGTTGAATGTCCCTTGCGTTGTGAATTGTTCGCAGGGGCGTGTATGGTCAGTTGCCTGGATTCCCCTGGGGCCAGCCCATCGATTGTCCAATCACCCACTTTGGCCCGTATTAGCCTGAGGGTAGGGTGGCCAATTGCCGCCGTCATTCGTCGGACCTGCCGATTGCGGCCCTCACTGATACTTAGTTCAAGCCATGAAGTCGGTATAGCAGACCGCTGCCTGACCGGTGGCGTTCTGGGCCAGATAGCAGGTTCTTCTATCAGCGCCACTTTGGCGGGGCGGCAGAGCCCATCGTTTAGCTTTATACCTCGCCTAAGGGGCTCAAGGTCTGTATGGCTGGGGCTGCCTTCAACTTGCACCCAGTAGGTTTTACTCTGCTTGGCATCAGGATGGCTGATTTGGTGTTGTAATTTGCCGTCATCGGTCAAAATCACCAGACCTTCAGAGTCGTAATCCAGTCGGCCGGCGGGATAGACTCCCGCTGTATCGACAAAATCCGCCAGGTTGGCGCGGCCTTCTTTATCCGTAAACTGACAAAGTACGTTAAAAGGTTTGTTAAGAAGGATGATTTTGGCCATTTATTGATCGATATTAAGCTAAGTGATTGTTTTAAGCGATATTATCATCTATCGAAAAGTCCTGCTTGCTGCTATAATCGCGGCCGCAAAAACCGAGGCAGATTATAAAGAAGAAGCCAATAGAAGCTTTCATTGCCTTATTTCCATTGAAATACCGGGAACCTAGTATGTCAGAACTATCAAAGATAATTTATACAAAAACCGATGAAGCACCAGCCTTAGCCACTTATTCATTGCTGCCTATTGTTAATGCTTTCACCAAGGCCGCTGATATAGCAGTAGAGAAAAGAGATATCTCTCTTTCTGGTCGTATCATTGCCAACTTTCCTGAAAACCTCAGTGATGAACAGAAAATATCCGATGCTCTAGCAGAGTTAGGTGAATTGACCCTGCTGCCAGAAGCCAACATTATTAAATTGCCTAATATCAGTGCCTCCATTCCCCAACTTAAAGCGGCTATTGCTGAATTGCAGGCGCAGGGCTTTGCGGTACCGGATTATCCGGAAGATCCCCAGACGGATGAAGACAAAGCGATTAAGGCGCGTTATGCCAATGTATTAGGTAGCGCGGTTAATCCAGTGCTACGTGAAGGTAATTCTGATCGTCGTGCTCCACCGTCCGTTAAGCAGTTCGCTAAAACCAATCCTCATAAAATGGGCGCCTGGAGCCAGGCCTCCAGAACGCACGTTGCCCATATGCGCGGTGGTGATTTTTATTCCAGTGAACAATCGACAGTGATTGAAAGCCCCTGCGATGTAAGAATTGAGATTGTTAATAAAGCCGGAGAAACTACGGTGCTAAAAGAGAAAACCTCTCTGTTGGCCGGTGAGATTATCGACGGTATGTTTATGAGTAAAAAAGCACTTTGCCAGTTTTTTGAAGAGCAAATTGAAGACGCAAAAAATACCGATGTACTCTTTTCTCTGCACGTAAAAGCGACCATGATGAAGGTGTCTCACCCGATTGTATTTGGTCATGCGGTTAAGGTTTATTATAAAGACTTGTTTGAGAAGCATGCTGACACCTTTGCTAAGCTTGGTGTTAATGCCAATAGTGGCCTGGGTAATGTGTATGAAAAAATCGAACAACTACCCTCGTCAAAACGTACTGAAATCGAGCGTGATATCCAGGCGTGTTATTTAGATCGTCCAGCAATGGCGATGGTAAATTCAGACAAGGGTATTTCAAACCTGCACGTTCCCAGCGACGTTATTGTCGATGCATCGATGCCTGCCATGATTCGTGAGTCAGGTAAAATGTGGGGGCCTGATGGTAAACTGCATGATACTAAAGCGGTTATCCCCGAAAGTACTTATGCCCGTTTCTATCAGGAAATGATTAATTTCTGTAAAACCCATGGCGCTTTTGATCCTACCACGATGGGTACCGTACCGAACGTTGGTTTAATGGCTAAAAAAGCTGAAGAGTATGGTTCTCACGATAAAACTTTTGAACTTCCATTCGATGGCACGGTTCGCATTGTTGATAATAATGACACTGTTTTAATGCAGCATGAGTGTGAAGAGGGTGATATCTGGAGAATGTGCCAGGCCAAAGATGGCCCTATTCAGGACTGGATTAAACTGGCGGTCAACCGCGCCAGAGCAACAGATACGCCTGCGGTATTCTGGTTAGATACAGCCCGTGCCCATGATGTTCAGTTGATTAAAAAAGTTGAACAATATTTGCCGGATCATAATACAGAGGGGCTGGTCATTAAGATTATGGATCCCGTGTCTGCGATTCGCTACACCATGGAACGCTTGATTCGCGGTGAAGATACCATTTCTGTTACAGGCAATGTACTGCGTGATTACTTAACAGACCTTTTCCCAATTATGGAACTGGGTACCAGTGCCAAAATGCTGTCCATTGTTCCACTGATGAATGGCGGTGGCTTATTTGAAACTGGTGCTGGTGGTTCTGCCCCGAAACACGTTCAGCAATTTGAAGAAGAAGGGCACTTGCGCTGGGATTCACTGGGTGAGTTTTTGGCCTTGGCGGTATCATTGGAAGACCTTGCCGATAAAACCGATAACGCAAAAGCCAAAGTACTGGCTAAAACTCTAGATGCAGCCACGGCAAAATTGTTGCAAAACAATAAGTCGCCTTCCCGTAAAGTCGGCGAGTTAGATAATCGTGGTAGCCACTTTTATCTGGCCATGTACTGGGCCGAAGCGCTGGCTGCACAGACGGAAGATACGCAGTTACAGGCTTCTTTTGCTGCGCTTTCTGCCAACTTGCTGGACAATGAGTCGGCTATTATCGATGAGTTAAATGCCGTGCAGGGTGCAGCGATTGAGTTGGGTGGTTATTATCGTCCCGATGATGCGCTGGCTGAAAAAGCGATGCGGCCGAGTGCTACCTTTAACAGTGCCCTGGATTCTATCGCCTAATTAAAGGTACTTTGCGTAAAAAGTTGTATCCAAAACAAGGGCTGTCATCATGATGGCCCTTTTAGTTTTTATTGAATGATTGTATAAAGGTGGATAAATTTTTGAACTGCCTTTTACTTGCCTGATTGATCAAAGGAGATTCTGATGTCTTACCAATTTATCAAGGTGCCAGACCATGGCGAGAAAATTTCTATTAATAGTGATTTATCGCTAAACGTACCCGATCAGCCAATTATTCCCTTTATTGAGGGGGATGGTATCGGCGTGGACATAAGCCCAGTGATGATTAAAGTGGTGGATGCGGCTGTAGAAAAGTCCTATGACGGTCGGCGAAAAATCAGTTGGATGGAGATATTTACCGGCGAAAAAGCGGCCGAGATGTACGACGGTGATTGGTTTCCTGCAGAAACGCTAGATGCGATTAAAGAATATTCTGTGGGAATTAAAGGCCCGCTAACCACGCCGGTGGGTGGCGGTTTCCGATCCTTAAATGTGGCTCTGCGTCAGGAGTTGGATTTATATACCTGTTTACGCCCGGTGCGTTGGTTTGAAGGTGTGCCTTCGCCGGTCAAAGAGCCCGGTAAGACCAATATGGTTATTTTCCGTGAAAATTCCGAGGATATTTATGCCGGTATTGAGTGGAAGGCTGGTACCGCTCAGGCCAGCAAGATCATTCAATACCTTCAGGCTGAGATGGGTGTTAGCAAAATCCGTTTCCCTGATGACTGCGGTATTGGTATTAAGCCTGTCTCCAAAGAGGGTACCCAGCGACTCGTTCGTAAAGCGCTGCAATATACCATTGATCAGGATTTGCCTTCACTGACCCTGGTACACAAAGGCAATATTATGAAGTTTACCGAGGGGGCCTTTAAAGATTGGGGTTACCAGCTGGCCCAGGAAGAGTTTGGTGCTGAGCTATTAGACGGCGGTCCCTGGATGCGCTTAAACAACCCGGTAACCGGTAAAGAGATTATTATTAAAGATGTGATTGCCGATGCCATGTTGCAGCAAGTCTTGCTGCGTCCTGATGAATATAGTGTTATCGCCACTCTTAATCTTAACGGTGATTATCTGTCGGATGCCCTGGCGGCTCAGGTGGGCGGTATAGGTATTGCCCCCGGCGCTAACCTCAGTGATAACATTGCCTTATTTGAGGCGACCCATGGTACGGCCCCCAAATATGCTGGTCAGGATAAGGTAAACCCAGGCTCACTAATTCTCTCAGCAGAAATGATGCTGCGACACCTGGGCTGGAATGAAGCGGCTGACCTGATTATTGAGGGTATGAACGGTGCTATTCAGGCGAAGACGGTAACTTATGACTTTGAACGCCTGATGGAAGGGGCCAGATTATTGAAATGTTCGGAATTTGGGGATGCAATTATCGATAAGATGCCCTCAGCATAGCTGCTGATAGCGGCAAAATGATCACCAGCTTGTGTATTTCACTGCCGCAGTCCATTAAATCGATAAAACCGGCCTAATGTGCTGTGGAAATAGACAGAGCTGGCTGAGCTTGGATTAATCAGCCGTTAACTGATTTTCTGTTGCAGCATCGGTAACTTCAGTAGATTCACCATCGCTAGAAGCATCGGTAGCATGTATATTGGTCGCATGAAGGCCTTTGGGGCCGTTCACGGTCTCATAAGATACAGCTTGACCAGCTTTTAAGGTTTTATATCCACCCATATCAATAGAAGAGTAATGAGCAAAGATATCTGCACCACCACCTTCAGGAAGGATAAAACCAAAGCCTTTAGCGTTGTTGAACCACTTCACTATTCCAGTTTGCATAGCAGAGGTCCTTTTATTATTGCCCGTACGTGGGCGTATTTACATATCACTACGTTGTTTAACAGCTTGTTATTACAATTTGTTAGGCAACGCCCCCTTGATAGTTCTAATAGAACGTGACTTTTTTAACATTTTTTAACCAATAGTCAAGCGTTCTGGCTGAAATATAGCCAATAGAGTTAAAATAAGGGTGATTTATTTGGCAATTGTTGTGCTTAAAGGTAGGAATATGGGTAAACACGAAAATCTTCAACTAACATTAAACATGGGCGAAGGTGATGATCTTCCCCCTGACTATGATCGGGAAGGGGATGTGGCCCTGGCTGAAGCAAAGCCAGAGCTGAAGCCACCTTCTATGTATCAAGTGATACTGCTTAATGACGATTACACCCCAATGGAGTTTGTCGTCGAGATATTAGAAATGTTCTTTAATATGGGCCGAGAGAAGGCCACTCAGGTGATGTTAGCCGTACATACACAAGGTAAAGGTGTTTGTGGCATCTATACCAAGGACATAGCTGAAACTAAAGCGGCCCAAGTGAATCAATATGCAAGGGATAGTGAACATCCCTTGCTGGCTGAAATAGAAGTATCTGAGGGCTAGAGAGCCCGTAAACTGTGGCGCCTGGAGCCAACAGTCGTAGATTGAGGTTATCCGTGGCATGGACCGTCACTACGACCCAGAGATTGGAGTATAGGTATGTTAAGTAAGGATCTTGAGCAGACGTTAAATCAGGCCTTTAAAGGCGCTCGAACCAAACGGCATGAATTTATGACCGTTGAGCACCTGTTATTAGCGCTGGTCGATAATGCGGTCGCGGCCAATGTTATGGTTGCCTGTGGTGCCGATTTGACCCAGTTGCGGACTGATTTGGTCGATTTTGTGGATTCTACAACCCCATTAATCCCGGAGCGTGAGGTAGAGCGTGAAACTCAGCCTACATTGGGGTTTCAGCGGGTGTTACAGCGAGCTGTTTTCCATGTGCAGTCCTCCGGAAAGAAAGAAGTGACGGGTGCCAATGTGCTGGTGGCTATTTTTAGCGAACAAGAAAGCCAGGCTGTATATTTCCTTAAGCAACAGACTGTTGCCCGTCTTGATGTTGTCAATTACCTGACCCATGGCATCTCTAAAGTTGCCGGTGAGTCGGACCATGGTCTCGATCATAACCAATCTCCAACCGATGATGAGCAAGCCGCTGGCGAAAGCGAAAAAAGTCCGCTGGAGAATTTTGCAACCAATCTAAACGAAGAAGCTCGGCTTGGCAGAATTGATCCATTAGTGGGGCGCTCTGGTGAAGTGGAACGGGTTTCACAAATCCTGTCCCGCCGCAGAAAAAACAACCCTTTATTGGTGGGTGAATCTGGTGTCGGTAAAACCGCAATTGCTGAAGGTTTGGCTAAATTAATTGTTGATGGTGATGTACCTGAAATTTTAAAAGAAAGCGTTGTCTACTCCTTAGATATGGGTTCGCTACTGGCGGGCACCAAATACCGCGGTGATTTTGAAAAGCGTTTTAAGGGCTTGCTTGCGGATTTGAAAAAGCGCGAACACTCCATTTTGTTTATCGATGAAATTCATACCATAATCGGTGCCGGTGCAGCGTCCGGTGGTGTGATGGATGCTTCTAACTTATTAAAGCCGCTATTAAGTAGTGGCCAAATGCGTTGTATTGGTTCAACGACCTTTCAGGAATATCGCGGAATTTTTGATAAGGATAGAGCGCTTAGTCGTCGCTTCCAGAAAGTTGACGTGCTTGAGCCCTCTGTGGATGAAACCTATCGTATTTTAAAAGGTTTAAAAAGCCGCTTTGAAGAGCATCATGATATTCGTTACAACGATAAGGCACTGCAAGCTGCCGCTGAATTATCGGATCGTTATATCAATGACCGTTTTATGCCGGACAAAGCGATTGATGTGATTGACGAGGCGGGTGCTTTCCAGCGTTTGCAAACGGTTAGTAAGCGTAAGAAGGTGATCGGTGTTCCCGATATTGAAGCTATTGTTGCCAAGATTGCGCGCATTCCACCAAAGTCTGTTTCTTCTGACGATAAAGAATCATTGATGAAGCTGGAAGAGAATTTAAAAATGGTGGTATTTGGCCAGGACAACGCCATTACTACTTTATCAACCGCTATCAAAATGGCCCGCGCTGGATTGAAGTCGCTGGAAAAGCCGATTGGTTCTTTCCTGTTGGCCGGTCCAACTGGTGTTGGTAAAACAGAAGTCAGCAATCAGCTGTCAAAAATTCTGGGCCTTGAATTAATTCGCTTTGATATGTCTGAGTATATGGAGCGGCATACCGTGTCTCGCTTAATTGGTGCGCCTCCAGGTTATGTGGGTTATGACCAGGGCGGTTTGCTAACCGAGGCAGTTACCAAACATCCTCACTCCGTCGTATTGCTGGATGAAATCGAAAAAGCCCATCCAGAAGTATTTAATTTGCTATTGCAGATTATGGATCACGGTACCCTAACGGATAATAATGGTCGTAAAGCCGATTTTCGCAATGTGATCTTTATTATGACCACCAATGCCGGTGCGGAAAGTGTCAGTCGACGCTCAATGGGCTTTACCGAGCAGGACAATACCACCGATGCTATGGAGGCGATTAACCGCCTGTTTACGCCGGAATTCCGCAACCGCCTTGATGCGATTGTTCAGTTTGAGCCATTGCCAGAAGAAGTGGTACTGACCGTCGTTGATAAATTCCTGATCGAACTGCAGGGTCAATTGGATGATAAGCGCGTAACGCTGGACGTCGATGATGAAGCGAGATTATGGCTGGTTAGAAAAGGCTATGATAAGAATATGGGGCCAGACCAATGGCGCGTATTATTCAAGAGCACATCAAAAAACCGCTGGCTGAAAAAGTCTTATTCGGCGACTTGTCGCAAGAGGGTGGGCTGGTATCAATTCGCGTGGAAGATGGAGAGTTGGTAGTGGTTGAAGAAGAAGCGCTGGCATAGCGGCGCTTCTTTAAGCTCTATTCAGAAGTGCTCAATAGAGTTTATCTTGCGCGGTAAGTAATACGACCTTTGCTTAAATCGTAGGGGGTTAATTCAACGCGAACTTTATCGCCAGTCAAAATACGGATATAGTTTTTACGCATTTTGCCTGAAATATGAGCAATCACTTCGTGGCCGTTTTCCAGTCTTACTTTAAACGTAGTGTTGGGAAGGGTGTCAATCACTTCGCCTTCCATTTCTAGCTGTTCTTCTTTTGCCATTCGGCGTATTCCTCAAATATTTAACAGATACTTCACCCACTGGTGAAAAACTGCGCGCATTGTGCCTGAAAATGCTTCAGGAAGCAAAGTGCATTAGCCCAATGTTAGCCAGCGATTATTAAGGAATAGCTGTAGTGGCCTATAGTCAGTTTTATAGCTCATCTTACGGCATTGCTTAATCCAATAACCCAAGTAAACATACTCAAGCTCTAGTTGTTTGGCCTGTTCAATCTGCCATAAAACGCCAAAAACCCCCAAGCTACGTTTCTCCATATCCGGGTCAAAAAAGGTGTAAATCGCGGATAAGCCATTATCCATTTTATCGGTAACCGCCACCGCGATTAACTGTTGCTCAAGCATAAAGCCGTAATACTGGGTGATGCCCATATCATCGGTTAAAAAACTTATATATTGGTCATAGCTGGGAGGGTACATATCACCGTCCTGGTGACGGGCATTAATATAGCGCTCATAGAGCTGATAGCAGTCCTGCCGACCAATGTCCTTAATCTCAACAACCTCAAGGTCTGTATTGCGTTTAATGATTCTGCGCTGCCTACGGCTGGGGTTAAAGGTGCTTACGGGCACTCTGGCGGGTACACAGGCTTTACAGCTACCGCAGTGCGGGCGGTAAATATGGGGGCCACTGCGTCTAAAGCCGATTTCAGCCAATTGGCTATAGGTGGTGGAATCAATCGTTGTTTCCGGGTCAATAAATAGCGTCGTCGCCTGCTCGTCATCAAGATAACTGCAGGGGTGAGGGTGGGTGGCAAAGACCCTGAGTTCTGAGAGTGCTGTCATACTGCGGCCTGCTTAGATCGCAAAAAGCGAATTCCAGTCTGCCGACCAATTGTGGTGGTCGGTATTGTCTATATTATCTGAAAGTAGCTGGCTAAACAGCCCGCGATCGATTTCTTCTGCCCCAAGACGGGTTAAATGGGGGTTTGAGACTTGGCAGTCAATCAGGGCAAAGTGCCAGTTATCCAGCTGTTTCGCCAGATGGGCAAAGGCCACTTTGGATGCGTCAGTTCTAAGGCTAAACATCGACTCCCCATAAAAAATTTTGCCAATCGCTATACCGTAAAGCCCACCTATCAATTCGCCTTCAAACCAGACTTCAATAGAATGGGCTATGCCTTGCTCGAATAGCTGGCAATAAGCCTCCAGCATATCATCAGTAATCCAGGTGCCATCCTGGCCCTGGCGGGGGATATTGGCGCAGTGTTGCATTACCTGGCTAAATTGCTGGTCACAGCTCACGCTGTATTGCTGGCGTCGCAGGCGTTTTTTTAAGCTTTTAGACAGATAAATATTGGCAGGGAAAAGCACCGCTCTGGGGCTGGGGGACCACCAAAGTATTGGCTGGGACTCTTCAAACCAGGGGAAAATACCCAGCCGATAGGCTGCAATTAATCGCTCAGGGCTTAAATCACCGCCAACAGCCAATAGTCCATTGGGGTCTTCCAGCGCCTGGTCTGGGGTTGGGAATTCAACGGAGGCTGGGTCAAGCCAGCTAACGGTAGACATGGGCCTATTGGACGCCGGGTTGGAACCCGGCGTCAAGTCATCGCCTTAGGCTAAATCATCCATATACTTTTCAGCATCCAGTGCGGCCATACAGCCAGCGCCTGCCGAAGTTACCGCCTGACGGTAGATATGGTCAGCTACATCACCGGCTGCAAAGACACCCTCCACACTGGTTTGTGTGGCTTTGCCTTCAAGGCCGCTATTGATTTTGATATAGCCGTCTTTCATGGTCAGCTGGCCTTCAAAGATATCGGTATTAGGCTTGTGGCCGATAGCGATAAATACACCAGCCACATCAATTGATTGCTTGCTGCCATCAGTGGTGCTGGCCAGATTAAGGCCGCTTACGCCCATGTCATCGCCAGTAATCTCTTCCAGCGTATGGTTCCAGATAATATTTACATTGCCGTTTTTCTCTTTCTCTAGCAACTTGTCGCGGAGAATCTTCTCGGAGCGCAGGCTATCACGTCGGTGAACCAGAGTAACCTCAGAGGCCAGATTAGAGAGATAAAGGGCTTCTTCAACAGCGGTATTACCGCCACCAATAACGGCGACTTTCTTGCCGCGATAAAAGAAACCGTCACAGGTGGCACAGGCACTAACACCCTTACCCATAAACTCTTCTTCAGAGGGGAGACCTAAATACTGCGCTGAAGCACCGGTGGCGATAATTAAGGAGTCGCAGCTATAAGTGGCGCTATTACCCTTAAGGATAAAAGGGCGCTGATTCAGGTCGGTCTCTTCGATATGATCAAACAAAATCTGCGTATCAAAACGCTCAGCATGCTGCTGCATTCTCACCATCAAGTCGGGCCCTTGTAGGCCTTCAACATCACCGGGCCAGTTATCCACCTCAGTGGTAGTGGTCAGCTGACCACCTTGTTGCATCCCGGTGATAACCACAGGATTTAAGTTGGCGCGGGCAGCATAAACGGCCGCGGTATAACCGGCAGGGCCCGAGCCGAGGATAATTAGCGGGTGGTGTTGTAAATCGCTCATAAAATACCTTCTTTAAAACTGAGTATTAATCTAATGGATGACAGATGTGTCGTCGCTAAAAGTGTCGGCTATAATAGTGGAATTAACCGAAGCAATACATCTGTTATTGCAGCAAATCGCTGATTTAGATGGTAATATTGTGGCGTTTTCAATAATTAAAAGACCCGCCGGTGATTATTATTTACTGATAAGGGTCCTAATTGATCAAGGGGATAGTGACGGTCTTGAATAAACAGGCCTCTGTAGATAAAACAAATAGCCATCCGGTGGTGGAAAAGTTTGTGCCTCGCTTACGGGAAGGGGCCTTAATTGGCTTTGTTGCCGTGTTCCTCTACTTGATGATGGCCTTGCTGAGTTACGATGCCGCAGACCCTGGCTGGTCTCGAACCGGTAGCGGCGCAGCCGTTGCCAATGCAGGTGGTCCCACAGGCGCCTGGCTGGCGGATATCTTTCTTTCCCTGTTTGGCTATATGGCCTATTTATTCCCACTTATGATTGGCTACCGCGCCTGGATACTGTTCCGCGAGCGCTACCAGCCTCAGCCTTTTGATTGGGCTTCATTTGCCGTCCGTGTTATTGGACTTTCTCTGGTAATGATCGCGACTACGTCTCTGGCAATGATAGGCGATACCGGTGCATCCGGTATGCCCTTTGGTGCCGGTGGAGCGCTGGGCCAGTCCGTGGGTTCTTCCAGTATTGGTGCCTTTAGCTTGCTGGGCGGTCGTTTGATTTTATTAGCACTGCTGCTATTTGGTATGACGATTTTTACCGACCTGTCCTGGTTAAAATTAATGGATGCCACGGGCGCTCGAACCATACAATTGTTTGCCTTATTGCGCGGCGGCCTGATTAAGCGCTGGCAACAGCAGAAAGAAAAACGTGCCCAACAAAAAGTGCAGCAGGAGCGCAAGGTGGTTATCGCCAAGCAGGTTGAGAAAGAGAAAACCCGCAAGGCACCCAAAATTCAGCTTATGCCGAAAAAGCCGGAAAAGAGCGAGCGGGCTGAGCGAGAGAAACAGCGGCCGTTATTTAATGCCCCGGTGGTGGGTTCCTTACCCCCTCTGGATTTACTGGACCCAGCGGACGACTCTCATAAGAAAGGTTTTTCCCCTGATGCCTTAGAAGCCTTATCCAGATTGCTGGAACATAAACTAAAAGACTTTGGTGTAGTGGCAGAGGTCACCGAAGTGTTGCCCGGCCCTGTAGTGACCCGGTTTGAAATCCAGCCAGGCACCGGTGTTAAAGTCAGTAAAATCACGAACCTGGCAAAAGATATTGCCCGTTCATTAGCGGTAATTAGTGTGCGTGTCGTGGAAGTCATTCCCGGCAAGTCTGTAGTGGGTATTGAAATTCCCAACGAAGATCGAGCCGTGGTTAATTACCGTGATGTACTGTCATCACAGGTGTATGAAAACTCCAAGTCGCCTTTAAGCATAGCGCTCGGCCATGATATTTCTGGTGAGCCCATCGTTGCTGATCTGGGAAAAATGCCACACCTATTGGTGGCGGGTACCACGGGTTCTGGTAAGTCGGTGGGTGTTAATGCGATGTTGTTAAGCTTTTTATATAAGTCGACACCTGCTGAAGTGCGCTTGATTTTGGTTGACCCCAAAATGCTGGAGCTATCGGTTTACGATGGTATTCCTCATCTGTTAACGCCGGTTATCACTGATATGAAAGACGCGGCCAATGGTTTGCGTTGGTGTGTGGCTGAAATGGAGCGGCGCTATAAACTTATGGCCGCCCTGGGTGTCAGAAACCTTGCTGGCTTTAATCGCAAAGTGGAAGATGCAGCCGGTAGTGATAATCCAATAGTTGACCCGCTGTGGGTGCCAGAAGAAGTATTTGATCCAGAAGCTGACCCACAGGTTGCACCACCGCTTGAAACTCTGCCATCGATTGTTGTGGTTATTGATGAATTTGCCGATATGATGATGGTGGTCGGTAAAAAAGTGGAAGAGTTAATTGCCCGGATTGCGCAAAAAGCCCGTGCTGCTGGTATCCATTTAATACTGGCAACACAGCGCCCATCGGTCGATGTTATTACCGGTTTGATTAAGGCCAATGTGCCATCGCGTATTGCCTTTCAGGTATCGTCACGGGTAGATTCAAGAACCATACTCGACCAGGGTGGTGCTGAACAATTATTAGGGCATGGTGATATGTTATATCTACCCCCCGGTACCAGCTTACCTGTGCGTGTTCACGGTGCGTTTGTGTCTGATGATGAAGTGCACCGTGTAGTGGCTGACTGGAAGCGACGGGGTGAGCCTGCTTATATTGAAGGCTTATTGGATGAAGGTGCTAATGGTCCTGCTATTCCCGGTTTTACCGCAGAAGGCGGTAGTGGTGGTGGCGATGGTGATGATGAGAGCGATGCGTTATACGATGAGGCGGTTCACTATGTCACTCAATCCCGTCGTGCTTCTATTTCATCCGTACAGCGTAAACTCCGTATCGGCTATAACCGTGCAGCGCGATTAATTGAAGCCATGGAAGCGGCAGGTGTTGTGACTGAAATGGGTCATAACGGTAGCCGCGAAGTGTTGGCTCCGCCGCCACCGTCAGAATAAACTTTTAGAGACTCGTTATTTTGTATTTATCCCTACGTTATTTTTTATTGCTGCTATTGAGTGGATTTTCCCTGACTGCGCTTAGTGAAACAGCGGTGCAACAATTAAGCGCCCAGCTACAAGCTATGAATAGTTTAAGCGCCCAGTTTAAACAAACCATTACCGATAATACCGGGACCGTATTACAAGAAGCCTCTGGGACCTTAACAGTAAAGCGTCCCCGGCGTTTTTATTGGCGCACGGAACAACCCTATGAGCATTTAGTGGTGACCGACGGTAAAGAGCTATGGCTTTATGATATCGATCTTGAGCAAATTACCCAGCAAGCCTTTACTGCGGATTTAGATAAAGCACCGGCCTTATTGTTAAGTGGTGAAGTGGATGAAATTAGCAAGCAATATCAGGTCAACGTCACTCGTGCCGCTGACAATAGCTTAAGCTTTAGCCTAACGCCTAATCAGCCCGACAGCTTATTTAAACAACTGGTTATCAGCTTTAACAACAAGCAACTGCAAAGCATGCAATTAAAAGATAGCTTTGAGCAGCTGACGACGATTGAGTTTTCCCAGCTTCAATTAAATATCACCGTTGCAGATAGCTTGTTTAAATTTGCGCCGCCAGACGGTATCGATATTATTCGCGATGAACCGTAACTTGTTTGAAGAACAAGCGGTTTACCAACCCCTTGCGGCCAAAATGCGGCCGCGTAAGCTCGATGACTATATCGGTCAGCAGCATATTTTGGGGCAGGGCAAGCCCTTGCGTGAAGCCCTGGAAAATAGCCAGTTGCACTCCATGGTGTTATGGGGCCCACCCGGAGTGGGTAAAACCTCACTAGCCAAACTGGTGTCTGAAATCTGTGACGCTCACTTTATTACACTCTCCGCGGTGCTTGCGGGTGTTAAAGATATTCGGGCGGCCGTGGAAGAGGCCAAGCACCATCAAGCCGGTGGCAAACAGACCCTGTTATTTATAGATGAAGTGCATCGCTTTAATAAAGCGCAGCAGGATGCGTTTCTGCCCTTTGTCGAAGATGGCACGGTGATCTTTATTGGTGCAACCACTGAAAACCCGTCCTTTGAGTTAAATAATGCCCTGCTTTCACGGACCCGTGTCTACAAACTGCGCTCTCTGGATGAAGACGATATTGCCCATATCATCATAAACGCCAGTAAAGCAGATCCGTCACTGCCTGTTAAATTGGAGCAGGAGCAGTTGGACCAGCTCTCTATGGCTGCCGACGGAGATGCGCGACGGGCATTAAATCTATTGGAGCTCTCGCTGGAATTAGCACCAGAGCAAGACGGGGTAAAGCATATCGATGCCGCCACCGTGGCAGAGGTGCTTGATGGTTTTGTGCGCCGTTTTGATAAAGGCGGTGACCTGTTTTATGAGCAAATTTCTGCCCTGCATAAATCCGTTAGAGGTAGTTCACCGGATGGTGCCTTATACTGGTTTTGCCGTATGCTGGATGGTGGCTGTGATGCACTGTATATTGCCCGCAGGGTGGTGCGCATGGCCAGTGAAGATATCGGCAATGCTGACCCCAGAGCACTTGAGATAGCGCTGAATGCCTGGAATGTGCAGGAGCGGCTCGGTAGCCCGGAGGGTGAGCTGGCCATTGCTCAGGCGGTGATCTATATGGCCAGTGCCCCCAAGAGCAATGCGGTCTATAAGGCCTTTAACCAGGCTATGGCCGAGGTTCGTGAGCAGCCCAGCTATGATGTACCGGTGCATTTACGCAATGCACCGACTACCATGATGAAAGATTTGGGTTATGGCGGCGAGTATCGTTATGCCCACGATGAGCCTGAAGCCTATGCGGCGGGAGAAAATTACTTCCCGGAAGCACTGAAAGATACCGAGTATTACCAGCCGGTTGATCGGGGCCTGGAGCGCAAAATCGCTGAAAAGATGAATTATCTGCGTGAGTTGGATAAAAATAGTAAAATACGCCGCTATTAACAAAAACGTGTAATTAAACACTATGACGCATCTACTAATGATTGCCGCTGGCGGAGCTGCTGGTGCGCTATGTCGCTACGGTCTGGTTAACTGGATCAACGGCTTTGCCCATAGCAAAACCCAATGGGGCTCGTTCCCACTGGGTACACTGAGTGTTAATGTGATTGGCTCTTTTGCTATTGGTATTATGTATGTACTGATTGCCGAGCGAATGGCCTTGCATGCGGATTGGCGCAATGTCGCTATTATTGGTTTTCTCGGTGCGTTTACGACGTTTTCTACATTCTCGCTGGAGACAATTACATTGTTGGAAAATGGTCAGTTTGGCCATGCGCTGATTTATATTGTGAGCAGTTTAATGATTTGTATTATTGCCGCCTGGCTGGCTATTTACCTCACGCGGTTACTGTAAGAAATTATTCTATTTAAAATAGTTATTTAAGGTTTAAGTAAGATGTTAGATATAAAGTTTATTCGTCAAAATGCCGAACTAGTGGCTGAAAAACTCAAAAAGAAAAAATTTGATTTTGATGTGGCAGCTTTTAAAGCGCTGGATGAGCAGCGCAAGCAGGCCGACGCAGAGAGCCAAAGTTTATTGGCGGAGCGCAAGCAGGCCTCCAAAAAGATTGGCGAACTGGTTAAGCAGGGAATTCCTGTTGATGAAGCCAAGCAAACGGTGAATGAAACCCTGGCAAAAATAGAAGAGCAGCTTAATGCCTTAAAACAAAAAGCCTCACAAGCTGCTGCTGCGCTGGAAGCGTTGATGATGAGCATCCCCAATATTCCCGACGATGAAGTCCCGGAGGGCAACGATGAAGAGGCCAATGTTGAAGTACTGACCTGGGGTGAGCCACGCCAATTTGATTTTGAAGTGAAAGACCATGTCGATGTGGGTGAGGCTGTAGGTGGCCTTGATTTCGATTTGGCCAGTAAAATTACCGGCTCTCGCTTTGCTGTTATGCAGGGCAGTATGGCAAGACTGCACCGCGCCTTAACCCAGTTTATGCTCGATACCCATATCAACGAGCATGGCTACAGTGAAGTCTATGTCCCCTTTATGGTAAATGCCGATTCGCTACGCGGCACCGGTCAATTACCAAAATTTGAAGAAGACCTGTTTAAAATCGAAGGCGAACAAAACTACTATTTGATTCCTACTGCTGAAGTTCCTGTCACTAATATTGCCAGAGATACAATCTTTGAAGAAAAAGAGCTGGGGGATGGTCTGCGCTTTGTCTGTCATACTCCTTGCTTTAGAAGTGAAGCGGGCAGCTATGGCCGAGATACCCGCGGCATGATTCGTCAGCACCAGTTTGAAAAAGTGGAATTGGTTAAAATGGTTAAGCCAGAGCAGGCGACTGCCGAACTAGAATCATTAACCGAAAATGCAGAAGCCATTTTGCAAAAGCTAAATCTTCCTTATCGCAAAGTTATTCTCTGTGGCGGTGATTTAGGTTTTTCTGCGCAACGCACTTATGATCTTGAGGTTTGGTTGCCCGGCCAGCAGAAATACCGCGAAATTTCCTCCTGTTCAAACTTTGGCGACTATCAGGCTCGGCGCATGCTGGCTCGCTGGCGCAACCCGGCAACGGGTAAGCCTGAATTATTAAATACCATTAATGGCTCTGGCCTTGCCGTAGGCCGTACTCTGGTTGCAGTATTGGAAAATTATCAAACCGCAGACGGTGGCGTAGGCATTCCTGAGGTCCTGCGTCCCTATATGGGCGGTGCTGCTCAACTATAACGGCAGACCGTATTATGGATTTTTTACCACTATATTTTCAACTACAAGAAAAACCCTGTGTCATTATTGGCGGTGGCGCTGTGGCACTACGCAAAGCGACGCTACTGCATAAGTCCGGCGCTATTATTTATATAGTCGCCCACGAGGTCTTGCCGGAGTTACAACAATTGGCAGAATCATCCGGTGGCCGTGTTCGTATTGGTGATTATTCGGCTGCCGATATTGAAGGCCGGTTTTTAATTATTGCCGCTACCGATGATGCTACTCTAAATCAACAGGTCTCTGAGGATGCTCATCAGCGTCAGGTGCCGGTCAATGTTGTTGATAGTCCAGAGTTATGCAGTGTTATTCTCCCGGCAATCATTGATCGCTCTCCCTTGGTTATTGCCGTTTCCAGTGGCGGCAAGTCGCCAGTGCTGGCAAGAATGCTACGCTCCAAAATCGAAAGTCTGATTCCCGCGGCTTATGGTCGGCTAGCCAATCTGGTTGGCGGTTTTCGCGACAAGGTTAAACTGAGTTATACAACCGTTGATGAGCGCAAAAATTTTTGGGAAGACGTGCTGGATGGGCCCATTGCAGAAATGGTCTTTGCCGGTAAAGAGTCTACTGCGAAAGAAATGTTAGCCCAGCGGCTCGATGAAGAGCCGGTTGAAATGATCAAGGGTGAAGTGTATTTGGTGGGCTCTGGTCCCGGTGATCCAGACCTGTTGACTTTTAAAGCGCTGCGGCTGATGCAAAAAGCTGATGTGGTGCTTTATGACCGCTTGGTTGCGGACCAAATTATGGAACTAACCCGCCGTGACGCGGAAAAAATTTACGTCGGCAAACAGCGCTCTGATCATGCTGTGCCCCAGGATGATATTAACCAAATGCTGGTGACACTGGCCAAGCAGGGCAAGCGTGTGCTGCGCTTAAAAGGCGGTGATCCTTTTATCTTTGGTCGCGGGGGAGAAGAAATCGAAGAGCTCGCCTCACACAATATTCCTTTTCAAGTCGTGCCCGGTATTACAGCGGCGTCTGGTTGCTCAACCTATAGCGGCATTCCCTTAACCCACCGTGACTATGCGCAGTCGGTACGCTTTATTACCGGCCATTTAAAGGATGGTACCGCCAATTTACCTTGGGATGAGCTGGTACATACAAAACAAACCTTAGTGTTTTATATGGGCTTGGTGGGGTTGCCAATAATTTGTCAAAAGCTGATTGAGCATGGCCGCGATACACAAACTCCTATTGCTTTGATACAGCAAGGTACTACCGAACAGCAGCGCGTACTGGTAAGTAATCTGCAAGATATGCCCGAAAAGGCGGTAAAAGAGCAGGTTAGGGCGCCAACGTTGTTGATTGTCGGCGAAGTTGTCAATCTAAGAGAAAAGTTGGCATGGTTTGAGCATTAATTAACCAGAGTGTATTAGCTACACCCTCAATACCGATGGATAGTTAGTGGAAAGTGACTTATTACCGCGGATAACGCGGCTCCAGGTCTAAAGTTTTTTATGCCTCCGTCGATATTTTGGATATAGGAGGCTATTAATGGTTAATTTTCCAACAACATATACCGCGCCCAGTGCTACGGCACCCAGAAAAGCGAGCAGTCAGCGCAGAATTGTTCCTTCCAGCGCGGCGGACAAGCGTGAAACCCGTGATATTGATCGTCGTTTAAATCGAGATCGTCGTGGTCGGCGTGGCAGCAAACAAGTTATGGACCGTAGAAGCGGCCCAGAAAGACGCCGCTCTACGATTAGTTTTAGTGTCTAGAAAAGGCTAATGCTTTAGGGATTGGTTGCTACTTTCTTTACGCCATAAACCGGCAGAGCATCCATTAGAATATGTCCAGCCTCTGTCAGCAGAGGATCGATTTCATCTTCATCCTCTTCTTCTTTATCGGCTTTGTCACTCTCTTCATCAGCAGCTTTCTCCACGTCCTGATCTTCTTCATCCAGTGAAGCTAGCGGCTCAAGCCCTTTAGCGGTTCTGCGTTGATTTTCGATAAGCAGTGCCTTGGCCTTATCTTCTTCTTGTTCAGCCAGGCGTGTTTTTTCATTCAGGCTAATACTGCTAATGGACCTGGATTCTTCCAGTAACGCTAACTGCGCATTAAGGAAGATAAAGTCAGGGTCAGTCTTTAGGCGTTCTTCATGCTTGGCCTTTAGCTCGGGCATAATCGCTGGCAAATTAAAGTAACGGCGGTGGCGGATAGGGTCTATACGGTCCCAGGCCAAAGCGTTATCCAGTGAGCTTTCACCGACTTTCTCTTTATCATAAATAGCAGGAAATTCGATATCGGGAATAACACCTCGGTGCTGGGTGCTTTCACCGGAAATACGGTAAAACTTGGATTCCGTAATCTTTAATTGGCCCTGTTTAAGCGGGGTTAAAGATTGCACAGTTCCTTTACCGAAGGATTGAGTGCCAACAACAATACCACGCTGGTAATCCTGAATGGCCCCCGCAAAAATTTCGGAGGCCGAGGCGCTTAGTCGATTAATTAATACCACTAGCGGGCCTTGATAGTAGCGGCTGCTAGAGCGCTTGCCGTCACGATAAACCTGTTTATTAGAATGTCTGATCTGGACTGTGGGGCCTTGCTCAATAAACAGGCCGGTTAGTTGATTGGCTTCCTGTAATGAGCCACCACCATTTTCCCGCAGGTCGATAATGATGCCGTCGACGCCTTCTTCAATCAGCTCGGATAGCAGTTTACTAACATCACGGGTGGTACTTTTATATTTGGGGTCGCCTTTGCGCATGGCTTCAAAGTCAATATAAAAGGCTGGAATATCGATAATGCCGATCTTGGAGAGCTTATCGTTATGATAAATATCTAAGACTTTTTTCTGGGCGCTTTGTTCTTCCAGCTTAACCGTATCTCTAACGATTTCGATCATGGCATGTTCGTCATCGGTCTTGGCACTAACCGGTATAACCTCAAGGCGCACTGTGCTGCCTTTTTTGCCGCGGATCAATTTAACCACCTCATCTAATCGCAGGCCAATCACATCCTCAATTTCACCATCACCCTGGGCCACACCGACAATACGGTCCGAAGGTTGTAATTGCCCTTGCTTATCGGCGGGGCCGGCATGGACCAGACGAACCACTTTGGTAAATTCATCTTCCGTTTGCAGTACCGCGCCAATACCCTCAAGCGATAGGCTCATATTTATATTGAAGTTTTCGGACGTCGTAGGAGATAAATAATTTGTATGCGGGTCATACAGTGCCGCCATCGAGTTCATATAAATTTGAAAGGCATCTTCAGAGGTGGATTGCTGTACCCGGTTTAACTGGTTTTGGTAGCGCTTTTGTAATAGTGGGGCAATCTCTGACTCTTCTTTTTTGGCTGCGCGTAAGCTGATAACGCGGCTTTTAATAATTTTGCGCCATAGTTCGTCAGCTTCTGCTTGATTGGCAGGCCAGGGCATCTCTTTGCGGTCAATCTCAAGGGATTCATCCCGCTCGTAATTCATTGCGCCAACCATGGCAGGTAGATTGTCGATAGTGACAGTCAGGCGCTCAATCAAACGCTGCTGATAGCGGTTAAAGATAGTATAGCCGGGGCTCAGATCACCTTTGTTCATAGTGTCATCAATGCTATAGCGATACTGCTCAAACTCTTCCAGGTCAGCTTTTAAAAACAGACTCTTATTACCATCCAGTCGGCGCAGATAGTTGTCATAGATACGTGATGACATATTGTCATTGAGGGTTTGGGTAATATAGTGGCGTTTACCCAGTTTATTGATGATATCCAGGGCTGTTTTGGACTGCTCTTTGCTATAGGAGATGTCGGAGATCTTGGTGGCATCGCCTGCTGAAGGCTCTACCTTGGCATTAACTGCCGAAGTCAGCAGTAGGGTGGTCAGTAAGGTGGTCAGTACAGCTAGAAAACGAACAGGGTGCATAGCGGTCATAAATTATTATCTCAACAGGCTTTAGCTAAAGAGCTAAAATACAGTATTAAGTTCAATGAAACAGCGATATCCAGGTCAATAAGCGCCTCACTATAAGACAACTTGGGGTGTGATGAATAGTAAGGATCGGGTTTAGCGAGTAATTTCTTATTATCTCTGGCTGGAATTGCTCAAAAAACCTATATGCCGATGACTACAAATCACATTAAATGGTACATGTAACTGTTTGATATTATTCTTTATTCTCTGCCTTTTTAACCCGGATAACACTCCCTTCAAGGTCCATGGCGTTTAAGCGTTTAATCGCGGCTTTTGCCTCACCGGGGTTGGGCATCTCCACAAAGCCAAAGCCTTTTGAGCCGCCGGTTTTTTGGTCCATCACTAAACTACAGGACTGTACAGCTCCGTAGGCTTGAAACAATTCAAGGATGGTGGCTTCAGTGGTGCTGCGACTTAAATTACGGATTAATACTTTCATGGGTTTGCCGTGATGGTTTAAAGTGGGCGGGCATTGAATAGCGCCATCTTAACAGCATGCGAAGCAGCGTCACAGTAAAGGTTTAGTCATTTATGAGTAAAGAGCAGCCCAACAACCCCCTTCATGGTCTTACGCTTGAAGCCATTTTGACCCACTTGGTAGAGCATTATGGCTGGGATGGATTGGGTAGCAAAATTGATATTCGCTGTTTTAATAATGACCCTTCGATTAAATCCAGCCTGAAATTTCTCAGAAAAACCCCTTGGGCCAGGGAGAAGGTAGAGCAGTTATATCTGGATACCCAAAATAGTGTCTGGCTAAAAGGTTAATAATAATCCGTCAGCCAGCGTCAACTCTGTTAAAATACTGCCAAAATCGCCGCTATAACCCGACTGGACATTTGAATTGTCATTACTTACCGACTTACCACTGCATAAACAGCTATTTAAAGCACTGGATAAGCTGGGCTTTACGGAAGCCACCAAGGTGCAGGCAGCAGCTATTCCCGCAGCTATCTCTGGTAAGGATTTATTAGTATCGGCACAAACCGGTAGTGGTAAAACCGCCGCCTTTCTACTGCCCATACTGCACCGCTTACTCGAGCAGGACCGGCCTAATAGCGGTACCCGGGCATTGATTCTGTTGCCCACCCGCGAACTGGCCCTGCAAACCAAAAAGCATTTTGAGCAATTGGCAGCCTTTACCTATTTAAAGTGTGGCTTGATTATAGGCGGTGAAGCCTATAAACATCAGGTAGCTACACTACGGAAAAACCCTGAGGTGTTAATTGCTACCCCTGGCCGTCTGGTTGACCATATAGAAAAGGGCAACCCTGATTTTAGAGATCTTGAAGTACTGGTACTGGATGAAGCGGACCGTATGCTGGACATGGGGTTTGCCATTGATATGCATACCATTTCAGAATACAGCAACCCCGAGCGCCAGAACCTGTTATTTTCAGCGACGCTGGACTCAAAAGGTATGGATAGAGTGATAGCCACTTTTTCCGATCCGCTATCCATAGAAATAGACTCTCACCGCCAGCAGCATAGCCATATTATCCAGCAGATGGTATTGGCCGATGATATCAAGCATAAAGAGAAATTAGTTGACGCGATTATTAGTGAAGAAGCGGCTAAAAAAGTCTTTATCTTCTGCAATAAGCGGGTGCAGTGTGAGCAACTAAGTCACTATCTTAAATATAAAAAGCGCAAAGTGAATTTTCTGCATGGCGATATCGCCCAGAATGACCGCAAGCAGATTATGAACAGCTTTCGACAGGGCGGCTTAGAAATACTGGTCGCTACGGATTTAGCAGCCCGTGGTCTGGATATTAATAATGTGGATTTAGTCATTAATTTTGCCGTTGCCCATTCCGGTGATGATCATGTGCATCGAGTGGGTCGCACGGGCAGGGCAGGGAATGACGGTAAGGCGATCAGCTTGGTTAACGCCGACGAATGGAATCAAATGTCCAGTATTGAGCGCTATTTAAAGATTCGTTTTGAGCGCCGGGTTATTAAAGATTTAAAGGCCAAATATACCGGCCCCAAAAAGCTTAAGAAATCCGGTAAATCTGCCGGATCAAAAAAGAAAAAATTAGATAGCAAAAAACCTAAAGCCAATCAGCCTAAAACCCATAAAAAGACCAGCGGCGCCAAAAAAGTAAAGCGAGTAACCGGCGATGGCTTTGATGTTATTCGTAAAAAGTAGCGCCCTGTGAAAGCCTGCAATCAATGTGGTAAATGCTGTATAAATTATAGCGATGGCGGTTTGACCGCCTCCAGTGACGATATAGCGGGCTGGGAAGTATTTAACCCCGAGATTGCCCGTTATGTTCAGGCCGGCCAGCTGTGGTTTTCTCCTGAAACCGGACAACAACTTAAGCGCTGTCCCTGGCTGGTGCAATTAGATGATATGCCCCGTTATGGCTGTTCCATTTATGAAGATAGGCCAGAAGACTGCCGCCATTATCCGGTAACGATAGATGATATGATCAAGGACGATTGTGAAATGATAGAAGTCAAAGACCTCAAACATCGTCAGCAAGCGCAACGGAAACTGGATCAATTAATGAGGGATAGTCGGCCCCCTTTGGGTGGCTAGATACTATTGAGGTAATAGCGCCAATGAACCGAAAGAAAAGGATTAACAAAATCCTGACCCAGAAAGCCAAAAAGGCCAATACAAAAAACAATCCCAAAAACAAAGCTCGCTATATCTCCAAGGCCGAGCGTGCAGCATTGGAACAACAGCAGAAGCAGCAAGAAGAGAGCCAGCCAAATGACCAATAACGATATACTCAGGCGACTACGCTACACCTTTGATTTGGCCGATACTAAAATTGTCGCCATCTTTAAACTGGTAGAAGCAGAGGTGGATGCCGCTGACATTACTGCATGGCTAAAGAAAGATGACGACCCATGGTTTAAAAGTTGTTCTGATCAAAAGATGGCAACCTTTCTTAATGGCTTTATCGTTTTTCGTCGGGGCAAAAAAGATGGGCCCTTACCTGTCGCTGAAAAACAACTTGATAATAATATTGTGTTAAGAAAGCTCAAAATTGCGATGGACTTTAAAAGTGATGATATTCAAACGGTATTGCAGTCAGCCGGTTTAAGTATCAGTGATCATGAGCTGAGTGCCTTATTTCGGAAAAAAGGCCACAAGCATTACCGGGAATGCAAAGATCAAATTTTACGTAATTTCCTTGAAGGTCTGAGGCTTAAATACCGTCCATAAAAAAAGCCGGATTGTTTCCAATCCGGCTTCGTTGTTTTATTCGCCTGCGTAGCGATCAATAATTTGCTTACCCAGCGCCATTTGGTGCACCTGATCAGGGCCGTCAGCCTGTCGACACCAGCGGGCATAGTTAAAGGCTTCAGCCATTGGGTAATCTTCGGTTAAGCCACCGGCACCATGCATTTGCATACAGCGGTCGATAATATTCTGTACCATGAGTGGTACTGAAGTTTTAGAAGCGGCAATCATATCTTTGGAAGCCTGAGCGCCATTTTGATCCATCAGGCTACAGGTTTTTAGTACCAATAAGCGCGCCATTTCAATTTCGGAAAAACTCTTGGAAATATCTTCCCGTACTGACTGATGCTTGCTTAATGGACGACCAAAGGTCACTCGATTATTGGCGCGCTTACAGGCAAATTCCAGGGAGCGTTGTGCGCTGCCAATTAAACGCATGCAGTGGTGCATACGGCCTGGCCCTAAACGACCCTGGGCAATTTCAAAGCCGCGGCCTTCGCCCAATAACACATTGGCTACAGGGACGCGTACATTATCAAACACAATTTCAGCATGACCAATAGGTGCATCGTCATAGCCCAGAGTAGTAAGAGGGCGGATAATAGAAATACCGGCGGTATCTTTAGGCACTAGCACCTGAGTTTGTTGCTTATGACGGTTTTCATTCTCAGGGTCGGATTTACCCATCACAATAAAAATCTTGGTCAGTTCATACATGGCGCCGGTAATAAACCATTTGCGACCATTTAATACCCATTCATCACCTTCCTGTTTAATGCTAAGTTCGATATTAGTGGCATCACTGGAAGCTACCTGTGGCTCGGTCATCGCGTAGGAAGATTTGATCTCACCTTTTAATAGAGGGGTTAGCCACTGTTCCTGCTGCTCAGGGGTGGCGTACTTCATAAATACTTCCATATTACCGGTATCAGGGGCATTACAGTTAAACACTTCCGGGCTCCAGACAACGCGGCCCATAATTTCAGCCAGAGGGGCATAGTCAAAGTTACTTAAGCCGCCATGGTCACAGTACTGGGCGTATTTCTCAGGCACAAATAAGTTCCACAGGCCAGCTGCTTTGGCCTTTTGCTTTAACTCATCCATAATCGGTAGTGGCGCAAAGCGGTTTTCTGCCGCATGTAGCTGCTCGGCGTAAGCGATTTCATTGGGATAGATATGCTCATCCATAAAGGCAGTCAGCTTGGCCTGCAGCGCTTGGGACTTCTCACTAAATTGATACATGGTTAACTCCAGTTAAAACGGTTCTCACATAGAAGGCGGCGATTATAAGCTGATGTATGGTATCAGCCAAATTAATTATATTGATGGCTAGTAATAGATTTGAATAATATCGCGATCAGGCTGTTTTATAGACGATTGGAACCGTGTTATTAGCTGGCTTTTGCATTGCTTAGTCCCCATCCATTCGGCATAATGATTCGCAGATTAACCTGTGAAACATTGTCGCGAAATACGTCGTAACAGACCGCATAACTGTACAAAAAACGCACATAACTGATTTCATTCTGGTAATACGCTCAGTCAATTTGTGCACTAATAATACGTAGACAGCAATGCCATGACCCAAACCTCAGCGCCTGTAACGCTTAACGGCTCTCGCCTGGTTCGATTTCTATCGGATCTGGATGTTGCTGATGTGGAAGTCTCCCACAAGCATTTTACTGAGCGGCTTAGCCGCTTAATTGACCTGGCAGATTCTGTCACCTTATCTTCAGCCCATGGTAAATTGGCGGAGCTGGATAGCACAGCCATCGGTAGCAACTTTGGCCAAATCAGTGATTCATTAATCACTGACTATCTCAGAGTACGCAAATCCATTGTGCAATTTATTATCGACAGCTTTGTACCGGGCAGCGGTGCCACCTGGTTAAAACTGCCTACAGCCAATGCCAAAGCTAGCAATGAAGAATTGCTAGGCTATGAGCCTTACCAGCAGTTTTATCTGACCCATCAGCGCGAAATTGCCTTTAAGGTTAAACGGCTGCAAACATCAGCCAGATCAGCGATTACTGGCACCTCTGCCAAGCTGACCCAATTGGCAGCTTTGGATGAAGCGCTGGATGAAACCCTGACGGTTCATACCCGCAAATTATTCTCCAGCGTTCCTTTATTAATGGGTAAGCGTTTTGCCTACCTGTATCAGCAATACCAAAAAACCGACCAGGCCAGTGATGACCCGCAGCAATGGCTGCTGGCTGATGCCTGGTTGGGGCAATTTTATACGGAATTACAGGACCTGCTATTTGCCGAGTTAGAAATCCGCTTGCAGCCTGTTTTAGGATTGATAGAAGCACTTAACGAAGAGGTAGATAGAACTTCATGAGCAGATTATTTTTTGCCGCGGCTTTTTTATTAGGCGCAGTTGCCATTGTATGGATGGGCGCAGCTTTTATTGGCTCTGATTTATTGGCCTTAACCGTTACCGCGATTATTGCGGTGGTCTATAGCATGGGTTTTGTGGAGCTGGTGCAATATCGACAAGCCACTGCCAGCTTAACGACGGCTTTGTCAGGCTTGCAGGCGGAAGAGGTTGAACTGGAGCCCTGGCTATCGAGCTTGCATTTATCGTTACGCAACGCTGTGCGCTTAAGAATAGAAGGGGAGCGGGTCGGTTTACCTGCACCCGTTGTCACCCCTTATTTGGTTGGCCTATTAGTCATGCTAGGTTTGCTGGGTACCTTTTTGGGTATGGTTGATACCTTGCAAGGAGCCGTGGCAGCTTTAGAAGGTACTACAGAGTTGGAGGCAATTCGTGCCGGTCTTGCCGCACCGATTAACGGTTTGGGTCTTGCCTTTGGTACGTCGGTAGCCGGTGTTGCAGCTTCTGCCATGCTGGGCTTATCTTCAACCTTAAGTCGTCGCCAGCGGATGAATGCAACCCGGGATTTGGATTCTCATATTGCTGGTGCATTCCGCCAGTTTTCATTGGTGCATAACCGCCAGCAGACTTTTAAAGCCATGCAGTTACAGGCCAATGCATTGCCGGAAGTGGCAGAGCGCCTACATAGCCTTGCCAGCAAGATTGAAAATATGGGTGATCACCTCGGCGATAAACTGATGGCTAATCAGGAGTCTTTTCATCAATCTGTTACCTCGCTCTATACCGATTTAGCCCAGTCCGTTGATCAGTCACTGCAAAAAAGTGTGGCGGAAAGTGGCCAGCAGGCGATTGAGAGTGGTCGTTTAGCCGCAGAAGCCATCAAGCCCTTATTGCAACAACTGATGGTGGATATCAACACTGAAAGCCAAAAGACCCATCAGCAATTAACGCATACCGCCAGTGCCCAGCTAGAGCATTTAAACCAGCGCTTTGCTGATACTTCAGAGACGGTAACTTCAGCCTGGAAGCAAGGCCTTGCTGAACATCAGCAGGCTAATACATGCTTAGTTGACAGTATTAGTGCTTCCTTTAATCAGTTTAGTGGCCAGTTTGAGCAAAGCTCTCAGTCTTTACTCACCACCTTTGATCAATCGGCCAGTGCCAGAGCCGAACAGCAGGCAAGCAGTGATCACACTCGATTGCAGCTATGGACTACCAGCTTTGAGCAGAGCCAGCAGCAAATAACGGATCAACAACAGCAAGCGTTTAGTGCCTTAACGAATGAGTTTAAAACTTTGTCGGCTGACTTAAGTTCCCAATGGCAGCAGGCCGGTGAGCAAGCTTTATCGCGGCATCAGCAGCTAGGTGATTCCGCCGAGCAAACCTCAAAAGCGATGGTCGATAAAGTCAAGGCAACCTCAACGGATATGCTGGCTGAGGTAAACCGTTTAGTAGGTGCCTCCGAAGAGTTAGTGAACGCAAGGATTGAGTCTGAAGCCAATTGGGTCAATATCCACAGTGATCGTATGACTGAAATAGCCAGCACATTGAATAAGGAGTTTCTGGCCCTGCGTGAGCAACAGTCGTCACAGGCACAGCAGGCACTGGAGCAACTATCCCGTTTAGAAACCACCGCAGCGACCCAATTGGCCAGCTTGGGTAAAGAACTGGAAGAGCCAATGACACGTTTAATCGAAACCGCATCGGAAACACCGAAAGCTGCCGCCGAGGTCATTGGTCATTTGCGTCGAGAAATCTCCAATAATATTGAGCGGGATAATAGTTTGCTGGAAGAGCGTGCGCGTATTATGGAGCAGCTTACGTCGCTATCTTCTGCGCTGGAACAAACCACCAGTGGCCAACGTGAAGCCATTGAATTAATGGTCAACTCTTCTGCCACGCTGATTAATGATATCAGCGAGCAGATGAATAAGCAGGTAGGCTCAGAAGTGGCCAAGCTCTCCGATATTGCTACAACGTTTACCGGCAGTGCCACTGAAATTGCCGATAACTTTGCCGGCAGTGCGATTGAAATGTCCAGTCTGGGTGAGTCCTTTGGTGTTGCGGTGAATCTGTTTACTGAGTCCAATGGTAATCTGGTAGAAAACCTTCATCGTATTGAGCAGTCATTGGATAAATCCACCTCACGCAGCGATGAGCAGCTCGCTTATTATGTGGCTCAAGCTCGGGAAATTATCGATCACAGTATGTTGTCCCAGCAAAGTATCTTTGAGCAATTGCAGCAACTGGGTGGCAAGGCTAAGCCCACTACTAAGAAAGTGATGGAAGAGGCTAGCTAAGTGGAAGAGTTAGATAATAGCACGGCCCAGGACCCGCCGATTTGGGCTATCTTTGGCGACTTAATGTCCGGGCTGGTCGGTGTATTTGTATTGCTGCTTATTTGGGCGCTGGGGTTTCAATTAGAGCTCTCCCAATCCCTTGAGCAGGAAGTAGAAAAACGTCAGGCGGAAGAACAGCGCCGAATGGCCCTTGAACAGGCTCTGGCCGACCCTCTGGCTTCCGGGCGCGTCACCTTACGCGATGGCCGTATTGGTATTAGTGGCAGTGTGTTGTTTTCGCTGAACTCTGATGAGCTTCAGCCTGAGGGGCGAGAATTGTTGCAAAGTCTGGTGGCGCCGTTAAAGGTTTATCTGGGTGAGCGCGATCAGCTCTTAATGGTCAGTGGTTTTACCGATGATTTGCCGATCCAAAAAGGCAATAACCGCTATGCGGATAACTGGGCCCTATCGGCTGAGCGAGCTCTAACAGTTACCCGTGTATTAATCGAAGAGGGCATGCCACCGGCGATGATTTTTGCCGCGGCTTTTGGTGACCAGCAACCGGTTGATTCTAACCAAAGCGCTGAAGGGCGCTCTAAAAATCGCCGGGTAGAAATGGCGCCAGTCCCTAAAGCCAAAGCCTCGCAATTTACGGCGGCCTTTAACAATGGCTGATCTTGCCGATATTGAAGCGATGGAAAAGCAAGGGGCCAGCCAATTTGATCCTGTGCGGTTTCAGTTTATTAAGTCCCTGTTTGAACGTTCAAACACGGCGCGTCCCGCGGTGGCTTCTATTCTTCAGCAAAAAGCGGCTCTTGCGCTAAATGATTTTAAGCGCGATTTTATTGCCGATGGCCCACCAGCGCCTGATCAGGCCGATCCCGTTGCCAGTCCATTGACGCAATTGTTGGCTACTTTAGAGCAGCGCGCCAACCATAGCGATCAAGGTCTGCAGTCCAGTGAGTTATCACTGAGTGATTTTCTCAGGCAGCAAGAAAAAGAAGTATTGTCATCCTTTGATAGCAAGCGCAGTAGTAAACCCGACAGCAGTAACCCTGGAGAACTCAATTCCGTCAGGTTATTTAGAGAATCACTGGTTAAACTTAATTCCGATAAACTGGTTACCCAGGTCATTAGCGAAGGGCCAGAAAATCCCGGTCCGTTAAACCCTCAAGCACTGGTGATTAAATCTCTGGCCACCATGCGTGAGTTATCCCCCGATTATTTAAATCGCTTTGTTTCCTATATTGATACTTTATTATGGCTGGAACAGGCCAGCGCTAAAGTGCGCCCGGCAAAAGCCAGAAAAAAGACTAAGCGCTCAAGAAAGTATTAGCTATTGCTGTGCTTGTGAGGCTATAGACTTCTATGGTACTTTTTCCGTAACTGGTCTCATTCTCACATGATAAAAAGGATAGTGTAATGTCTGAAAGCTTAGCAGAGCTTAAGCGACTACAGCAGGCGATGGAAGCTGCGGTTATTGGTCAATCTGATGTTGTAGAAAGTATTTTAATCAGTCTTTTGTGTAACGGTAATCTACTGCTTGAAGGTTTGCCCGGCACGGCAAAAACACGTTCCATTAAAACGCTGGGTAAAGTGCTGAGTGCCGATTTAGGCCGTATCCAATTTACGCCAGATTTATTGCCTTCTGATGTTACCGGTACTGAGGTTTATCATAGTGGCGGCGACGGCGAGCAACTGACGTTTCAACCCGGTCCTATTTTCGCCAATCTGGTATTGGCCGATGAAATCAACCGAGCCCCTGCCAAAGTGCAAGCTGCTCTGCTGGAGGCCATGGAAGAGCGTCAGGTCACCGTTGCTGGCAAAACCTATCAACTGCCTGAGCTGTTTATGGTGCTGGCAACCCAGAACCCGATAGAGCAAGAGGGGACTTATCCCTTACCGGAAGCGCAGATGGATCGCTTTCTCATGAAAATCACTATCGATTACCCGGACGATGAGGCTGAATTAGGTATTATTCGTTTGGTCCGTGGGGAAGAAGCACCCAGCCAAAAACCAGACCTTTCTCCCGTTGACCAATCTCATATCTTTGCTGCCCGTGAAGCCATACTGCAATTGTCCATTGCTGAAAATATTGAGCGCTATATTGTCGCCCTGGTTATGGCTACCCGAGATCCATCACGCTACCCTGATAGCCAGTTACAACATTGGATTAATGTGGGTTCCAGCCCCAGGGCATCGATTGCCCTGGATAAAGCAGCCAGAGCCCATGCCTGGTTAAAAGCTAAAGACTTTGTCGACCCTGATGATGTCCGCGCCGTAGCTCATGCCATATTGGGGCACCGTTTAATATTGTCCTACGATGCATTGGCCGACGGTATTACCCCGCAGGATGTGGTGAATGAGATTTTAAAACAGGTGGCTATTGCCTGATTGAGGTCGCTCAAATGCTGGGTTTTCTAAGCAAAAAGCGCAAAATAGCCACGGTGACGAATGATCATCGAATTTACGCGCAGCTGGCAACGCTGATTAAGTTGCAGTTTCAAGCCAAAGGTTTTTCCTTTCTGCCCGGCCAGCCGGTCAATAGTATTTTGACCGGCCGGCATAGCTCCAAACTGCGTGGCCGTGGTTTAAACTTTGAAGAGTTGCGTCATTACCGTGCCGGTGATGATATCCGTACTATGGATTGGAAAGTTACCAACCGTACTAAAAAACCCCATGTTCGTGTATTTACAGAAGAACGAGAGCGCAATGTGGTGCTGTTAGTGGACCAGCGCGTCAGTATGTTTTTTGGCAGTGAAGAAAAAATGAAATCTGTTGCCGCCGCAGAAGCCGCCGCGCTGATTGCCTGGCGTGTATTGGCCTCCGGTGATCGGGTAGGGGCAGTGGTGATTAATGACCAATCGATTGTCCATATTCCGCCAGAACGCTCAAAAAGTAATGTCATTAAAATTCTGTCAAAAATTGTTGAGTTTAATCAGCAGCTAAAAGTTGGCCGCAGCTCCCATAATAAACGATTACAAGAGGCCATCGATACCGCAGCCAGAACATTATCCCACGATGCTTTATTGATTTTAATTAGTGATGGCTCCGGCTGGAATCAACAAACCACAGACCGTATAAGGCGTATTTCACAACATAACGATATTATCTCACTAAAAATATTTGACCCCGCTGAGGAGCAGTTGCCGGATATCGACCATCTGGTAGTCAGTGATGGCAAGCTGCAAGTAGAGGTCACGGGTAATCCGGCAAAGCTTAGAGAAAACTTTCAGCAGCAATATGATAATAATCTGGGGCTGATTCGCACTGAACTGAAAAAATACGGCGTTCCGCTAATCCCTATCGATACGATTAGACCGGTGCAAGAACAATTAATCAAAGCCTTGGGGGGCATTAGGCGATGAGCAATCCTTTTGCCCCTAATTCCGGCTGGGGTAATTATGCGCTGGAAGGCTTTAGTGAAATTGCACTGCCAGCGGCTATTGAATTATGGCCGCAAACGCCGGGTTGGTGGCTTTTACTGTTAGCGGTGCTTTATGGAGTCTCTCGACGTTGTTATCAAGCCATTAAACGCTACTGGAGAAATCGTTACCGCCGGGTCGCTATACAGCAGCTTAATGCGATACAGCAGCAAGTACTCAAGGGCGATATTTCCGCATTGCCAAAGGTGCCAGAAATTATGAAAGCTGTGGCCCTACAGGCTTTTCCTCGCCAGGATATTGCCAATCTATTTGGTGGTGAATGGGAGGACTTTCTAGATAGCAGTTATAGCGGCCCATCCTTTGCCAGCCAGTTTCCTGGGGTGCTTTATGCGCTGTCTTATCAGTCATCCACCAAGCAGGGTTTAAGCGAGCAATTCTGGCAGCAATGCCAGCTTTGGATTAGCACCCATAGAAGTGCCTATGATTGAATTTGCCAATCTGTGGGCTTTTGTTTTGCTGTTATTGCCGCTGGCTGTCGGCCTGCTACTTCCTGCGCATAAACAAAGCCAGGATTCACTGCAAGTCCCTTATTTTGATTTGCTGGTAAAAATCAGTGGCGAAAAGCCCGCCTCCGGTGCAACGATTATGCGCCGCAAAAGAGTGCAGCTGGTATTACTCTGGCTGGCATGGCTCTGTTTAGTCACCGCCGCCGCCAAACCTGAGTGGGTTGGGCAGCCCGTGCAAATTGATAAATCTGCCCGTGATCTTATGATTGCCGCTGACTTATCAGGCTCGATGGAAGTTAAAGACTTTACCACCAGCGCAGGTGAAAAGATTAATCGATTGGATGCTGTTAAGCGCGTATTGGCAGAGTTTGCTCAGCGCCGTGCCGGTGATCGGCTTGGCTTAATTGTATTTGGTGACGCCGCTTATTTACAGGCACCCTTTACCAGCGATAAAGAGACCTGGTTAACCTTATTATCCGAAACCGAGATTGCCATGGCTGGTCCCAGCACCATGATGGGGGATGCCATCGGTCTGGCGATAAGTTCTTTTAAAGGTTCCGATACCAAAAATAAAGTCCTTATTGTACTCACTGATGGCAATGATACTGGCTCCAGAGTACCACCAGTAGATGCTGCCCGCGTTGCCAAAGCCCACGAGGTAAAAATCTATACCATCGCCATTGGCGACCCGGAAACGGTGGGTGAAGATGCGATGGATATTGATACCTTAAAGGAAATTTCCAATATCACTGGCGGCGCCTACTTTGAAGCGCTGGACCGGTCGGCGCTTGAGGATGCCTACCGACAAATCGAAGCGATGGAGCCTGAGCTCTATGAGTCTTTATCCTTTCGTCCTCGGCAAAGTATCTTTCATTACCCCTTGGCTGCCATTGCCATACTCTATGCTGTCTCCTTACCGTTAATGGCCTTATCAGGCTCGATGCAACGCAGGAAGGTGATTAATGTTTAGCTGGGAGTCGCTACAGTATTTTCATTTTATCCGCCCCTGGTGGTTATTAGGTATTACACCGTTTCTATTTTTACAATTATTGCAGTTGCAACGGCGTGATGTGCTGGCGCAATGGGGCAAAGTGATTGCCGATCATCTGCTACCCAATATGATTGTAGAGCGTGATGAAAATACGCTCGGTGGCCCCATCGGCGCAATGGGTTTGGTCACCGTCTTATTATTTATTGCTCTGGCTGGTCCCAGTTGGGATAAGCAACCATCGCCCTTTACGGAAGATAATGCAGCACTGATTATCGCTATAGACCTTTCCGAGAGCATGAATCAAAAGGATGTCCAGCCTAGCCGCCTGCAACGTGCCAAACAAAAAATAAGCGACCTGTTGGCACTTAGGGGAGATTCCTATACTGGCCTAATCGCCTTTGCCGGTACGGCCCATACTATTATTCCGCTATCCAATGACCGGCAGGTTATTCATCATTTTCTGGATTCGATGTCGACCAATATGATGCCAAGGCCCGGTAAATCTCCCCAGAGCGTGTTAGCGGTTACGGATAGTTTACTGAAAGAAGTGGAGGTACCGGTAACATTATTGGTGATTGGGGATGGGGTTACCGATGCAGCGATAGCGGCCTACCAACAGTATTTTGATCAGTCACCACACCAGCTATTGGTCTGGGGTATTGGTCTTACCCAGCAGCAATTAAACGAACAAGCCGTGGAGGGGTTTTCAAGTTCAACGATTGCGCTGCAAGATGCCATGTTACAACGCCTGGCGGCCGATGCTGGCGGTGAATACCAGGGGATGACTATTGATAAAGCGGATGTTGAACGGATTTACCGTCTGGTAGATAACTATTTCTTGCTGGCAGAGGATGATAATCGGCCCTGGGTAGATGCGGGCTACTATCTTGTCTTTCCCATTATGTTGATCTTTGTTTTATGGTTTAGAAAAGGGTGGACGCTGCAATGGTAGTCAATAAACCCTTACGCTGGTTGTTGCTGGCTTCGTTATTGATCTGGAGTCTGCTCTATCCCCAGCGTTTTCTTGCCCTATGGCTTACGCCTGATCAGCAGGGCCGTATTTTATTTGATCTTGGCTATTACACTCAGGCGGCAACGGTTTTCCAAAGCCCTTTATGGAAGGGGCTAAGCCTCTATGCCGCTGAGGATTTTGACAATGCCGCCGGTTTATTTTCTCAGTATGATGATGAAAACGGCTTATTAGCTCAGGGCAATGCCTGGGCGCATTCCCGCAATTATCTGCCGGCGATGCGTATCTACCGCATTTTATTAGAAAAATACCCTGATAATACCGCCGTTAAAAATAATATGGCGATTGTGCAGGCCTTAATTGATGCCAATCAAATGCTATCAGAAAGTCAGGTACCGGATGGACCGGAGACGCCCCCCGGTGATATAGGAGACAACCCTGGCCCGGAATCCTCTGAAGGGGACAAGCGTGAAACCTTTGACCTTAGCCCGCAGGAAATATTAACTGCCGATCAATTATTGCAGGATCCAGCGCTAACAGAGATGTGGATGCGACAAGTACAAAAAGATCCGACTCAGTTTTTAAAAATTAAGTTTTATATGCAACTGGAGCAACGCAAAAATACAGCCGCGGAAGCAGCAGGGGAGGCCCAGCCATGATCGTTCGCTTATTGGCCGCCTTATTATTGATAATGCCGTCATTATTACAGGCAGTTACCATCGATGAATTGCATAACAGCGGTCAGCTGGCCGTCAGCTATACCATCGTTGATAAAGACGCTATCACCCAGTACCAGCCGGTGATGATGGAAATAGAGGTTTCAACCGATCGCTGGTTTGCCAGCGGAAGCCGGGTGGAACGCTTTGATATTCAAGACGCTATTGTCTATCGCAGCAGCCAAACTTCCACCAATTCCAGCCGTACAGTGGCTGGCACTACCCGTGCTTTACAATTATGGACACTGGTATTTTATCCGCAGAAATCCGGCGCGCTTACCATCCCCAAACTAAGGCTGTTTGTTTCCCTGAATACCGAGGGTAATAATATTGTTGAAGGCTATTTAACGCTGGATAGCCAAACCATTACCGTCAATACACCCGCTGCCATGAATGGTGTTGATCACTGGCTTGCAGCTAATAATCTAACCATTAACGAACGTTATGACGGTTTAAAAGACAGCTATAAACCCGGCGATGCGATTACCCGCACTATTAGCCTGCGCATAGAGGGAAGCCCCGCCATGATGTTGCCGGCTATTGAATTTCCTGAGCAGAAGGGTTTGGCGCTGTACCAGGTTCCCCCAAAAGTCAGCGAGAGCAGTAACCGCGGCCAGTTAATAGGGACCCGTGTAGAGCAATTTATTATCACTATCGAAGCCGAGGGTAGCTATCAGTTACCTGGCTACCAGTACTACTGGTGGAATTTGCAAAGCCAGCAACAGAAGCTGCTTGCGCTTGAGCCACTTGCCTTTGCCACCGACGGAGCTGGCACTGCTTCGGTGATAACAGAGCCGGGGCCGTTACTAAAGGATTACCCTGGCAGTTAGTGATTAACTTTAGTCTGGTGGTGGTTGCCTTGCTCGGGTTACTGGCCCTACTTGCTCGTCTTGGCTTAAAGGCCAAGCTTAAACAGCGGCAGTATATTAAGCAGTATGATAAAGCCTTTATTGATGCGGTCAATCAACAGCAAGCCGTTGTAGCTTTGCAGTCACTCTACCGGCTAATAGATCAACGACCGAGGTATCAAGGTATAACCACGCTGGAGGCTGTGTTTGAACCTGATCAGGCCTGCCTGCAGTTGGTCAATCAACTTAAGCGTCATGCCTGTGGTGCTGGTGAACCTAAAGCCTTAAGCCTTAGCGAGGCCAGACAATTACTCCATTACCTTAAGCAGGCGGAGCGGCAACGCTGGCCATGGCAGCAGACAGTTGTACTTAGTCTGAATCATTAGTATGGTTGACCACCTTATCGCCTAAGTAGGCGATTATGGATTACTTCAATAATAAATGGGTTATACAGGATAATGCGTTTCTCCTTTACTGCTGTGGCAGTGTCTTTACTGCTCACCGTCTTTTCATTATTTACCCATGCCACGCCTGTAAACGATGCCAATTTTGTTGGCAGCCAACAATGTGCCAGTTGCCACCAGCAAGCCTATAAAGACTGGCAAGGCTCGCACCATGATCAGGCGATGATGATGGCGGATAGCACATCTGTATTAGGGGATTTTAATCAAGCCACTTTTAGCCTTAACGGTATTACTTCAACCTTTTTTAAAAAGGGCGATGAGTTTTGGGTTAATACCGACGGTGCCGATGGCAAACTGCAAGACTTTAAAATTGACTATACCTTTGGTGTTACACCGTTACAGCAATATTTGATAGGCTTTGAGGATGGCCGTTATCAGACCTTAAGCATTGCCTGGGATAGTCGCAGTAAGGAAGAGGGCGGACAGCGTTGGTTTCACCTCTATCCCGATATCGGTGGTCACGAAGATGTGCTGCACTGGACCCGCTATTCGCAAAACTGGAACTCCCGTTGCGCGGAATGCCACTCTACCAACCTAAAGAAAAATTATGACGAGGCCAGCAATAGCTACCAAACGACATGGTTTGAAATTGATGTGGCCTGTGAGTCCTGCCATGGCGCCGGTAGCCAGCATATTGACTGGGTCAATAATAAAGACCAGCAAGCTAATATCGCAAATAAGGGCCTATTGGCCGACGTTCGCAGTGATGGTCACTGGCAGCGTTTGCCGGGATTAAATACCGCCGCTAAACAGGGGGCTACCCGCGCCCATAGTGATCAACAAATTAATAGTTGTGCTGGCTGCCACTCCCGCCGTTCAACCATCGGCGAAGTTGATCATAAAACAGTACAAGGCAAAGAGGTGTTGGATACCCATATTCCTCGTTTAATTGAATCGCCTCTTTACCATGTTGATGGCCAGATTCTTGATGAGGTCTATGTCTACGGTTCTTTTGTGCAAAGCAAAATGTACCAGCGCGGTGTGGTATGCAGTGATTGCCATAACCCCCATAGTCTGGAATTAAAAGCCCCTGATAATCAGGTTTGTGCCCAATGCCATAACCCCTCGGTATTTGATCAGCCGCAGCATCACCATCATAGTGATGGTAGCGCTGGTGCTCTCTGTGCTGATTGTCATATGCCAGAAACCACCTATATGACGGTAGACCCACGCCGTGACCACAGCTTGCGCATTCCTCGTCCTGATTTATCAAAAAGTCTCGGTGTGCCCAATGCCTGCAATCAATGTCATAGCGATAAAGATAGCGACTGGGCGCTGGCTGCATTTACACAATGGTATCCAGACCGTATCGAGCAGCCCAGCTTTGCGCCATTAATTTATGCCGGACAGCAGGGCGCAGCTCAGGCATTGCCGCAGCTTTCCTCGCTGGTTGATGATTCAGCTATGCCTATTATGGTTAGGGCTTCCGGTTTACAGATACTAAGAAACTATCCCAACCAATACGCCATTAATACCGCCTTGCTACAATTGGAATCTTCCAATCCCCAGCTGCGTTTGGCTGCCATTGAAGTGATTGAGTTACTACCGGAACAACAGATTATTCGTAATGTATGGCCATTGATGAGTGACCCGGTTAAAGCGATTAGAATGGAAGCCGCCCGGTTATTAGCCCCCATGCTGGTTAGCCGCAGTGTTGCCTTGCAGCCTGCGCAGAAACAAACGGTGCAAAAGGCGGTTGATGAATATATCGCCTCGATCAAACTGAATGCTGATACGCCCGCCGGGCAAATGCAGTTGGGCGTTGTTTATCAGTCTATTAACCAATGGGCGTTGTCCGAGCAGGCCTACCGGCAGGCTCTGGTGATTGAACCCCAATATATTCCCGCCTTGCTAAATATGGCTGATCTCTATCGGGCCACGGGGCAGGATCAGCAGGCGCTACCTCTGCTGGAAAAAGCCCTGCTGATTGATAGCAATAATGTCTCAGCCAACTATGCGATGGGTTTATTGATGATACGTTTAAAGCAACTTGATAAGGCGACAGCCTATCTTGAAGTGGCCGCATCACAGGCTCCAGAGATTATCCGCTATACTTATGTCTATGCGGTGGCCTTATTTGAAAGTGGCAAGCGAGACTGGGCGATTACCACCTTAAAAAGAGCCCTACAGCGCAGCCCGGGTAATACCGATATACTGTCGGCTCTGGCAGGCTATTTGCAAATGATGGGGCGCAATGAAGAGGCGCAACAATATTCCGTGCAATTACCACAAAATAATCAATAATTAACATAAACCAATGGGAACAAAGACTATGTTAAAACTAGCAAAAGCAGGGGCCATTGTTCCTCTGATTATACTTAGCGAAGCCGCTAGTGCTGGTGGCTTATGGCTTAACGAATATGGCACGCCTGCCATGGGCCGCGCCCGTGCTGGTGCCGCCGCCGGTGTCGATGACGCCTCTGCGGTATTACATAATCCGGCCAGTATTACACGCCTTGAAAAGCGTCAGTCAATGGCCACTGGCGGTATTATTTATAACCGTACCGATTTTGATGTTAAGCGTGGCTCCATAGCGAATGGCGACAAAGCCGGCAGTGATGCTGGTGGTGTACTTCCTACGGGTTCCGGCTTTTATGTTGAACCGAATTTTAATGATAAATGGAGCTGGGGTTTATCCGCTGGCGGTTTGGCGGGTACCGGCCTGGACTATTCCAGTGATTGGGTGGGGCGTTATCAGGCGGAACGGGTAGAGCTATTGACGCTGGCTTTTGCTGGAACACTGGCCTACGAGGTGAGTGATAAGCTCTCTATTGGTATTAGCCCACAGATTGTTTATGGTGCGCTGGAAGTCGATATAGCGGTACCTGATCTCGTTACCAGCCAGCCCGATAGCTCGGCTGAAATTGACGGTGACGATATGGTGTTGGGTTATATGCTGGGTGTGATGTACACCATTAGTGATGACACCCGACTTGGTCTTACCTATCAATCAGAGTGGGATTTTGAGTTTGACGGCGACCTTAATCGTGCCCCCGGCGCTAATCCTTCAGCCGTCTCTATAGAAACTGAGCTTCCCCTTGCTGCCTTTGTGCGACTCGCTTTAACCCACCGTTTAAATGACACCATTGGCTTACACGCCACTGTTGGCTGGGATGATTGGAGTACTCTGGATAAGGTTAATCTCTCGACCGATAATTTGGGGGCATCGATTGCCGCTAATTGGGATGACACCTATCACTATGCAGTCGGTATTGATTATCGGGTTTCACCGGAGTGGGTACTTTCAACGGGTCTGGCCTACGATACCAACCCGGTTTCTCTCGATGACCGAAATGCCCAGCTGCCAGTGGATCGTCAAATGCGCTATGCCTTTGGTGCCCAGTATAACCAGGACAAGCCTTTCTCTATGGGTGGTCAGTTGGTTTATGCAGACTTAGGCAAGGCCGGTCTTAATGGTGTTGGTGACCGAACAGGACCCGGCTTGGGTTTTGAGGGTGAGTTTACAACCAATGAGGCCTTCTTTCTGTCTATCAATGCCAAATGGATTTTAGAATAAGACTATTTAAGGCCTGCTTATCACTCGATAAGTGGGCCGCTTAGTCCATCAACTATTTACCTTATACCGCTCTTATTTATTAGCCAATTATTTGATATCACTTAATCATCTAAGTTTTGTAATTTGATAGCAACAGAGCATGCAAGCCCAAACCGTTTATTGGCTATTGCTCGATATCAAATTTTTCTCCATAAACTGTTTTATTCGTTATAAGCATGCTATATATTGAATCT
Source organism: Oceanicoccus sagamiensis (assembly GCF_002117105.1). Classification (GTDB taxonomy): domain Bacteria; phylum Pseudomonadota; class Gammaproteobacteria; order Pseudomonadales; family Dasaniaceae; genus Oceanicoccus; species Oceanicoccus sagamiensis. Next base: position 3,882,795 of record NZ_CP019343.1, on the reverse strand, counting down.
TAATAATGAGAAAAGCCTTTAACTCGGCACCCCTGGAAGCACAACGGAGATAAATGTGACCAAAACTTCTGTACCGGATGTTTCGTTCAATCCTTATCTACAAGTTATATTTTCAGTACTTATTCCCCGTGCATCAATCCTGTGCATAAGCCCGCGCTTTATTAGCCGGTGCTGCTTCAACATACCATCCGTTCAATCACGAATTTGATTTTGTTACACAGTAGTACCAGGTATTCAATGATCTGTTTATTGAATTATTATAAATAAGGAGTCTCAGTATGAGAAAGGTGATACAAAAAGTGGCTATGACCATAGCCATGGGGGTTATACCTCTTATCAGTCAGGCCGCGGATAAACCGAATATATTGGTTATCTGGGGTGATGATGTTGGTCAAAGTAATATCAGTGCGTACACCATGGGTTTAATGGGTTACCGCACACCGAATATCGATAAGATTGCCAACGAAGGTATGATCTTTACCGATTACTACGGTGAGCAATCCTGTACTGCTGGTCGTTCTTCTTATATTACCGGTCAAAGTGTTTATCGTACCGGCTTATCCAAAGTTGGCTTACCCGGTGCAGAACTGGGCCTGCAAATTGAAGACCCAACCATTGCGGGTCTGTTAAAAGCCTACGGCTATATGACTGGTCAGTTTGGTAAAAACCACCTGGGCGATAAAGACGAACACCTTCCTACCAACCACGGTTTTGATGAGTTCTTTGGTAACCTCTACCACTTAAATGCGGAAGAAGAACCTGAGAATGTGGATTATCCTAAAGATCCTGAGTTCAGGAAAAAGTATGGTCCACGCGGTGTTATCAAATCATCTGCCGATGGCAAGATTGAAGATACCGGTCCACTGACCAAAAAGCGTATGGAAACCGTCGATGACGAAACCATTGCTGCCACCATTAAATTTATGGATAAGGCGGCTAAAGCCAAAAAGCCTTTCTATATATGGTGGAGTGGTACCCGGATGCACTTCCGTACTCACGTTAAAGATGAGCTGCGTGGTATCTCTGGTCAGGATGAATACAGTGACGGCATGGTAGAGCACGATCGCCATGTCGGTATGCTGCTTGATCATCTTGATAAATTAGGCCTGGCTGAGAACACCATCGTTCATTATTCAACGGATAACGGTCCGCATATGAATACCTGGCCTGATGCTGCAACCACACCTTTCTTTGGTGAGAAAAACACTAACTGGGAAGGCGGTTGGCGTGTGCCATCCATGGTGCGCTGGCCTGGCAAAATTAAAGCCGGTTCCGTATCCAATGAAATTATGCACCATATGGATTGGTTACCAACCTATTTGGCCGCAGCAGGCGCTGATGATATTAAAGCCCGCCTGAAAAAAGGTGGCGTTAGATCTTTAGGTCGCAGCTACAGAGTCCATTTGGATGGCTATAACTTCTTACCACACCTGACCGGTAAAGAAGAAAAAGGTCGCCGTAATGAGATCTTCTACTTTGGTGATGGCGGCGAATTAACCGCTATGCGTTATCAGGACTGGAAAATGATCTTCCTGGAGCAGAAAGAGTACACCACACTGCGTGCCTGGATAGAGCCATGGACAGAGCTGCGTATACCGCTGATTATCAATATCCGTCGTGACCCCTATGAGCGTGCTTATAGAACCTCTAACACCTATTACGACTGGCTAATTGATCGTGCTTACCTGTTAGTACCCGCACAGGGTCTAGTGGGTGAATTCCTGCAAACTTTCCAGGAGTTTCCACCACGCCAGAAACCTGCCAGCTTTAGTATTGATCAGGTGATGGAAAAAATGGAGCAGGTAAGGGGCTCTTAAGCGTATAGCCTTGATATTCTGCTAAACAATAACGGGAGTGATAAAGTGTTTATCACTCCCGTTTTACGATTAACGCTGCCTGTTTTCTCTAGACAATAAAGCAAGCACCGCGAGAATGGTCTGACATGGAACAACAGTATCTGGTTGAAGGGGCCAATTTAGTGATTGCCAGCGTGCTCTTGCTTGCTACCGGCCGCTATCTCAATACAAAGATCGATCTGCTCTCAAGACTCAATATACCGATGGCTGTAACCGGTGGACTGCTTTGCAGCAGCTTGCTGACCATACTCTACCTCTATTTTAATATTCGAGTTGATTTTGATCTTGAACTGCGAAATTTATTATTACTGACTTTTTTCAGCACCATTGGTCTCTCTGCCAAGCTAAGCGTGATGGCTTCTGGCGGGCGCACACTGGTGCTATTACTTTGTTTTGCTATCGTCCTGTTAATCTTTCAGGATATTGCCGGTATTGGCATTGCACTGGCCTTTGATGTTAACCCCGCCTATGGCTTATTTGCCGGCAGCATATCCTTTGCCGGTGGTCATGGTACTTCTATAGCCTGGGGCACCGCAGCAGAAGAGGCGGGGCTGGCAGGGGCTGGAACACTGGGTATTGCCTGCGCTACTTTTGGCTTGGTTGCCGGTGGTTTAATTGGCGGCCCCATGGGCGGCTATATGATTAAAAAACACGGGCTGGCCAGCCAGCACACCGTTCCACAGCATTATGAATCGATTGCGGAAGCAGCTGATGAAGACCCGGAATATCCACTGGAAAATGCTTTTTCTACGCTATTGGTTTTAGCCCTCTGCGTCGGTCTGGGGCATAATCTGAATGACTGGTTAATTATTCAAGGGGTGGCCTTGCCGCAATTTTTAACCGCCATGTTAATCGGTATCGTGATCACCAATATTATCGATTATTGCAAATTTAATTTGCATACCCATTCTATTAACCGCTCCGGTGAAATCAGCTTGCATTTATTTTTGGCAATGAGTTTGATGTCGGTACAGCTCTGGACACTGGCTAACTCGATAGGCTTACTGCTGCTAGTGTTAATTGTACAGATGATGATTATTGTGTTGCTGGCTGTCTATGTGGTTTTTCGCTTTGTCGGCAAAGATTATGACGCAGCTATTATCGCCTCAGGTTTTATGGGTTTAGGTCTTGGTGCTACTCCCGTTGCTATGGCCAATATGCAGGCCCTAACAGCCCGTTATGGGCCTTCAACCAAGGCCTTTATTGTTGTACCTATGATCGGGGCGTTTTTTATTGATTTAAGTAATGCAGTGGTTATTAATTTATTCTCATCATTACCCATGATGGGTGATGGCTTTTAATTATTGATGGACAGAATGTTGCGAGGAAATCATCATGCTTAAATCGACTGGCTGGCTTTGTTTGCCCCTGATAATGCTATTTGCACTGAATAGCTTTGCAAGCAACAAGCCTCCTAAACTGATTTTGCAAATAACCGTCGATCAATTACGGGCAGACCTTCCGGGCCGTTTTCTTAATAAGGAGACTGACGGCGGTTTTAAATACCTCTATGAAGAAGGTGTGGTTTATCATAACGCCCATCATAACCACGCGAATACGGAAACCATTGTTGGCCATACCACGCTGGCTACCGGGGCAGTGCCTGCCATCCACGGTATGATTGGCAATGTTTGGTTTGATCGGGATGACAATCGCCTGATTTATAATATTGAAGACCCCAATTACCCCTTACTGAGCAAAGATGCCGACGTTAACAAGCAGACCGAAATAGATCCAACACAAAAAGCCGCCAATACCTCCGGGCGCTCTCCGCAAAAAATCCGCGTCTCTACTTTTAGTGATGAATTATCGATGCAAAGCGCCGGTAAAGCTAAAATATTTGGCGTATCCGTTAAAGACCGAGGTGCAGTAGCGATGGCAGGGCATGCCGGTAAAGCGTTTTGGTTCTCCAAAAAAACCGGCGAATTTGTTACCAGCAGATTTTACTATGAGGCTTACCCGCAATGGGTAATCGACTGGAATCGGCAAAACTACCCACAAAACTACGCCGATAAGGCCTGGGAGCTATTACAAGAGTCCAGCAATTATCTGATGGGTGATAAAGACGATCAGGAATGGGAGGTGGCTTTTCCGGGTTTTGGTCGTGTATTTCCGCATCAATATGGTAAGGGCGATAGCAAATACTTTACGACCTTCCTGACCTTAAGTCCGGCCGGTGATGAACTAACGGCGGATTTTGCCAAAACACTTATTCTTAGTGAAAATATCGGTGAAGATGATATCACTGATTATTTATCCGTCAGCTTTTCATCCACTGACTATGTCGGCCATTTATTTGGCTCGTCCAGTCTTGAGATGGAAGACAATCTGCAACGACTGGATAATACACTGGCTTCCTTATTTAAATTTATTGACCGGCAGATTGGTCTGAAGAATACCTTGATTGTGCTCTCCGCCGACCATGGTGGCGCTGATGCCGCCCCTTATGCTCAGCAGCAGGGTATTAAAGCCCATTATATCAACCCCAAAGAATGGAATACCAAACAGGCTTTTAGCGAGCTTAATCAACAATTTGGTGTCGATGAGGCGCTGGTTAAAATCTACTACCACCCCTATGTCTACCTGGATCATGAGGTGATCAAAAAAAATCAACTGGATATTCATGAGGTAGAGTCAGCTATAGCTGCCCAGATGAGTCAGTTCCCCGGTGTTGCCCTTGCGATACCCAGTGCCCAGATCGCCAAGGGCAATTTGCCGAATAACGACCTTTATAATGCCGTTGTCAATAATCATAACCCCCAGCGCAGCGGCGATATTTTTGTGGTGTTTGAGCCCTATAGTTTTATTAATGATATGGATGGTCTGGTAGTGGCGGCGCACCATGGTTCACCCTGGAAATATGATACCCATGTACCGGTGATATTTGCCGGTAATAAACTTAAAGCGCAACAGGTAGCAAGAAAGATTCATACCGTGGATATCGCACCTACCTTATCGGCGTTTATTGGTGCTAAGATACCCTCTGGTTCAGATGGCGATATATTAAAAGAAGTCGTTAAAAAATAACCGAAAGATAATAATTGGAGATTAACCTGTGAAGAAATTATCCCTGGCAACGCTTTTGTTTGCCGGCTTTGCATTGCCTGCGGCCGCTGGCACTTATGAGCAGTGTGTGCTCGATGCTGTTAGTAACCCCAACGGTGTCGAGTCGACCACTCAGATACGAGAACGCTGTAGTGAGGAGGCTGGTACATCAACCGTGGTTACATCCTCAGATAAATCTGCTCCCGCCGCCATGACGGAAACGTTTGAACGGGGTGCTATCTCTGAGCGTATAATTGCTGAGCGAGAAATCCAAAAAAGCCGCTATGCGATTTTGCCCCATAAGCAGAATTATTTCTTGCCGGTTACCCACACGTCTAAAATCAACCGTGAAGCCTATGATTTTGCCGGTGAGGCTTTTGCCGATGACCTGCGTCAGACAGAAGCTAAAATTCAGGTCAGCTTAAAAGTCCCGCTAAATAGCGAAGATATCTTTATGGAAGGGGACGGCATCTACTTTGGCTTTACCGCCACCTCATGGTGGCAGGTATACGCCAATGATATCTCGGCACCTTTTAGAGAAACCAATTATCAACCAGAAGTCTGGTATATGGGTGGACTGGATTGGCATCCCATGGGTGGTAATACCGGTTTTAAAGTGGGCATTGAGCACCAGTCTAATGGCCGTTCGCAGTTACTCTCCCGCAGCTGGAACCGCGTTTATACCACTTTTCTTTTTGAAAAAGATGATTTTGCCCTTGCTTTCAGACCCTGGTACCGCCTGAAGGAAGATGAAAAAGATGATCCATTGGACAGTGATGGCGATGATAACCCCGATATTGAAAAATATATGGGCCACTTTGACCTGACTGCGGCTTATCGCTTAAATGATCACGAGTTTTCAATGATCTTAAGAAACAACCTTCGCTCTGAAAATAAAGGCGCTGTTGAACTGGGTTGGAGCATGCCGATCTATGGCAATATCAAAGGTTATATGCAGTACTTTAATGGCTACGGTGAAAGTATGATTGATTATAATATTTCACAGGAGCGTATTGGTCTCGGTATTTTAATCTCTGATATGCTTTAAAACTCTGTCTGTAGAAGGGGGCCTCGGCTTCCTTCTACCTGTATCCATTGCAATGCCATGAGTTTGCTCTATGCCAACCACCTTAGATAACCACCTCTACCAACATCGTCCCTTTGGTTTTTTAACCTTGTTGATCATGCTGCTTTCTGTGCAGATACTTCCCGCTGTGGTTGCGGTTGATAACCGGGTGGATTTTTTGTTGTTTGGCTATACCCTGGTGTTATTTTCATCGCTCTATTTAGTGGTCTACGAAAGAAAAGAACTGATTATTGGCTTTGTATTAACCTTGCCTATGTTATTTGCCAATTGGAAGCTCTCTACTGATTCGGTTAATTTGCAAGTCGCCATTAACAGTGTTTTTTACATTGTTTTTCTGCTCTATGTATCTGTCTTTATCCTGCGCTACCTGTTTGAATCTTACGATGTTTCTTTCGATATGATTTGTGCCGCGGTCTGCCTGTATTTTATTGCCGGTATGATTTGGTCCTTTATCTATCTGTTGGTTGAATTACTTAACCCTGGTTCTTTTAATCTGGTAGAGACTGCTAGCGGTTACCGCGAAAAACTGACTGATCTTTCCTATTTTAGTTTTGTCACGCTGGCGACACTGGGTTATGGAGATATATCACCGATCACCCGAGCCGGGCGCTCCTGGGCAATTTTAGAGGCCATATTTGGTCAGTTTTATTTAGCCTGTGTCGTGGCCAGATTGGTAGCGTTACACTTAACGACCAGGACTACAAACAAGTCATAGGGCTAGCTCAATGTTAGCGACTCAGTTAACCACAGTTGGAGAGTATGATGAAATATTTAGCCATAGCTTTTCTATTCGCAGCCACCCTGACAGCCTGTAGCATGCAAGCAACTGACAATTTTAAAGACCAGTTAATGGGTAGTTGGCGCATTGAAATGATCAAGGACAGGCCGGTTATCGATTATAGTCCGGCCACCTTGCGTTTTGATGCCGATAACCGCCTTTCCGGCAATGCCAGTTGTAATAATTTTTCATCTACCTATGTCCTGACGGATGCCCGCTTAACGCTGGTGGCAGGAGCAATGACACGGAAAATGTGTCCTGCTGCTTTAATGGATCAGGAGTCGAGGTATATCACAGCCTTGACAGAGGTTCGCAGTGGTCGGGTCGATCAGGGCATGCTGTATTTAGAAGGAGAGGGTGGGGCGTTAATCTTTAAGGCGGCACCAATTGCACAAGCTGAATAATAAGTAGGTGTCACTATGCTACGTTTACTGCTATTTGCCAGCCTGATTTTTTTGGCCAGCTGTCATCATTTGCCCAACTCAGCCAGCGCCAAGGTGCTAACCATTACCGGGCTTGTCTATCCGCAAGCCCCATTGGCAGAAGGGGATTACACCGTCTCGATAAAACTTGCTGATGTGAGTAAAATGGATATTACAGCCACAGTCTTAGCCGAGACGACACTCTCAGCTACCGGGTTGCCACTCAGTTATAGCCTGTCCGTTGATGCCGGCACTCTTGACAGTAGAATGTCCTATGCCTTGCAGGCCAGAGTCAGCCACTTATCCGGCGAACTGGTCGCAATCAATGACACTGTGCATCCATTTATTGTCAGTGACAATACTGATTACGATATCCTGGTAAGGCCGCTAACGCTTAAACCCGGCCAGATTCAAAGACAATCCCTCAATTGTGCTGGCGACATCTATACCTTGGCGTTTTATGGTGAGTTTATACAGCTGAATAAAAGCCCTCGCGGTAACCGGCATATATTACCCCGGGTACGCAGTGCCTCCGGCGAAAAATACCAGCAAGGTGAGCAGCTAATCTTTTTAAAAGGCAGCAAGCCACCTATCGTTAAGCTCAATGGCCAGCAGCAAGAGTGCCAGTTGTCTGAGTAGCGTTTTGATAATGATCAAGGCCGGGATGGTCTGTCGTGATAGTTTGTAATCCCTATAGATGCAATATGGCGGAATAAGTATACATGGAATGGTCTAAACAGCTGGATGAATACTGTGAGCGGCTTGGCCCTGATTTTTGGGCGGAGCCGGTCAATGCCATTTCCAACCTCAGCTTTATTATTGGCGCGGTGTTAGCATTTCGTATTGGCAGGCAATGTAATGCCCATACACTGGGTAGCTACTGGCTAACGTCGATTCTATTTTTTATCGGTATTGGCAGCTTTATTTATCATACCTTTGCAACCTTGTTAGGTATGTTTTTAGATATGCTGCCGATCTATATTTTCCAGTTAAGCTTTGTCGTACTCTACGGCGCTGTGATTGCTCGTCAAATGGGAGCTAGGCCGCTATGGGGCAGCTTGGCATTGCTGGGTTTTTTTGTGGTATTGACCCTGGGTTTTATGCAGTTCCCCAGCGATATGCTAAATGGTTCAATTACCTATCTTTCTGCCTGGGTCTGTTTGTTATTTGCTGGCCTTTACCATGCATTAACCTTTACTACGCGCCGCTTTACATTGCTGTTAGCTGCTATCTGTCTGGCTATTTCACTCAGCTTTCGATCGATTGATATGGCGGTTTGTGAGTCATGGGGATTGGGTACGCATTTTGTATGGCACTTACTCAATGGTTTAACTTTATATCTTAGTATCAGAGCCTATATGGATAGCACTCAGGCCAGTAACAGAGTGGCAGCCGCAGCAGCACAAATACCATAAAAAGGGCCTAAGCCTGTAGGGTGGATTATAATCCACCAAACCCAGCCAAGCGCCCGTTATAACTGGTGGATTGTAATCCACCCTACGGTCAAACGTATTTGTCCCGGACAGCAACACACCGTTGCGGCAGCCCAATAATACATAGCCATCAATAATAGGGGCTAGCCTTTAGCGGCTAATCCTTTTTTAGCGCCAGCTCACCCGCGGGATAAAAATGTACATCTCGCTGCGGGAAGGGGATTGAAACCCCCTGGTTATCAAATTCACGTTTAACCGTTTCAGTAATATCCCAGTAAACATCCCAATAGTCATCGGTTTTAACCCAGGGGCGACAGACAAAATTAACCGATGAATCAGCCAGCTCATGAACGCGAACATTGGGTTCGGGTTCATCCAGTACAGCAGGGTGCTCGGCCAGTATTTTCTCCATAATTTTTTTCGCAACGGTAAAGTCGTCGCCGTAACTAATGCCAAAGACCAGGTCAACACGCCGTACATCGCTGCCGGTTATATTGGTGATGGCATCATTCCAGACACTGTTGTTAGGCACCGTGATTAATTTATTATCGAGGGTTTTAATCGTGGTTGAAATTAATGTCATCGAATCAACAATACCCGATACGCCACCCACACCTACTTCAATAACATCATTAATATCATAGGGGCGGTAAATCAAAATCAGCACACCACTGGCAAAGTTGCTTAATGTCCCTTGCAAGGCTAAACCGACTACCAAACCTGCGGCACCAATCAAGGCGAGTACTGGCCCTGTATTAATCCCAATAATGGGTAAAATCATAATCAGACCAATAAAAAAGACTGTGCGGCGGGCGGCTACTTTTAAGAAGTTTTCCAATAAAAGAGAAACAGAATTATGGCGAGTTAGTTGATCAGTAATACGCCCAGCAGCTTTTGCCAGCAAAACAATTACAATAACTGCCAATAAAAACTTAACCAGATTAAAGAAGAGTAGCAATCCACCGTCCTCGGACTTCATCCATTCGTAGGCAGATTTCCATGCAGTGGTGCTGTCCTGAACATTAATCTTGATACCCGATACGGCAGCGGTGTAGAGACGTAGCTCCTTAACATCTCCGCCCTTGGCTTCCAGTGCATCGAGCACTTTATTAAGTCGATCAACCCGACGAGTCTGCTGCAATCGAAGGCTGGCAATACTATCCGCTAGTTCAGATTTTTCCTGCTCCAGTTCTTTGCCTTTATTTTCAACTTTAGCAATCGATTGTTCACTAGCGGTGGCAGTGAACTGTTTAATTTTATCGGTTTTAACATTAAGGTCCTGGCCAATTTCCATTAATGCCGCTTCAGCTTCTGCAATATCCTCAGTGTCGCCACTTTTTTTGGCGGCAATGATATCCTCAACTTCACCGGCAGCGTCGTCTAACAGGGCGGTTTGGCGGCCAATTCTTTTACTTTTAATTTCCAACTTGGTCACGGTATGCAGGGTTTCTGCCAGTATGCTGTACCAGGCTGCGGCTTCTACTTCCAACTCCTGTTGGTTGAGTGGCAGTAACATAAGCACTAAATCTTCAATAGCTACTTCCGGGTTCTGGTGAGTAACCGCCTGGTAAGTTTCCTGAGCTACAGGCTTAGGGCTTATCAGCAATAACACACAGGCTACAACGGTGAAGCTAGAAGAAAATATTGAGTAGAGTTTATTATTCATAGAGACTCCTTGGCTTTATGTTTATAGGATATCTTGTGTGGATTATAGGGGTGGATTATAGGGGTGGATTATAGGGGTCGATTATAGTGGCTGATTAAGCAACAAACTAGCCGCCGATAAGACTTAATCATAAGGTATAGCTGCCTATATTACATGTAATAAATAATCACTGATAGCCCGATTGAAAAGCCGGGTTGCCTTTTGCTTTTGGACAAGGCAAAATTTGCTTATCTAATAAGGATAATAAAACGTTGATGGAATCGGCTTCATATTGATTTCCCAAACACGGACTTACTGTTAGTGCTGCATCCAGAATTTATGGTGCAGGCCGGCAGGCAGTTGTTCATTTTATCTTGCTGTTATTACGATTTGGCTGCTTACCTTTGCGTAAAAGCCAGCGTTATTTTTGTTAACGTATAACAATCTACTGAGTAGCGGGAAGCTATCAAGCCAATCTTACAAGTTTGATCGATAGGATTTAATCGGTGATTTGTAGTGTATGTGCAGGATGCCACCCTTCTCTGATAATTATAATTAGTCACTATTTCACAGGGATAAACATGAAAAATCTCAGCGCTTCTTACACCGTTGCTCTCGGTGGGTCACTGCTTTTTTCTTTATCGGCCTCAGCAGTCACTATTACCGGCACGGAAACTACCCAACCTATATTGACCTCCGGTGATGACCTTATTATTACCGCAGGGGGGAGCATTGATACCGGTGGTGCCTTTTCTCCAGCGGTTGGCTTCAATTCAGTAACTTACGGCTTATTTGATAATGCCGGTAGTATCATTAGTTCCGAGACGAATTTTATCCAAGGTGCTGTTGATTTTCAAAATGCCACCCTTAGCAATGGCTTTACTAATACCGGTAGTATTTTTTCTACCAGCACCAATGCTGCTGATCCAGCGACTGCGGTTACACTTAATAACTCTACCATTACTAACGGTTTTACTAATACCGGCTCTATGAACGGTAAAGCGGCGAGTTTATACCTGACCACGTCTTCAGCCATTGAAGGCGGTCTTATCAATAGTGGCACCATGACCGCTGAATTTGCTTTTGGCGCTGAAGTGGGTATTGGGCTTGATAACAATTCATATATTAATGGAGGCATAGATAATAGCGGTCTTATCGAGGGTTTAGAGCTGTCCTCTGCTGCACATATTAGCGGAGGGATAAATAATACCGGGTCTATAGCTACCGAAGGCCCGGGCAAATGGGCTATTAGTTTATCCGCTGCCACCATCGATGGCGGTATCACTAATAATGGCACCGGCGTTATTTCTGCCACAGATGGTGGCGGTATTGTTTTATTTTCAAGCGGCGCCAGCATTACGGGTGATATCAGTAATGCCAGTGGTGCTGCCATTATTGCTACTGCTGGCTATGATGGTATCCGTTTAGAAAGTGATGTGTCTTTGATCGGTAGTATTCTTAATGATGGTTCAATTAGCGGCGGCTTTGGTGGTATAGATACTCGAGTAAATTCAATTATCACTGGCGACATTATCAACACTGGAGTGGTGTCCGGTGAGTTTTCGGGTATTACCCTGGGTGGGGCACTTTCCGGTAATATTGAAAACTCAGGAACCATAGAGAGTACTGATACCTTCAGCTCAGACGGCGTCAATATTTCGGGCACAGTGTCTGGTAGCTTGATTAACCAGCTTTCCGGGCAGATCGAAGGAGTGGGGGTTCTCGGTGGTACTGTGACTAATGGTATCGTTAATGCTGGCGATATTATTGTTGATGTTAATAGCTTCGCCATAGCTATTCAAAATGGTGGCACTATATCCAGCGGTATCAATAACACCGGCACCATTTCAGGTTTGGATGGCATTAATGCTTATGACGACTCTACTATCTCCGGAGATATTGTTAATGCAGGCCTTATTGAGGGTGTTGGTCGTCACGGTATTGAGTTAGGAGAATCCAGTTTTAGTGCTGCAAGCGGCCTAAGTATGACCGGTAATATTATCAACAGCTCCAGTGGTGTTATTGATGGCTTGAACACAGGTCTATCCATTAACAATGTGAGCATGCTGGATGGCTCTGTCGATAATAGCGGCCAAATTTCTGGCGGTAATACCGGCTTAAATATTAGCAATAGCGCAGCGATTAATGGCGATATAAGTAATACTGGCGGCATTAACGGTGGCTCTATCGGTATCCATGTTAACAACAGCGGCGTTGTTAATGGGGATATTTCTAATATAGGTGTTATCACCGGGCAGGATGCAGGCATTAGCCTCTTTAATGCAGCCACTGTTACCGGGGATATTATTAACAATAATTCTATCACCGCTACAGGCCTAAGCTCGCCCAATGGTGCCAGCGGCATTGCTATCTCGATTGGCTCCACTATTGACGGAAATATTGTTAATAACTCGCTATCCACAATTTCTGGTTCTCAGCGTGGCATTATATTGGCTGGTAATGGTTCAACCGCCACCGTTAACGGTGCTATTAATAATGCAGGCACTATTGAAGCAACTTCAACCGATAGCTCGGTTGCTATCGCTCTATTTGATAATGCCTTATTGGGACAGGGGCTGGTTAATCAGTCGACCGGCGTTATATCCGGCCATAACTATGCTGCCCTTGTTGGTCAATCATCAACACTGAATGGCGGTATCACTAACGCTGGTACCATGATAGCCACGAATAGCAATGTTGACGACGGTACTGGTTCCTCCGGCATTTTGTTATTTGATAATGGCAGTGTCACTGGCGGCCTGCTCAATTCTGGCTCTATCTTATCATCAGGCCCCGCTGTGCTTTTGGTCGGTAATAGTTCATTAACCGGTGATCTTGTTAATACCGGTACTATAGAGGGTAGTGCTGGTATCGAGGTTAACGGGTCATCTATTGATGGCGATATCATTAATAGCGGTACCATTACTGCTACCACTGAAGATTATGCCGGTATCGATATATTTACCGAGTTAAACCAGGCGCAGGATGCTGCAGTACCAGCCACTATGACCGGCGGTATTATTAATAGCGGGCTTATCGAAAACACAGCCACGCTGTTAGACGATGGCGATCCCGCGCCTGCTATCTGGCTGGATGGTATTGATCTGCAGGGCGGTATTGTTAATGAGGCTAACGGTATTATTCGCTCCGCTGCCAGCGAAGCGATAGTGATTGATAATATCGATAGCCTGCAAGGTATTGCCATACCGCGGACAGTCGTTAGAGGTATAAGCAACGATGGTGTTATCGAAAGTAGCAATGGCTTGGAGTCAGCTATTTCACTCTACGGCGGGCAAATCACTGGCGGTGTTTTTAATAACAGTAGCGGTGTGATCAGCGGTGCTCAGGCACTGCGTATTACCGGTATCACCAGTGATGAAACCGAAGACTTCGATAACGATATAGAAACTGAGTCTATCAAACAGGATACCACCAGCGGCATTACCGGCGGCATTAGCAATAGTGGGCAGCTGCTTGGCACCATTGATGCCAATTTGGTAAGTTCAGCCTCTATCCCTTTGTTTTCTAACAATGCGGTTGATTACGGTACGGTCTCCATCAGCCATGGTGCTTCCGTTGACTTTATTAGTAATAGCGGCCTGATTCAAAATACCGGTGCTGCACCCGCTCTAAGCATTGGTAGTAACAATGATATTGCTAATCTGCCGCCGGGTGGCGATCCTCAAGATATCGTACTAGGCCTGCCTCTGGCGGTTGTCGAGCCAGGCTCGATCACTGGCAACCTGGAAAACTCCGGTAATATTATTGCCGACAACAATGCGGCTATCTTCCTGAATAACGGTGCTATCAACGGTTCCATTCTAAATAATAGCAATGCCACTATCGACGGTTCAGGGGGCGGAATTATTGCTTTTAACAGTGCTATTGCTGGCGATATTATTAATGCCGGTGACATTATTTCTGCCGGACCAGAAGGTCCGGCTCTCAATAATGGCTATGGTATTGATATACAGTTATCCAGTGTGGGCGCAATCACCAATAGTGGCACGATTACCGGCGGTTTTATCCTTGAAGACTCTTCCATGAGTGGTTTTTTTACTAACGAGGGTTTGTTGCAAGCGGCGGCTAATGGCGGCGATGCTTTTGTTGTCCGCGGTAGCAGCAGTATTAACCAGCTGAGTAATAACGGCTCACTGATTGGTGATGGTGCGATAGTGGTTGAAGCGGGGGCTCAGCTTAACGCGCTTTTTAATAGCGGAAACATCAGCGGTACAGATGTGGCGATTGCAGCTGTTGATAGCGGCTCAACTATCAATCTTATCTTCAATGGTGAGGGAGCAACAATCACAGGGGGCACTCAGGGTGCGATTGTGGCTGCTAATGGTGGTTCGATTGCTGAGGTCGATAATCTGGGTACTATTATTGGCGATACCGTGGTTACGGCTGACGGTGATATTAATTCCGATGTGGGTAATGTTTATAATGAAGGCACCATGGGCAATGTTAGTGGTGCTGACTATGTCTATAACGAAGGCGTTATGGGGAATGTTAGCCTTAATGGGGGTATCTATAATAGTACCGGCGGTACATCCGGCACGGTAACGGGGGCTGGTATTTTCTTTCTGGCCACTACTGGCTCCGAAGGCTTGGCCCCAACAGCAGAAACCGTTAGCAGGATCAACGGTGACTTTACTTTCGATGGCTCTTTATTTCTTTATGGCATTGTCTCTACAGACGCCGGGTTTACAGAAACCGCTCGCCTTGACGTCACTGGTGATGTTGATGTGCGCGGTGCCTCCGTCATTATTGAAACCACTTTTGATAGCGTGATGGCAGTGGGTGACGATTTTAGTATTTTATCAGCGGGCGGCAGCTTGAACTCTGATATTAGTACTGCCAGCGGTGTCACCTATGATTATGACAATACTGATGCCGAGGCCTCCGGTATTGACCCCGTAACAGGGCTCTATGTTGAAGACACGTCACTGGTACTGGACTATACCATCGAGCAACGGGGCAATCAGTTATTTGCCGTAGTAGGCAGCAACGATGTCAATGATGCCATTGCAGAAATTTATGTAGAGATTGAAGATGAAGAGTTAGACGTCTTTATTGATACTACAGGTGGCTCTAACGTACTTAATACGGCTGAGGCCTTAACCGATATTTCCGACAGTGGTGATATTGCTGAAGGTTCTGAGCTTGATCAGGCACTACAGGCACTGCAACAAGATTTTGGTGAAGGTGATGAAGTCGCACTGGTTAAAGCGGTTGATAGTCTTAGCCCGGAAACCGTAGAGGCGGTTGCGGTTTCAGTGATGAATGCCGATAGCGTCGCAGCCAGTACCGTTAATAATCGCAGCACAGCGCTACGTGGTTATTATGGCTTTAGCGGCGCGATGGCGGGCGACCCCATGGGTATTAATGGTTTCTGGATGCAGGCCTATGATAATGAAACGGATCAAAATACCCGTGATGGTATTGACGGTTTTGACGCCGATACTTACGGTTTTGCACTGGGTTTTGATAGTGCCTTAGGCGAGCAAGTCAATGCCGGTCTGGCCTTTAGTTATGCTGATACCGATGTTGAAGGTAAAATTAAGTCCAGTGAAATGAGTATCGATAGCTATCGGCTAGCCCTCTATGGCAGCTACAATGCCGACAGCTATTATCTGGATGGTCAAATAGCGTATGCTTTTAATGAGTATGAAACCGACCGCCAGATTGACCCTTCACTCACGAACTCACCACTGGTAGCCAGTGGCGACCATGATGGCGACCAATATAGCCTGCGTTTTCGCGCTGGTTACCCATATGCCACTGAAAATGGCTGGTTTATTACGCCTAAGGCTGAGTTGGATTACACCTACCTGTCAGAAGATGACTACCGTGAAACCGGTGCTGGTAACGTTGGTCTGGAGGTAACCTCGGACGATGTTGAGGTTCTTATCCTGGGTATCGGTGTTAAATTTGCGTATCCTATAAGCACGGCCAATGAAATCACCTGGATCCCTGAATTCAGTGTTGATTATCTCTATGACACTATCGGCGATGAGGTAGAAATCGACTCGAACTTTATCGGTGTTAGCGGTGGCGGATTTATTACGCGTGGTGCCAATGTAGAACAGGAAATGTATAAAGCCAGCCTTCGTTTGCGCGCCTTTGGCCAGGGAGCCTTTAGCTTCTCCGGTGGCTATGACTATATCGAAAAAGATGAGTACGATAGTCACTCTATTATGGCCACATTACGCTACGATTTTTAGCCGCAGCGATCAAGCCCTTGCCAAGCCAGTATCTTATCCAGAGACTGGCTTTTTTTTTGTCAGCGCTATACTCTAGGGCAACGACAATAATTAATAGATTACAGTATGCCCATTCGTCCTGTTTATCTGCTTGCATCTTTGCTGATAGCCTTATTAACGCTATCAGCCATGGTCTATGCTGCACCGGCTGGTCAGCAGCAATCCTTGCTGGTGACACCCTCTGCCAGCGCTGAGACCAACACGGCTAGCGAATTAGCGATCAAGCAAAACCTTGCCCCCGCTAAAACGGCCAACAAAGGCAGCCCCAACCGTAAAGAACAGTTGGCCAATTTCAAACAACAACTGGCCAACTTTAAAGTCAGCACCAATGATGCTAATAATTACTTTGAGCAATTACGTGACGAAGTCCGTATGCGGCTTTGGCAATTTGAAATGGCACTGGACTCTGCCAACGGTGTCTATGATGCCGCCATTGTTGATACCGCTCAACTTGAGTCAGACCACCCGGGTTTTGCCAAGGCTATGTACCAGTTGCCAAAAGGCATTGTCACTGTAGACCAGCTCTATAATGATTTGCTTGAGCTCTATGCTGTGCGTAATGGCGCCCTGCAATTAGTCAGCTCAGCACGCCGCCAACAGGCCACCGGTGCAGCCCTGATGGGCATGCAAGAGTTACGCTCTGAGTTTGACCTGATTAAACTTAATCTACGTTACCAAACCCTTAAGCTGCCTCAGGCCTATCTTCAACTGCAGGATATGCTGATTCAGGCGCCCGTGGCCTTGCTATGGATTGTGATTCAATTTTTACTGGTGATTCTGGTTTTTCGCTGGTGGCGGAATTGGTTGCCGGGCACATTGCAAAAAATGCGTGCCAGCTTGTTGTCTATTAGGCCACGCACCCAGGAAGTAGTCTCCCGACTGCGGGGTCTATGGTATGTCGATCAAGTGCGGGCGCCCATTGAATGGTTGCTGCTGTTTGGCTTTCTCTTTAGCTTATTGCAATTTGATGGTCTTGAGTTTGTCCGCGAGACCGCGGCGATTATTGTGCAGTGGGTTCTCTTTGCCTGGATAGCCGTTGTATTACTTAATGCGCTGGCTGCAAGGGGGGCGGGTGGCCTTGCCGGCGAAACCGCCAAGCTACGTTTGCACAGTATGCGCTTAATCGCCATCTGGTTAATGTTACTAGGGCTCAGTGTTGATCTGGTCGATAACCTGGTAGGTGATGCTGCACTGATCAGCTGGATATGGCGAATTTTCCAACTACTGACTTTCCCGTTGGTATTTCGCCTGCTTAGCATTTGGCATATGGAGCTCTATATCCGTTTGCAAAGGGAGTCAGAGCCAGAGGTACCCGAAGACATTTATGCCGCTCAGCGGGGCGTTAAACGGTGGCTGGGTTCAGCCAAAGTAGGCAGTCTGTTATTAACCAGTTGGCTGCGCAGTAGTTTACTAAAAAGAATCGATAATCTGGACGCCTCAGGTGCTGCTGGTAGTGATAAAACCGCTAACAACGAAGAGCAACTGGAGCCAACTTCCAGTGATATCCACCAGGCTTTACGTCACTCCGATGAAGTTCTACCGCGTTATTCGCGCACCGAAAGACGCCAATTAATCGAGCGCATTAATGCCGATGAAAGTGGTGTGGTGAGCATTGTTGGTGAGCGGGGCATTGGTAAAAGCCTTTTCCTCAATCAAGTGGCTGAGGCCCATAACCATAACTCTATTCGTATTGATTGTCGGCGCGGCAGCTTTGATATTGTCTCCGCTGAATTTTTACGTCAGCTAGGGCTTAGTGACATTGAAGCGACTGATGACATCATTAACGAAGCCCTCAGCAAGCAGGATATTCGGCTGGTAGCCATTCATAACATTCATTTACTAGCCAGACCTGTTATGGGTGGGCTGACAGAACTGGCCAAGCTGACCGATCTGTTTGTTAGAGTGAATGTGCCATTGATTTGGGCTATGTCCGTTGATCGTTATGCCTACCATTTTATGAATCAGGCCAGAGCCGATTACTATGTTGCTGAGTCGATTATCCATTTGCGTAGCTGGACCGAAGAGCAAATTGGTGACCTTATAGAAAAGCGTTGCGAGTCGGCGGGGATTGAACCGGACTTTAGTAAAGTGAGAGTGCCGCGCCAGCATATGGATACCGAGCAGGATGTGATTGAGGAGCGCAATCGTGCAGGTATCTATGCGATGATTTCTTCACTCTCCCGCGGCAATCCCTCTATCGCCATGCGCTTGTTTGCCGAATGCCTGCGGGTTGATAACAAAGGCAAGCTGCGGGTCTCACTACCTGCAAACCTGGATGCCCAGTCTTTAGAAAACGCCTCAATCAATATGTTATTAGTGCTACGAGTGATTGCGCAATCAGAATTAATCAGTATTGCCGATATCAAAAGAAACCTGCGCTTTGATCAACCCGTGATTGAGGCCACGTTAAATTTTACCGTGCTGGCAGGTTGGGTTGAACATCAGGACGGTCTGTACCGTATTACCTGGCCCTGGTTTCGTACCATTACCAGAATACTCGCCCGTAAAAATTTGTTAGCGGGTGTACGTGAGGAGGCCGTCTAATGCTGCGACTTATTTTTAGCCTGGGCCTGCTGCTGTTATCCGGCAATATATTAGCGGAAGAGGCCAAGGGCACTCAGGATAGCCTGCAAATTATTGGCCAAATGGTCAATTGGGCCGGAGTTGGTTCATCGGTAGTGTTATTAATTGGCGCCTGGTTATTACTTAAGTTTGTCGACAATCTGGTTGAAGAGCTCTGTGTTGCCTTTGCCAGTAGCCGCCTAACCATTCAGCGCCTCAACGCATTCTTTCATTTCTTTATTTATTTTATTGCTGTTGTCGGTGTGCTGTTACTGAGCTTTGATTTTAATCGTCAACTGTTGGCCGTTATCGGTGGTGGTTTAGCGGTATCGATTGGTTTTGCCAGCCGGGATTTATTAGCGTCGATTGTCTCGGGCATTATGATTGTTTTTGATCGTCCCTTCCAAGTAGGTGACCGGGTTAGTTTTGGTGATCAATATGGTGATGTGCTGCAAATTGGTTTGCGCTCGGTTAAATTGCGTACCCTTGACGATAGTATTGTAACCATACCGAATAATTTGTTTTTAAACGATGTGTCTTCCAGTGCCAACTTTGGTGTACTGGATATGCAGATAGAAACTGATTTTTATATTGGTGTAAATGAAGATGCGGCATTAGCCAGGCAGCTGGTACGCGAAGCGGCGGTTATTAGCCTTTATATCTACTTACCCAAGCCGATTATCGTTAATGTAGAACAAGTGGTGCTGGACTCAACCGTGGCGCTAAGAGTGCGTTTAAAAGCCTATGTGCTGGATACCCATTATGAAAAACGTTTTACTACCGATATTACGCTACGGGTATTAGATGCGTTTAAACAACATCATATTCAGATCCCGGCACTGCGCCATCAAAGCCTTTAAGTACCACAAAACGTTTGATAGCTGGCATCTTTATCTTCTGCGGCGCCCTGATAATCTTTAGTGGCCGCTATCTCACTATAAGGGCTACGCAGTACTTCGAGAATATTCTCAGCCGGTGCGGTACTGCCGCTTTCTTCACAGGCTTTTAGTACGCTTTCAATATGATGATTTCTGGGAATTACCACCGGGTTATTGGCCTGCATTAGAGCTTGTGAGCCAGGTTCTAAGCGCGCCTGCCATTGTGCAAACCATTCGTTGCAACTGTCTGGCAGCGGGCTATTCCCCTTGATTGAATGCGTTAGTTGATGAAAGGTCTGGGTATAATCGAGTTCATGACTTTGCATGGATTCTAACAATGTTTCGATTAATACCCGGTCTTGCTCAGTAATCTCCGCTATACCTAACTTGGCGCCCATCATTGAAAAATAGGCTTGGTCAAAGCGTTCACTAAAAGACAATAAAACGGGCTCAAGGCTGGCAATGGCCTGCTTTTCTTCTGTATTTACCAGCGGTATCAAACACTCCGCCAAGCGGGTCAAATTCCATACCGCAATATTAGGCTGGTTGCCAAAGGCGTAACGACCCTGAGTATCTATCGAGCTATACACAGTGGCGGGGTGGTAGCTACCCATCATCGCACAGGGGCCAAAATCAATAGTTTCTCCGCTGATAGCGGTATTATCTGTGTTCATTACACCATGAATAAATCCCACCCGCAGCCACGCCACCATCAGTGTAATTTGCCGTTCTAATACCGCATCCAGAAAGGCAATAGCCTTGTTTTCTGCGTTATTATCAAGCTCAGGAAAATGCCGCACAATCGCATAATCCAATAGGGCTGATAAAGACTCCAGATCTTTTCTAATCGCAAACCAGGTAAATGTGCCAATGCGAATATGACTGGCTGCTATGCGAGTAACCACTGCACCGGGTTTAACCGACTCTCTATAGACCGGGTCTCCAGTAGCTACCACCGCCAAGCATCGTGATGTAGGCACACCCAGAAAATACATTGCCTCGCTCATAATATATTCTCGCAATGCCGGGCCTAGTGCACAGCGGCCGTCGCCTTGGCGGGAGTAGGGCGTCCGACCTGAGCCCTTGAGCTGTATATCAAACCTGCGACCTTGTTTATCGAGCAATTCACCCAGCAAATGTGCGCGGCCATCGCCTAATTGTGGGTTGAGTTGACCAAACTGATGACCGCTATAAGCCAGCGCCATACTATCAGACCCTTCGGGTAGTTGATTGCCGGAAAATATGGCTGCCTGAAGTTGCTGGTCGCCGCGCAGGCTATTGCTTAGCTCAAGCTGTTCAGCAAGAGTGTCATTCCATAACAATAAGCTTGGAGCAGTCACAGGCGTGGGTAATATGCGCTCGAAAAAGCTTTCTCCGAGTTGGGCATAGCTATTAGTAAATTTAATCATCAGCAGGCTTCAATCAATAGAGGGATATTCGCACAATAGTCTAACAGCTAAGGCATTGCTCGCGTATAATAAAATGCTATACACCAATTTATTGTCGTTTGAATACCAGCCTTGCAGGATCAATTAATGCCTCACTTTATTAATAAGCCTTATCTAATGCATCTATGCCGCAGATTTATCAGCCTGTTATTGCTTTTAGTATTAATGGCAAGCACAAGCTGGAGCCAGAATTTTTCAGCACAAGAAACGCATAGCCTGCTTGATAAATTTGTTTGGGTGGAAGGTGGCAGTTTTACCATGGGCTCAACCGCTGCCACAGCAAAGGAAATGGAGCAGCCTGCCCATACTGTCCAGCTAAGCGGTTTCCAGATAGCCAAAACTGAAGTAACCCAAAGCCTGTTTCAGCGCATTATGGGTTGGAACCACAGTTATTTCCCCTGTGCAGATTGCCCAGTCAATAATATCAGCTGGCTTCAGGCCAATGAGTTTATTAAACGCCTCAATGCTGCCACCGGCTTGCTATTCTCGCTACCCTCAGAGGCGCAATGGGAATACGCCGCTAAAGGTGGTGCACAATCCAGAAGCTATATCTATAGCGGTTCCAATAGCATTGCTGATGTCGCCTGGTACGCCGATAATGCCAAACGCCGCAGTCATCCCGTTGCTCAAAAACAAGCCAATGAGTTAGGCCTCTATGATATGACCGGTAATCTTTGGGAATTTTGTATTGATGATTTTAAACAAGGCGCCTACCAGAGAAACCAAGAAACCGTTAAAAACCCGGTACTCACTAGAGACGTGGATGCAAGAGCCCGTACTGTCAAAGTGATCCGTGGTGGCGGCTATGAATTTTCCGCCAATGAATCAGAAGTTTTTCGCCGTGATGGTACTACCAGCAATGTCAAAATGCCGGATATCGGTTTTAGGTTGATTCTAAATAACCCAGCAGTCAGCGCCACTCAATAACCAGAAGGGAAGCGCTGGCGCCTTCAGGTAAACCTTGGATAGCGGCCCTCTTAAACCAAGCTGACCGTTGATGAATAAACCATTTAGGTAAAAGTTCACAAATGTGAAGTCTTGTCGGAGTTCTTTACACAACGGGTTTGACTGAAAATGTCGATTATACGATTATCGCCGGATTGATGATGCCAACTACCGCTTTAATTGGTTTTTCAGCTATTAGCGTAGAGGTACGCCGCGAACGTTTTATTGAAACAGCACCGCTTTATTTTAAACCAACAACAATAAAAAACAGGACGTCACCATGTTAAAAACAATTATTCCTTGCATGATTGTCTTTTCACTGTCATTGCCTGCTTATGCAGCCATTATACCAATCAATCTAACACTGACTGGCTCCTTTGTTTACCATGACAACCCCTCCAGTAATCAGCATATATCAGGTGACGCCACAGGCACTTTTGATACTGAAACAGGTGATCTGCAATGGGATGGGATCACAGACTATTTTATCACTGCCAATAACTTTAACTACTTAACGCTAGGTTATTCAGCCATTTTACCTGCCGATGACGTGTTCCGCTCGGCTAACAGGTCATGCTCTTCAATAGACCCCAATATCTGCCCCAGCATTACTTACAATGTATTTGTTGAAGGCTCAACCCCGGCTGATGAGCTGGATATATGGGAAGTCAGCATTGATCAGACCGGCAACGGCAGTATTATCTACAGCGACACCTACGACCCAAATGATGGTTTGGGTTCAAGAACCGATGCCTTTACCTACACTGTGAGCAGTGTCCCTGTGCCTGCGGCGGCCTGGTTATTTGGCTCAGCTATCCTCGGGCTGGTGGGTGTTAAGCGTCAACATTAAGCCCGTAGAAAGAGCAAGACAATAAGGCTACTTCGGTAGCCTTTTTTTATGTTACCGTATATTCACTGTATGCTTTTCATAATGATAAAAAGAGGTTGAGTGGATGTTAAATGTCAGTCTGGGTAAATTTGTTTGGACCTTTGTTGTTGCCTATTTTTTTTGCAGCATGTTGAATTGGGGTATTGCTGAGTTTTTACTGAATGACTGGGCCGCACCTTATTTTGAGGGTTTTGTACGCTCGGGTGACGGGGCTTCTGCCAGTATCAATATCGTTAAAATGTCAGTGGGCTTTGGTATTGTTTTATTTATCTCTGCCTGGTGGTTTTCTACGATACAAGCGCCAACATCCTGGGTAGTAAGGGCCATCTATGTGGGCACTATGGTGAGTGTGGCGGCTTTTTTTGGTACCTATACCTTTATCTCAGGCTGGGGCAATGTTAACTGGTGGCCCCTGATGGTAACGGCGGTTTGTGATACTGGCAGCATAGTGCCTGGCACTTTGCTACTGGGTTGGTTGCAAACACTAGGGCGCAATTAAGCTAACCCGTAACGTAGGGTGGATTACAGTCCACCATGCCCAGCCTAAGCTCGCCTATACCGGTGGATTATAATCCACCCTACGGGCTGTGTGTAGGGTGGATTACAATCCACCAAGCCCAGCCTAAGCTCGCCTCCGGTGGATTATAATCCACCCTACGGGCTGTGGTAAAAAGCGTTAATGAGATGCAATAGCTGTGCTGGCGTGCCTTGTTGTAAACCTCGGTTTCTTTATATTCAGCTAACACTTTACCTACCTTTACTTAATTGTCGCTACTCCGGGGCAATAGAGATTGATAGTATCGAAATATGATATCAAGACGATCGTTCCTTATAGCAGGCTTGGCAGCCAGTGGCGGCCTTTTTCTCGGTATTAGCTACCAGCAACTGGATGATGGTGATGCCGCAGAAAAATTTGCCAGCAGTGGCAAGCAGGCGATTCCGTTTAATGCCTGGTTAAAAATCTCTACCGATGGAACCATTACCGTGGGAATTCATCGAGCAGAAATGGGGCAGGGCGTTGTCACCAGTCTAGCCAGCATGCTAGCCGAGGAACTGGATGCCGATTGGCAGTCAGTGGATTTTGAGTTTACCCCCGTTGACCGTGACTATTTTAATTTTGGCATGATGAAAGGCGGCCAGCCTTTTGGCGACCCCAGTAGCAATATCGGTACGGGCGCAGGGACTTGGTTGGTCCGTGAAGTTTTTCATACCATGGGGCTTTCTATTACCATTGGCAGCTCCAGTATAATTGATGCTTGGGATACCCTTAGACCTGCCGGTGCCAGAGCCAGAGATATGCTGCTTAGCGCTGCGGCCAAACGCTGGGGCGTTGCAAAAGATCAGCTAAAGACCGAGGCTGGCTTTGTTATTAACCCGGCCACTAATTTAAAGCTCAGTTATGGCGAACTCGCTGAAGCGGCAGCCACAGAAAAACCACCCAGTAAGCCCACATTAAAATCACCCGCCGACTTTCGTTTGATTGGCAAAAACCCATCACGGCTGGATGACATTGTTAAAGTGACTGGCCAGGCAAGTTACGGCCTTGATGTTGAACTGCCTGATATGCTCTATGCCACGGTAGTGCATAGCCCTATTGCTGGCTCTTTGGTAGATACCTTTAGCTCACCACCGATTAAGGAACTAAGCGGCGTAAAGGCCATCTTTCCTGTGGGTAAACCAGCCGCCGAAACAGCGGTTGCGGTGGCAGCAGAAAATAGCTGGCTGGCTTTGCAAGCGGCTAAAACGGTTGAGGTTACAGCCAAGCCACCGATTGATGGTATTAGGGATAGCCTAACGATAGATTATCGCAAACAGCTTAACGACCCAGAGCCCGTTATTTTTCGCGAGGATGGTGATAGCAGCGCAGTACTCAGTGCAGCCCTAACCAATCAGCACACTAGCCTTAGCGCCGACTATCAAGTGCCTTATCTCGCCCACGTTTGTATGGAGCCGATGAACGCTACGGCGATGCTGGACAATAATCAACTGACCATCTGGGCACCGACACAGGCGCATTCAATGGTGCGGGATATTGGGGCGGAGATTAGCGGCCTTGACCCCGCTAATGTGACGGTTCACTGCACTTTTTTAGGTGGTGGTTTTGGTCGCCGCTCAGAGCTGGATTTTGTTGAACAGGCAGTCTCTACGGCCATGCGTTTTTCTGGTCGCCCGGTAAAAGTATTTTGGTCAAGGGAACAGGATATACAGCATGATGCATACCGGCCCTTAGCTTATTCGAGCATTGCCGGTGCGGTTGATAGCAACGGTGCGATTACGGCAATTGACTATAAACTGGTCACACAATCAGTTGTTGCCAGTTTATATAAACGCACACCTAACCCTCGAGGGGGAGATGCACGTAAAGATAGCTCTGCTGTTAGTGCGATCAACCCTGGTATCTATAACATCCCCAATCTCACGGTTAGCTTTGTTCCGATAGACTCACATATACCGGCTGGGCCATGGCGTAGTGTTAGTCATTCATGGAATGGTTTTTTTATCGAGAGTTTTATTGATGAATTGGCTGTGGCTAGCAATCTATCGCCACTGTTATTTAGACTAAATCATTTAGAGCAGCAGCCACGGCATCAGGCGGCGCTAAAAGCCGTTGCAGAGCAGGTGAAAGGCGTCGCCAATATAGGCTATGCAATTTCTGAATCCCATCGCAGTGTGGTAGCCCATGCGGTTGAAGTAGAAATTATCAACAATCAATCCCTGCGGGTTAAGCGGGTAGTCTGTGCCGTCGATTGCGGGCCGGTGATCCACCCTAATAATGTGATTGCACAAGTTGAGAGCTCGATTATCGACGGGCTGTCATCGGCATTATTTGAACAGATTACCTTTAAACAAGGTATTGCTGAACAGAGTAACTTTAATAACTACCGACGTTTAAGATTTAATGAAACGCCCATTATTGAAACGATTTTATTAGATAGTCCCATGGAGCGCCCCGGCGGTATGGGGGAGCCAGCGGTGCCCGGTGTAGCTCCCGCTTTAACCAATGCGATTTATCAAGCTACAGGGATTAGAATACGTGCCTTACCGGTACTCAATAACCCTGACTTTCAGCCGTATCAAGCCAGTTACTCCACAGCGGAATCGATATCATGATTAAGTTTTTCCTCAACGGTAAAGAGGTTAGTACGGAGGTAGCAGGGGATATGCCATTGCTTTGGCTGCTGCGTGATAGCTTTAAACTAACTGGCACAAAGTTTGGCTGTGGTATTGGTCAATGTGGTGCCTGCACAGTGCATATAGATGGCGAGGCTATGCGCAGTTGCCTGATGCCTGTTTCTACTCTAGCCGGGCGTGCCGTCACAACCATTGAAGGCTTGGGTACAGAGGAACATTTACATCCGGTTCAACAAGCCTGGGTCGAGCAAGAAGTTTCCCAGTGCGGTTACTGTCAGTCCGGACAAATTATGGCGGCCAGCGCATTACTAGCCAATAAGCCAAATCCTGGCGAGCAAGAGATAGACCAGGCTATGTCCGCCATTATCTGTAAATGCGGATCATACCCAAGAATACGAAAAGCGATTGAGCTGGCCGTAAAAGCACAATCTTAACGATTAATATCAGCGGGTAAATCAATATCCCGAAGGATGCCATGATCATCGGTATGCAATGGGTAGCGTTTAACACCGCTTGATTGAATAATAGCTTTGCCGCCACTGTCTCCATTTAATTGCAGAAATTGCGGATACAGGCTTTTAGCAATCGCAACAGGATTGCCTTGCGTACCTTGATAAAACGGCAGCACAGCATCATAACCATCGATAGACTCAGCTATACGTTGATAGGTAGCTGGTAAAATATAGGGCATATCGGCCAGGCAAATTAAGCAGGCAGGGTAGTCATCAGCAATGGCCAACAATCCTTCGGTAATCGATTGCCCCATACCCTTGGCACTGTGTTTGGCAATAATGAATGTCGTCGGGTCAAACAGGCGGCCAAGTAGGTCACTATCAGAGGGCTTTATAACAATACGGTAATCCAGCTTTGACCTGGCAATATTTTCAATGGTTTGGCTAATCATTCTATTACCATTATCGAGTATGGCCATTTTTTTATCGCTGCCAAAACGACGGCTATATCCGGCAGCCAAGACCAAGGCGGTAGCTTTAAGCATATGGGGCTAAACTCCCTTTAGATTGTTAAGCATAAATAATAAGGCTATTAGTTATAATTAGGTATCGATTTTTATAGTGCCAGACATAATTACAGTTACCAAGACAGTCAGGTATACATAGTTTGAATGACTCCCATCTCGTTATCACAAAATATCTAGCCGCTTGTAACAAGAGCGAGGCGCTTGGTATAGAGGCTAGTTGGGTGCTGGCCACGCTGATTAAGAAAACCGGTTCCAGTTATAGAAAGGAGGGCGCAATGATGTTTATTGCCCCTTCGGGTGAAACCATCGGTGCCTTAAGTGGTGGTTGTCTGGAAAAAGATATTGTCCATCAAGCTCATAGATTATCTTTTAGTGACAGCTCGACAGTGATTGAATACGATTCCACTGCGGACGATTATACCGACCCATCTAACAATACCGGCTGCTCAGGAAAGATTCAGATATTATTAGTCTCAGTTACAGAGGCTGTTTACCAACAACTACTAAAAGCGCAGCTTGAACTTGAAGCCGGGCAACATTGTATTATCCAACAATGCATCAATCATCAGCAGCCTGCAACAACTAACACAAAGCCTTTACTTTCAGTTATAAAACCATCATCGACTGCTAGCAATATTAGTCATAGCATTGAGTCTGCTAGTGACGGAGAGTATTCGGTAAGCACTATTGCCCCAAGACCCAGATTAATGGTTATTGGTGCGGGTCATGATGCCATACCCATTTGTAGTGTGGCGGCCAGTCTTGGTTGGTATGTTTATTTATGGGATGAGCGTATTCATACATCCCACTACAGTGAATACCAGGGCGCAGCTGTAGTGGATAATCATAAAAGCGATAAGCAAAAAAACTATTCACTGCTGGCAGGTTTTAATGCTGTTATTTTAAAAAGCCATAACCTCTCAATAGATGCTTTTTGGCTTTCACAGATTGAGCAGTACCAGCAACAAATAGCTTATATAGGATTATTGGGCCCTAAATATAGAAAGGGCAAGGTGATTGAGGCTGCTGAATTACAGCATGCAGGGTGGGCGCAAGAGCGAATTTTTTCTCCCGCTGGTTTAGAGATCGGCGGTGATACAGCAGAGGCTATTGCTTTATCTATCCTGTCACAAGTACAGCGCTGTTTTACCAATGTGTATTTTTAAAGGGCTTGCTAGATAACGCTAATAAAGTTTTTGCCGAGAATTTTAAGCAACACAGGCAATACCAGGGCGATTCTGATTCAAATTTAGCGAGCTGCTACAGGCGCCATATAATCAACCAAATACCGAGCTTCGTTATTGGGTATATCCAGTATTGCCGCTAGCGCTCTACTGTTTCTCTGCTTTTGTGTGTGACTACTGTCAGCACTGGCTTTGCCCATTATCGCCATGGCAGTTAGGGCAGAGCGTTGATCAATACGCTTTATAGCTGAATGCTGAATGGTTGCTGAGTCAAGGTTTTTTATTTGCCATAGGTAGGCGGGTAATTTCTCTTGGGGCCTTTCAATGCTTATAGAGGCCCACAGCATTATTAGCTGCTCTAAAAAGAAGGCAGGCTCCTGCTGTTTTATCGCAATACGTATCAGCAACTTATTGTTATCCATATAATACATATCTTGTTGCTGGTACTCTCTTGCCTTTAGTTTGGCTTTTTCCAGCTCACCCTTTTGTGCATAAGCAACAGCCTGACGATAGAGAAGGGCTCGATAGTTGGGTATCGCCTCTTCAATCAATGCACCGGTGCTTAATGCGCTGTCGTTATCGCGTTGCAAAAGCTCCATAGCCATACGATCGTAGAGCGAATAGATATTTAATTGCCGAGGCTTGACTTGTTGTAATCGGTCCAGCCTTTGCATGGGGGGGAGTGTCTTCGCTTTTGCGTATTCTTTAAAGCTACTAAAGGTAGGTTGCAGAATAGTCCAGGCCAAGGCCAAAGTGAGTGCGGCCAATAGGCCCGTTTGTATTGGCATTGCTTTTAAAGGCGCTGGTCGCTTGTTTTTCCATAAGGCCGCAAGCAGCACTGCGAAAACCACCATGGGCAATTGAACCGATACCATTCGGTAGGCCACGGAAACAAAGCTATGAAGTTGTAAACAGGCTAATCCTGCTCCAATACCTAACACTAGATAAGCTGTACCTGGTTTGTCACGATAGAGCTGATAGGTCTTAACAACACAATAATAAATACAGCCCCAAAACATCAGGTAAGCTGCAAGGCCCAATAAACCACCTTCCTGAAGTGTTTGTAACAGTTGGTTGTGGGCGTGCTTATAACTGGCTTGATGCCAGAGTGAGCGGCTTTCGGGGAGAATATACTGAAAAAATAATTCATAGGATGAACCCGGCCCAAAACCCAGTAACGGTTTTTCAAGAAAAGCTTGATAGGCGGCTGTCCAGGGTACGGTTCTGGAGTGAAGGTGTTCACCAAGATTACTAAAACGTGCGAGTAGGGGCTTGCCTGCAGTAGCCATATACCTACAGAGCCTATTGCGACAGATAATAAGAGAGTGCGCCATGCTAATACAGGCCTCTGCCTGGATAAGCCAATGAATGCTACTAACAAAATGGCTAGCATAATGACCAGACTTGCAATGGCTGCTCTGGACTGCGTATAGAGCAAAGCCCATAGACCTAGTACAACCACCAAGCCATAAATACCTATAGTTAGGCTTTTTTGCGGCTTCTGTTTATAGGCTCCAAGTGCAGCGCCTGCGTAGATCGGTATAACAAGAATCAGGAATGAGGCAAAATAATTTGAATTGCCAAAATTAGCTGAAGATAGCGCTGATGACATACGGCGCCCAATTGGCCGGGCCTCACTAACATCTATATTCAGCGTGGCAATAAGGCAGGAACCAATAATGCCAATGACTAGCGCCTGTAAAAATATTGCTATCTCTTTTTCTGACTTAACAGTAAGCAGAATAATCCATGACCACATCAACGTGATCAGCAATAAACCGAATTCTTCTTTAAAAAAATAGTTAGTAGTGACCTGGTTAAACAAATACCCAGGCATAAGTGTTAGAAAAGGTAGAGCTATCAAGACTGAGCAATAGATAATGGTTTTATCAAGCCCTTGCCTTGATTTGATATGTATATAACAAGCAATAAGCAGTAAGCCGCTGCCGATAAACAGTGCAGCAAACATCTTATAAACATTAACTGACAGATATTGATAAGAAAACAATAGCAAGAATAGAGATAGCCCAAGCCCACTAAGGGCAGGCAATAGCGGAGAAGCTTTCTTCTTATTTTTATTTTTTGGCGGCATAGCCAATGATTATAGGCTTAAAGCCATTCGTTTAACAAAGTCGATTAGCTGCATCATACTAAATTGTTTGAGAGGCATAAATTTCAGGACAAGGCTGGTATTAATAAAACCAATGGATGTGAATATGCTGCTTTTTTTGCAATGCTCTTTAACCAATACAAAAAATATTAGCCTCTATGTTATCTTTTGGCTCCAAGTTGGTGCGATTTTAGAGAGATTAAATTCCTATGATTATTATTTGAGCTCTCTCCAAGCATTCTAGTACAAAAGTACTAGTGATCTGGTTCACAAATTTTAGTATAGTAAGGCAAGTTTAATAATAATAGATCTAGGGATTCTTTTGCTGTTTGGCTCAAGGAAATAATAAAAATAGTATTGATTAACGGGATGCTTGTGCGCTGGAAGCGTACTTTTGATATGGACATATAACCTCCTTGTATTAACTGCTGTAAGTGGAGCTAAACAGTCCGCTATTATTTTCTTACCACCTCTTATCGAATCCTTATTGACGACTTTTGTCTTATCGCGCATTGCTATGGCTAATTAATCACCATTCATGCTCGGTTTTACGCTATATAAGGGTGATATTTAAGAATGAAAATGAACAAATGGATGAGTGTTGTTTTTCTTTCTGTTAGTGCATTGACTGCTACTAATGCTATGTCTGGTGTGACTGGTGATTTGGAGCTACTTGATAGCAACGGCAATGTTGCAGCGACCTACCAAGCTGGTGATGATGTTATTGTCCGCGTTACGGATACCGGCCCCGAAGTCAATCCCAGTGCTTCCGTGGCTGATACATTAACTGTTCGTGTTACTTCTGAAACTGAAGATACCGGCACGCCTTTTGGTGCTAGCGAGCCTGTCGCAGGTGGGAACAATACGGGTGACGGGGTGTTAACTGTCCTGAGTACTGGCTACGACACCAACACAGAAACCTGGACCATAACCGCTGTTAGCCAGGATAACTTTATCGTGTCGGGCTCTGTATCAGGCAATCAATCCCGGCAATACTCCATCCATGAAGACGTTGAGAACCCCGGTTATACCACCGCGGGGGATGAGGTTTTCTTCCGTATTGATCAGGGATCGATAAGTTTTGCAGTGGGAGATACCTTTACGTTTAACACCACGGCTGGAACCATCGTGGCTGAAACAGTAACGCTGACTGAAACCGACGTGGATTCAGGTATTTTTGAAGGCAGCCTTCCAGTAGTAGAGTCAGTGACAGCATCCGCAGATAACTTTACCTTAGAGGTTAACTCTGGCGATTTAATCACTGCATTTTATGATGACGCCAGTGGCGATTGGTCGCAAGCAGTACAGGTTCGTAGTACCTCGTTATATGCCGCGACCGTGATTAAGGGTTCGGTCATCCTTGCAGACACTGTCTGGACTGAGGCTGACAGCCCTTATCTGATTACAGGTGATGTAACCGTTGCTGATGGTGTAACCCTGACAATTCTGGATGGTGTTGACGTGCTGTTCCTCGCCAACAGTGATGATCTGATATCAGGCCATGAACCCTATGACAGTGAGTTAATTGTAGAGGGTACGTTGAACGTTGCGGGTATAGAAGGGAATGAAGTGAGATTTACCAGTAGCCATCGAGAGCCAGTTACCGGCGAGTGGGGTGGGATTTATATTGGCACCGGTAGTGCCAGTTTTAACCATGCCATTATTGAATACAGCGCCTATGGTATCCATGCTCAAAGCCTGCAAGAAACGGATGAGCTGATAGTATCCCACTCTTTGATTCAAGAAAACGGTAGTTATGGAGTTCGTGTTGATTCATCGAATGATGCAACTGTATCTATTAGCGCTAGCTCTATAATCAATAATAATGGCGTGGCCATTTCGGGCGATGATAGTTACGCCTACTGGTTGGTGGCGGATAATACTATTTCCAATAATGGCGCTGGTTTAATAGTCTCCTGGTCCCATGGGCTTACAGTACTAAATAATACTCTTGAGGATAATGGTTATCAGGGGGGAATAAGGTTTTGGTATATTCGGGGTGATGTCGATATAAGTGGCAACACAGTACGGAGTACTCAGCCTTTTTATTTTAGTGGCATACATTATCAGGACGGAAGCAGTTCTGGTTACTGGATGACAGATAGTATTTCGATAACAGCAAATACAATTGAAAACACGGTTCTGAATGGTGGTTATTATTGTTGCGATGCTTCTGGTATTACTGTCAATGATTACGGAACAACAGCCCCAGTTGTGACTGGAAATACGATAACCGGTGGTATTGAGAGCGGTATATCTGTTAGTAACTATCAGAATACTATTCAGGCTGTAATTACGGACAACACGGTAACGGATGTCACCGGTTATGGCATCAGTATACATGGGCATGTTGTTCCTTATATAGCGGATAATATCCTTGAAAGGAACTCTACAGGTTTATACCTTTACTATGATGATGCTAATGGCAATGGTAATGCAACGATAGAAAGAAATACGATTAAGGAGAGTGAAAATACAGGTATCGAGATAGGCGGCTATGCTAATCCGGTTATTGCCTATAATGATATCTATGATAATGGTTCGTATGCGATCAGGAATGATACAGCCTTCGATATAATTGCGAAGAATAACTGGTGGGGTACAGAGGGTACTGCTGAAATTAATAGCAGTCCCAATCCAAAGAGCCTGAGTTTTATTTATGATGGAAATAATGATGCGGGCAGTTATGGGCTAGTCAATTATGCTGGCTGGCTGGGTAGTGGTTATCAAACCGGGGCTCCGGTTTCAAAATCTTTTACAGGGTTGTTGCAATTAATAGATAGCAACGGCAATGTTGCAGCGACTTACCAATCCGGTGATGATGTTATTGTCCGCGTTACGGATACCGGCCCCGAAGTCAATCCCAGTGCTTCCGTGGCTGATACATTAACTGTTCGTGTTACTTCTGAAACTGAAGATACCGGCACGCCTTTTGGTGCTAGCGAGCCTGTCGCAGGTGGGAACAATACGGGTGACGGGGTGTTAACTGTCCTGAGTACTGGCTACGACACCAACACAGAAGCCTGGACCATAACCGCTGTTAGCCAGGATAACTTTATCGTGTCGGGCTCTGTATCAGGCAATCAATCCCGGCAATACTCCATCCATGAAGACGTTGAGAACCCCGGTTATACCACCGCGGGGGATGAGGTTTTCTTCCGTATTGATCAGGGATCGATAAGTTTTGCAGTGGGAGATACCTTTACGTTTAACACCACGGCTGGAACCATCGTGGCTGAAACAGTAACGCTGACTGAAACCGACGTGGATTCAGGTATTTTTGAAGGCAGCCTTCCAGTAGTAGAGTCAGTGACAGCATCCGCAGATAACTTTACCTTAGAGGTTAACTCTGGCGATTTAATCACTGCATTTTATGATGATGCCAGTGGCGATTGGTCGCAAGCAGTACAGGTTCGTAGTACCTCGTTATATGCCGCGACCGTGGTTAAGGGTTCGGTCATCCTTGCAGACACTGTCTGGACTGAGGCTGACAGCCCTTATCTGATTACAGGTGATGTAACCGTTGCTGATGGTGTAACCCTGACAATTCTGGATGGTGTTGACGTGCTGTTCCTCGCCAACAGTGATGATCTGATATCAGGCCATGAACCCTATGACAGTGAGTTAATTGTAGAGGGTACGTTGAACGTTGCGGGTATAGAAGGGAATGAAGTGAGATTTACCAGTAGCCATCGAGAGCCAGTTACCGGCGAGTGGGGTGGGATTTATATTGGCACCGGTAGTGCCAGTTTTAACCATGCCATTATTGAATACAGCGCCTATGGTATCCATGCTCAAAGCCTGCAAGAAACGGATGAGCTGATAGTATCCCACTCTTTGATTCAAGAAAACGGTAGTTATGGAGTTCGTGTTGATTCATCGAATGATGCAACTGTATCTATTAGCGCTAGCTCTATAATCAATAATAATGGCGTGGCCATTTCGGGTGATGATAGTTACGCCTACTGGTTGGTGGCGGATAATACTATTTCCAATAATGGCGCTGGTTTAATAGTCTCCTGGTCCCATGGGCTTACAGTACTAAATAATACTCTTGAGGATAATGGTTATCAGGGGGGAATAAGGTTTTGGTATATTCGGGGTGATGTCGATATAAGTGGCAACACAGTACGGAGTACTCAGCCTTTTTATTTTAGTGGCATACATTATCAGGACGGAAGCAGTTCTGGTTACTGGATGACAGATAGTATTTCGATAACAGCAAATACAATTGAAAACACGGTTCTGAATGGTGGTTATTATTGTTGCGATGCTTCTGGTATTACTGTCAATGATTACGGAACAACAGCCCCAGTTGTGACTGGAAATACGATAACCGGTGGTATTGAGAGCGGTATATCTGTTAGTAACTATCAGAATACTATTCAGGCTGTAATTACGGACAACACGGTAACGGATGTCACCGGTTATGGCATCAGTATACATGGGCATGTTGTTCCTTATATAGCGGATAATATCCTTGAAAGGAACTCTACAGGTTTATACCTTTACTATGATGATGCTAATGGCAATGGTAATGCAACGATAGAAAGAAATACGATTAAGGAGAGTGAAAATACAGGTATCGAGATAGGCGGCTATGCTAATCCGGTTATTGCCTATAATGATATCTATGATAATGGTTCGTATGCGATCAGGAATGATACAGCCTTCGATATAATTGCGAAGAATAACTGGTGGGGTACAGAGGGTACTGCTGAAATTAATAGCAGTCCCAATCCAAAGAGCCTGAGTTTTATTTATGATGGAAATAATGATGCGGGTAGTTATGGGCTAGTCAATTATGCTGGCTGGCTGGGTAGTGGTTATCAAACCGGGGCTCCGGTTTCAAAATCTTTTACAGGGTTGTTGCAATTAATAGATAGCAACGGCAATGTTGCAGCGACTTACCAATCCGGTGATGATGTTATTGTCCGCGTTACGGATACCGGCCCCGAAGTCAATCCCAGTGCTTCCGTGGCTGATACATTAACTGTTCGTGTTACTTCTGAAACTGAAGATACCGGCACGCCTTTTGGTGCTAGCGAGCCTGTCGCAGGTGGGAACAATACGGGTGACGGGGTGTTAACTGTCCTGAGTACTGGCTACGACACCAACACAGAAGCCTGGACCATAACCGCTGTTAGCCAGGATAACTTTATCGTGTCGGGCTCTGTATCAGGCAATCAATCCCGGCAATACTCCATCCATGAAGACGTTGAGAACCCCGGTTATACCACCGCGGGGGATGAGGTTTTCTTCCGTATTGATCAGGGATCGATAAGTTTTGCAGTGGGAGATACCTTTACGTTTAACACCACGGCTGGAACCATCGTGGCTGAAACAGTAACGCTGACTGAAACCGACGTGGATTCAGGTATTTTTGAAGGCAGCCTTCCAGTAGTAGAGTCAGTGACAGCATCCGCAGATAACTTTACCTTAGAGGTTAACTCTGGCGATTTAATCACTGCATTTTATGATGACGCCAGTGGCGATTGGTCGCAAGCAGTACAGGTTCGTAGTACCTCGTTATATGCCGCGACCGTGATTAAGGGTTCGGTCATCCTTGCAGACACTGTCTGGACTGAGGCTGACAGCCCTTATCTGATTACAGGTGATGTAACCGTTGCTGATGGTGTAACCCTGACAATTCTGGATGGTGTTGACGTGCTGTTCCTCGCCAACAGTGATGATCTGATATCAGGCCATGAACCCTATGACAGTGAGTTAATTGTAGAGGGTACGTTGAACGTTGCGGGTATAGAAGGGAATGAAGTGAGATTTACCAGTAGCCATCGAGAGCCAGTTACCGGCGAGTGGGGTGGGATTTATATTGGCACCGGTAGTGCCAGTTTTAACCATGCCATTATTGAATACAGCGCCTATGGTATCCATGCTCAAAGCCTGCAAGAAACGGATGAGCTGATAGTATCCCACTCTTTGATTCAAGAAAACGGTAGTTATGGAGTTCGTGTTGATTCATCGAATGATGCAACTGTATCTATTAGCGCTAGCTCTATAATCAATAATAATGGCGTGGCCATTTCGGGTGATGATAGTTACGCCTACTGGTTGGTGGCGGATAATACTATTTCCAATAATGGCGCTGGTTTAATAGTCTCCTGGTCCCATGGGCTTACAGTACTAAATAATACTCTTGAGGATAATGGTTATCAGGGGGGAATAAGGTTTTGGTATATTCGGGGTGATGTCGATATAAGTGGCAACACAGTACGGAGTACTCAGCCTTTTTATTTTAGTGGCATACATTATCAGGACGGAAGCAGTTCTGGTTACTGGATGACAGATAGTATTTCGATAACAGCAAATACAATTGAAAACACGGTTCTGAATGGTGGTTATTATTGTTGCGATGCTTCTGGTATTACTGTCAATGATTACGGAACAACAGCCCCAGTTGTGACTGGAAATACGATAACCGGTGGTATTGAGAGCGGTATATCTGTTAGTAACTATCAGAATACTATTCAGGCTGTAATTACGGACAACACGGTAACGGATGTCACCGGTTATGGCATCAGTATACATGGGCATGTTGTTCCTTATATAGCGGATAATATCCTTGAAAGGAACTCTACAGGTTTATACCTTTACTATGATGATGCTAATGGCAATGGTAATGCAACGATAGAAAGAAATACGATTAAGGAGAGTGAAAATACAGGTATCGAGATAGGCGGCTATGCTAATCCGGTTATTGCCTATAATGATATCTATGATAATGGTTCGTATGCGATCAGGAATGATACAGCCTTCGATATAATTGCGAAGAATAACTGGTGGGGTACAGAGGGTACTGCTGAAATTAATAGCAGTCCCAATCCAAAGAGCCTGAGTTTTATTTATGATGGAAATAATGATGCGGGCAGTTATGGGCTAGTCAATTATGCTGGCTGGCTAAGCAGTGCATTATTTGCTAATGAAACTCCTGTAATTGATGGATTGCCACAAACAATTGTCAATGTTGGCGAAAGCTATCTCTTCATACCAGCATCAAGTGATGCAGATGTAGATGATGTTTTAAGCTTCAGTATTACCGGCGCACCAGCATGGTCGAGTTTTAATACGGCTACAGGTGAATTAAGTGGTAACCCAAGCACTGATGACGCTGGAACCACATCAGGCATAGTAATAACCGTTACTGATGATTTTGAAACTCCAGCATCAGCCGCTCTTGCTGCATTCTCTATCACTGTGAATCAGATTCCCGAAGCCGTTAATGCAGTCTTTGTCACTCCGTTTAACACAGCTATGACTGATCTTTTAGAAGCCTCGGATGATGATGGGGATTCTCTGACTTATTCGCTGGTTTCAAATACTGAAAACGGCACTGCAGCTATTGATAGTGATAGCGGAGAATTGACCTATACACCCAATGAGGGTTTCTCCGGTCAGGATTTACTAAGCTATAGTGTTAATGATGGCTATGCCGATTCATTAGTGGCATTAGTCACCATTACCGTTGAGCCTGAACCAGTTGATGCACTCAAAGGTAGCAACCTTACTGTACTTAACCCCGATGGCTCTAATGCTAGCGGTGGTGCCAACGATATTGCGGCAAGTTGGAATGGATTAAGTACCACAGATATCGCTGACACCAACTTTACTAATATGGCGCTGTCATCGGAAACACCTTTCTATGGTATGGATTGGGATGTGCATCATATGCGGGTCTTTGGCCCGGGTAGCTATAGCTTTGATACCAGTTGCTCGATTTCTGAACTGGAAGCTGGCATTGCCATGTGTAATGGCGGCCCGATGTTGACGATGACGGTTGCAGAAGGTCAGATTGGCATCCATATGCTATTTGACTGGAACGGATCAGTTAATACAGACATTGTTAACGTCTTCGATATTAATGCGGTGTTTAGTACCAGTGCTGCTGGTCAGTTGTGGACTGGCGGCAACCCTGGGCCATATCCATGGTCTACATCTCCAAGCCCTGAAACGA
The DNA here is from genome assembly GCF_002117105.1 of Oceanicoccus sagamiensis. GTDB lineage: Bacteria > Pseudomonadota > Gammaproteobacteria > Pseudomonadales > Dasaniaceae > Oceanicoccus > Oceanicoccus sagamiensis. The sequence continues at coordinate 3,844,167 of NZ_CP019343.1, read as the reverse complement.
TCTGGCGCCTCGCCTCTACGGATAATGATGGCGATGGTATTGCAGGTGTGCCGATGATTGATGGTTTACTCGCAGGTTATAGCTTCAACTTCAATTTGGATATTGCTGAAGGGGATAATAACTTTACGATGCTGGATAACGATGGCGGAGTGGCTGGAGGCACTAACGATATTACTGCTCAGTGGAACGGCATTCTTACAAACAATGTCAGCTCTACGGAATTTAATCATCTGATGATAGCGTCTGATACCCCGTTCTTTTTCAATAACTGGAGTGTTCACCACGCCAGAATGTTTGGCCCAGGTTATTACGTCTTTGACACCAGCTGCACAGTCGCTCAGTTAGAGGCGGGTATTGCCAGTTGTGATAATGGGCCGACACTGGAAATGACCGTAGGGGTAGGGCAAGTGGGTGCGCATATGCTGCTTAATTGGGGAGATTCTGAAAATATCGATGTAGTCAACGTGTACGATATCAATAGCTCATTCACTACAAACTCTCCCGGAGCTATATGGACTGGTGCCAATTATGGCCCTTATCCCTGGTCGAGTGTTCCTACAGAAGATACCGTGTGGCGCTTAGTATCTACCGATGTTGATGGTGATGGTGTGGCGGGTATGCAAATGGTCGACGGTGCTCTGGCAGGCTGGAATGTAAATTTCAATTTATTTGCCAATGCCGGTGTGCGCTATGAAGACAGTGATAATGATGGTGTTTTAGATTATCAGGATAACTGCATAGAAAAGCCTAATCCAACTCAGCTAGATGTTGATCGTGATGGCTACGGCAATGCCTGTGATGGTGATTTGAATAATGATGGCCGGGTTAATTCTCTGGATCTAGGTTTGTTTAAGGCCTCCTTCTTTACATTTGGAAATTCGACTGCCGATTTTAACGGCGATCAAATTGTAAATTCGCTAGATCTGGGTCTGTTCAAGCAACTGTTTTTTAAGAGTCCCGGACCTTCAGGCCTGGTGCAATAAGGAAGTAATATGACTATTGTAAAAAGATTATCAGCTCTGGTGCTGCTCGCTGTTTTATCTACTCTTGTTGTTGCAGAGCCAACAGTTTACTTAGGTGAGCCAAAAGTGTATGTAAAAAAAGGGGATACCTTTAGTTTAGATCTGGCCATGTCTGACTTTCCTTTATCAGAAGGAGGGGCGTAAGCTTACGCTTCAATCGTTCAGTGATTAATGTTGTTGATGTTTCAATGAACTCAACATTGTGGAATTTTGCAACATCCTCAGGACTGGTTAATCGCAAGGGTAATATGGTATCGGATATATTATTCAGTAACTTTAAAGGTGTGTCGGGTGATGCTCGTATAGCGACAGTTACTTTTTCAGCAAAAAGAACAGGTAAAACAGCAATAAGGCTTAAGCCATCAGAAATCAACCCGTTCGCTTCTAACGGAAGCGTGCTGGATGTTAAGTTTCAAAAAACAAAAATTATTGTTAGTAAAAATAAATGACGTAAAGGTAGTAGATCATGAAAAATAAATATAAAGAGTTTTTAATTGTTGCTTTAATGCTAGCCGGTCAGCATGCCTATGCTGCGACCGTTTCTTGGGATGATGTCGATTATACGGCGGGGTTAAACGATGTGTTTACTCTTGATATCGTAGGTTCTGACTTCAGCAGCAATGTTGATGGCGGTGGCGTTAATATTTTGTTTGATGCTTCAGTGCTCAACGTCTTGTCAGTTTCAATAGATGGTGGTTATTGGGATTTTTTCAATGATACTGGCACTATTAATAATGGTGTCGGTACCGTCAACGGTATTATGGTCAATGCATTTTCTTCTGTGATTGGTGATTTCACGGTGGCCTCTGTGGAATTTCAAGCTATAGGTACCGGTGTAACCGATTTGACACTGAATGAATTTAGTCTTAATCCATGGGCTAGCTCTGGCTCTCTGATAGACCACAACTATATCAATGGTTCAGTAACAGTAAGCAGCGTTCCTGTACCTGCTGCAGCGTGGCTTTTTGGCTCAGCATTGATTGGCTTAGCCGGTATCAAACGCAAGAAATAAGCTGTAGTGGCGATTTGATCAAGGCTCCTTATCAGGAGCCTTTTTGGGTTTAGCCCTATGGATTTTCAGATCGAGGTTAGTTACGAGACGGGCGGAGGCTTGGTTATTAATCGCAGACAACACCGAGCTGTATATGACCAGCTGACCAGTTCCAAATCCAAACCCGGTTAATAACCGCGACCATAGAGTTCCACGGATTGTTGAGCAGCCTCTGCCTGGATTTACATCCGTGACCAGCAAGCTTAGCGTGCTAATCATGACCGGCTATCCGTTGGTAGTAAAACCCAACAGCATTACTTCAGTGCAGTTGCCTGATGTGAAGTTAGTTCAGGGGAGGTTTGTTTACTAACAGACCTATATGTTAATAGCGGTACAGTTCAGCTTGCTGGCTTTCTCAATTAGTCTTCCAGCGTCGATGCTTTGAACGTGTGTAGGGGCTTTGGTTATGGCCTTATCAGGTTTGGGTGATATCTAATGAATATTCTATTTAACATAATATACATTATGCGAAGCTATATGTAATTATGCTTATAGGTTTAATCCCTTTGGTGTCAGTTTCGGTTTTATGTGGAATTGTCTCCAGATAGGTGGAACTCAACTACAACCCTTTATCGATGCGAGCTTGAGCCATTATAGGGACTGACTTTCTCTCCAGTTAAAGTGAAATTACCCGCCACCAATTTATTAGCGATAGCCTTCTTTGAAACTATGGCTTTGTAAGTCATACCCAACCTCAGCGGCCGGACGTCCGCCGGTTGGGTCAACGTCCTTACCATGCCACTCGGCCTTCCATGGTGGTGGAAAACGCATAGCAATAGCACACGAGAAAAGCGCGACTGTTTGCATCAACACATGTAAGCCCGGAGCGGCAAATAACACCATCATTACCATTGCCCACGCCATATTAGGTATATGCGAATACCCGGCCTTTTGCATATTGGTTTCCAGGATGTTGTGGCCGGGTTCAACATAGACATCCCAGTAATACATATGCCATTGGTAGTTCGGCAAAATCACCATGGTTAACACCGCTGTAGCAATCGGCCACATCCCGGTCATTTCCAATAATGACCAGGTAGCAAGATGTAGCTGCCCTTCCGCAATACCCCAAATAAGCCCCATTGGAATAGTCGTCCAATAAAACTTTCGATTTTTTACATAGGTGCCACGCGGCCATATATGGAGATAGCCATTAGCAATAATGATGGCAAAAATAACTGCGCCGCCAACAAACATCCAGTTATCAGCCGCCGCCACCGGCCCCCAGGGTTCGCTAATTATTTTTTCAGCGACACCGGTTGCCGCACCAAGCGCAAAACAAACACTAAAGAAACCAAACGCCCGCAACCACGCCAGTGGGCTATTGTAATATTTGGAATCATCTTTTTTTCGGAGCAAAAAAATGGTGATATAAATAACCACAGCCAAGGCAGCAGCACTTAATGCCAAGGTATCCGACCAGGTTCCAGTATTAAGATCAAAGCCGCGAAAAACACGTTCAGTGTAAAACATTTTTTATCCTGCTTCTAATTTTGTGGCGTCGCATTCAAGGTCATAAATGCAGCTTAGTCAAAAACAACACCCACCATTTCTTCACTCAAAGCCCATAGACGCTTACGCGCCTGCTCATCAAAAGCCTGTTTACCCATTGCCTTTTCTTTAGCATTTTCAAAATATTTACCTTTAATGTTTTCAGCGTCTGGCGAACAGGACAAATATATATGGGAGCGCGCACCCTTTTCCGGCGTATTCAAACCCAGCATACTGCCAAAGCCAAATACCATCATTGCCCCCCACTTGAACATGCCACGCATATTTCGATAAATAGTGGTGTTAACGAAATACCCAGGCGAAACCGCATTAATAACTACTCCGGTGCCAAAAAGCCGCTCCGATAGCTCCTGCATAAAAAAGATGTTACATAGTTTGGAGCGATGGTAAGCGGTGAACGCTGCAGCATTGGATATTATATTTCCCTTCCAGATAGCTTCATTATTAAAATCGTCAAAGTCTAAACCCGGGCCAGCCTTATGGGCGTCGGAGGATATACAGACGATTCTGGCCGGCGTACTGGCCTTCAATAAATCCAACAGTAAGTACGTTAACAGAAAATGTGACAGATGATTGGTGGCCAGATGCATCTCAAAACCATCGACACTTAACCGACGTACCGGGTCGGTAATACCGGCATTGTTCACCAAAACATGGAGCTTATCGGTCTTAGACTTAATCGTATCGGCCAACTTTCTCACTTGCGCCAGTGAGGACTGATCACAGTAAATAAACTCAGCAGTGTCACGACCTGTTATTGCGTTGATTTCATCACGAGTGCGAGTACCATGCTCCCCTTCCCAATCGACCAGAAACACTTTCTCAACACCCTGCCGGGCCATTTCCAGAGCGGTAACCCTACCCAAGCCGCGGGCAGCCCCGGTAATTAAACAAACTTTGCCGTGCATTGACATTGAATAACCTCGCTCGATATAAATCTATAATTCAAATGTGGGAAACCCACACCACTAGCCGCTATTTCAAGGGATCAGTAAATATTTGTCAATTTTATTGTTTTAATGAAAGTCTTTTGTTTTACTTATCCGCTATGGACATCAAACAACTCCGCTATTTTTCCGCCATTGTCAGGATGGGCAGCTTTCGTAAAGCCGCCGAAGCCGTGCATATCTCGCAGCCGGCTCTTAGCTTGTCGATAAAAGGTCTCGAATCCAAACTCGGTGTGCAGCTCCTAGAGCGTGGCTCTGGCAAGCTGGTACCCACGACTTTTGGTAAATCCTTGTTTGAACACGCACAAAAAATGGATTCCCTGGTGCAAAATGCCCTCGACGACATCAATCAGCTCAAGGGTATCGGTGAAGGCCAGGTCCGGCTCGGCATCTCGCCTTTTGTCGCAACCACCGAAATGGGTAGTATTATCGGTAGATTTATTTCTCGCTACCCTCGAATCCAGATTCTCACCTGTCATGGAATTTATAGCTGGTCAATGAGCCAGTTAATTAGCGGTGATATCGACTTCTTTTTTGCTGAAATACCTGTGGATACACAACACCCTGACGCTGTTCATCATGAATTATTTAGAATGCCCTATAAATTAGTGGTTGGAAAACAGCACCCGCTGGCCCAAAAAAAACAGGTGTCTTTAGAGCAGGTACTAGATTACCGTTTGGCTTATGGTAAGGACTGGGCTGCTGATATTCATGGCTGGTCTTCTGCCTTTGCTGGCAACGATATTAAGCAACCAGAATCCTTTATTGATGTTGCTTCCTCGGAATTCTATGTTAGTCTGGCTAAAGAGTGCGACATCATTATCCTCAACCCCATGACCAGCTATATACGCCAGCAGGTCGAACGCGGTGATCTGGTCAAACTCAATATCCCAGGCACTGATTTCCACACGGTCATCGCTCTGGTTCATCGTAAGCAACAGTCATTCTCCCCCGCAGGCCAGTTTGTCTTTGATGAAATCAAGGAGCAAATCTCCCTCCTCACCAGTCAAATTGTTGGCTAGAAAATCTCTGGTTCGACCCAGCTCAAACAGGAGTACTAGAAAGCCTACTTCCACCTATACTCAAAACACCTTATTAAAGTTGATTGGGCAACACCCAGTTGTTAATCCAAAGGGAAGATGCTGCTTTTGGCATTATGGATTAAGTTGTAGAATAATACGCGATAGAAAGCTTGATCGAATGAATGTTAATGAAAATACGCTGCAGCTTTGTAGGTACTAAGGCTTCAACATTCATTAGTTATTATAAAAAAGGGCGCTTAAAGTTTAATGAATCTTATTGATATACTTATCGGAATCGGCGTTGTGCAGGGTGTTGTTATTGCTGGCGTCTTGCTATATGTCCGTTCCGATCACCGATTGGCCAATAGTTTTATGGCTGCTCTGGTACTGGCTACTGCGGCCCTCCTATTACAGCGGTTGCTCATTCGATCAGGCGTGTTTAACGATTATCCCCAGTATTCCCTGCTCCTTCAGCAACTCCGTTTTACCTGGGCTCCCCTACTCTACCTTTATGCACTTAGCATTACCGGGGCAAAAATCAATTATCGCCAAAGCTGGCATTTTCTACCGGCGGTGCTCTTTTTTGCGTTAAATAACCTAAAATTTTGGCAGTTAGATGCCGACCAGCAGCGACTCCTCACAACTCATTTATGGAGTTTTCTGGGAAGTAGCCCTTCGACTGAAACCATAATATGGGGTTTTATGGGTGGCTTTTGGCGCATATTGATCGAGTCGCACTTTCATATGATATTTTTTGTAGCTCAGTCGGCTGTTTATTGCTTCCTTGTGCTTAAGTTAATCAAAGGTCACAACCAGCGCTTAGAGCTGCACTTTTCATCGCTGGAGCAAATGAATCTCCGTTGGCTACGCTTACTGACCATTTCTTTCCTCGTATTTCTTGTGCTGCTGTTGTTATTTAATCGTATCCCTCTGTTGTTAAATCTCTATGATGTCTCAGCTCCTCTCGCGAATGCCTATGCGGTTCTGCTGGTGATTCTATTTTATGGTCTCGCGGTAAGTGCACTGCTTCAACCCAGCTTGATTCGCGGTGTGGTGCAAGCCTTGGAAAGTGAACCTAAGTGGGAAAAAAGGCAAACCCATCCGCCTCAAGTGTCGAACTCAGAGGTGTCGAATGCAGAGGTGTCGAATGGAGAGCAAGAGCCATCAAGCGAGCAGGAATCTGCTAGCCATACCCATTCTATAGCTGTAAAGGAAGACGAGGCTGAGTCGGATGGCAAATACAAACGATCTAAAATTAGTAACGAGGACGGCCAGCGCTCCAGAATTAAACTGGTGGAAGTGATGCAGGAGCAGGAACTATACCTGAACCCTGATCTGACTTTACCTGAACTGGCTGAGGCAGCGGGTTTGACTGCACCACAGGCATCGCAGGTACTAAATGGGCAGATGAACCAGAATTTTTTCAGCTTCGTTAATAGCTACCGAATAGATCTCGCCAGGCGTATGTTGCTTGACCCTGCTACGGCGGAAATGCCGATTGTCGAACTGGCCTTTGAAGTTGGATTCAAATCGAAATCATCCTTCTATGATGCTTTCAAGCGAGTCACTGATATGACACCAACCCAGTTTAAGCGGACAACGGGGAACTAGTGCGTAACATCAGTCGGCAGCCTTAACAGGTCTGTCAGATTGGTATGCATTAGTTGTTTCGGCGACGTACACTCACCTCGGTAATTTCCTGTGGTAAAACTTCGTGCAAAAAATGATTAAAATAATTGCGTTTCTCTCGAGCTTTATTGAAATGGGATTCGAAAAAGCTAAAGATAACCAACTGGGTCAAGCTATGTTGCCGTAACGGGTTTATTGCTTCCGGCAGTGGCATCGTTTGGCAAGGCAAAGGGACAGGCTCGTAAAGTACGCCCTGCTCCGGAGTACCTAGCAATGCATGCCAGGGTTCTTCTTCAATATCGATATTGTTCATTAGCGAATAACAACCGATAGCATCCGGATTATCAAGCCAGCGTAAAATACCGCTATAGTCAGCGAATCCCAAGTGACTACCACCGGCAATGGTGACAAGACTGGATTGTGGCACCCTATCCAGCACCGTTAAAGCATGCTCGTTGTAAGGTACCAATGCGTCGATGTTAGATGCCAACATTAAAAAAGGAATACCGGTGTTGCGGTAAAACGTTTCCGAAAAGGTATTGGTCGGCCCTGCAATGGAGGCGGCCGCCTTGATACGTGGATCACGATTGCTTGGGTGATAGCTCACTAAAATAGTTGTCATTCCACCGAGTGAAATACCTGTAACACCAATACGAGTAGTATCAAGATGCGTCGCTAAAACGTGTTCTTTGTCTTGTGACCAGAGGATAACGTTATCAATCAAAAACGACACATCACCTGGCTGATTGACGACATCTTTCAATTTAGGACCACCAGGCGCACTGGTGTTAGTCAAAGGGAAATCTGCTGCAATAACGATATAGCCATTACTGGCAAGAAACTCGGCTATATGCTGACCACTATTTCTCGTTGAACCAAAACCATGGGAATACACCACCAACGGATGCTTTCCCTCAGGCAGTTCACCGAGTCGATTGACCGGGTGCCAATAGGATACATCCAGAGTACGCGAATCGACTCCAGTAAAATCTTTATTGGCTTGGGTTGGGCGAGTACTATCTACTAAGCGTAAATCCTTGCGTATAAAGCCATAGGGGTGAGTGGCCAAAATTAGCGAGCTTTCACTCTCTTTGTCGAGTGGCTCGGGCTGTTTGCCTAAGATAATAATGGCAATACCGAGAACGAGAATTATGCATATTGCAGCAGTGATTTTTTTTATCATTAATACATCTGCCTTTTAAGCGAATAAATTCAACAATGAGTTTATAGCGCTTTTCTTTTCTGATATCTGGCTATATACAATGAAGCGCAGATAAACGAAGGTATCGTCAAGAACGATATCAAGTCTGCCGCCATTAATGACCAGGTTAGTGAGTTTTCTACCAACTGAGCCTGCAATAGATCACTAATTACCCCGGTAATAACCGCCCCTAATCCCAGTCCAATCAGGTTACAGGCAATCAGGAGTATGGCAGTCATGCGCGCTCTCATTCTGGGGGGCGATAAATCCTGAATGGTTGAAAATGCTGGCCCGTAGAATGCTGTCATTAAGAAAAAACCTGCACACATACCGATATAAAAAAAAGACGATGAGGGATCAGCTAAGCGATACCCCAAAAGTAGCGGCGTCAATATCACCATAAGCAAAGCCAGCAGTCTAACTCTGCCACCTTGATAACGAGCATGGTACCAATCTCCCAGTACACCACCCAGCAAAGTGCCAAGCGTTCCAAACACAATAAATAGGCTGCCGTATAGCGTTGCTATGTCAGACGCTTCAAAACCCCGCTCCCTAACCAACCAAAGTTGTGCGAAGTTAGCGGCACCGACTGGAATATGCAAAAAAATGGCACCTAGCATAGTCAACATGATTGCTGGATTCTGCTTGAGTGCGATAAATAATTCACTCCACCTGTCGTTATTGCTTGCTTTATCAATGGCTGTATCTTTTAATCCGCGCTGAGGGTCATTGATGAACAACAGGGGTATTACCAGTACCAAACCGACCGCCCCCATAATCAGAAAGCAATTTCGCCAACCCAGTTGCGGACCCAGCACACCAGCAACGATAAAACTTGCACCAGCACCAAGGGGTACGCCAAGGTAAAAAATGGCAGAGACGAGTCCTCGTTGTTGAGCCGGATACAAATCCGATAACAGTGACATCGATGTTGGAGACAGGCAGGACTCCCCTACCCCAATAAATACACGTGCGGTCGCTAATTGTAGAAAGTTCTTGGCTATACCCGAGTAAGCAGTTAGCACACTCCACATCACAAGACCGACAGCAATCAGTCGCGGGCGATGATAACGGTCCGCCAAAAAACCCATCACAAGTCCCATGATGGAATAAAAAAAGACAAAAATAACACCCGTCAGTAGACCAAACTCACTATCACTCAAGTTAAGGTCGGCAACCACTTGCGGGCCAAAGCTGGCGAGTAAGTTTCTATCCACCATATTGAGAATGTTAAGCAACATCAAAAAACCGAGAATAAATCGCGGATAGTTTTCAATGCCTGATTTAGTAGAGGCTGCGCTCATATAATTATTCTTTATCCAAGTCTGACCACCGCTTATACGTCCATATATCAGCGGTGGTCAGGTTAACGCGAGGGAAGTCCTTTAGAAGCGGTAGCGGCCTTGAATGGAAATAGTGCGTGGTGCTTCCGGTACACCGTAGTAACTGTTGGAATTAGTGACGGGCAAATCGCTTTTCCAGAGGTAGGTCTCTTCATCGGTCAGGTTTCTACCAATCACAGCCAGCGTCCAACTGTCATCGGTGCTAGCCAGCGCGATACGCGCATTGATAATAGTGGTAGCGTCGTGCTTGGTATTTGGATCAAGATCCAGCGCTGAGTAATACTCATCGCTATAGTTGATATCCAGGCCATTGACCAGCTCCATGGTAGTACCAACGGGAATCACATAGGTGGCGAAAAAACTGGCACTCCACTCCGGCGCAAAGACCAGGGTCTCGTCCTTCAGGTTCTGTCCGCCTTTCTCCCCCGGCGTGACGATATTGCTGCCGTCTTCAAGCAAACAACCGGGGTTGTTAGCCGGATCCATATTTTGCGGGGTGGTACAGGTGGCACCTGAAAAGTCATCATAGTAGGCGTCAAGAAAAGCAACGCCGCCCCCTACTGTCAAACGATCGGATAACCAGATACGGCCATCAAGTTCCACGCCCTGACTAATCGACTCGCCCGCATTGCCTACACGGAATGTATCGCCAACCAGAGAGCTGGTCTGCAGGTTGTCGTACTCCATCCGAAATACTGCGGCGTTTAATTCAGCAGCGCCATCCAGCAGCGTCATTTTTGCGCCGAGCTCATAGGCGAGTACCTCTTCGTCTTCATACTCCAGTATTGAGGGATCATTACCCGGTACTGTCGCTCCGAGTTCTGCACCGGTAAGAAAGTTCACCAAACGAACCTCGTAGCCTTGACTGCTGTAGGCTTCGTCATAACCACCGCCCTTGAAACCGGTGCTGACACTGGCGTAAAGCATGGCGTTATCTGTCATATCCCACTGAATATTACTGGAGTAAGTCACTTTATCTTCATCACGACTCAGGCCGGTAAAGCTGTGTGACCGTAGATCAGCAATTGACTCAGAATTGGCAGGGTTGGAGTAAACCGGGAAACCGGTAGCGCTCCTAACCAGCAAGCCCTCGGAGTCAGAGACCTTATCCAAATCCTTGGACTCTTCGTTATAGCGCAGACCCAGCGTCACGCGAAGAGTGTCAGAGACATTCCAGGTACCCTGGGCGAAGATGGCCCAACTTTCACTTTCCTGATCGAAAAGCGTAGG